>NZ_JASSVO010000006.1:0-212244 GCF_030541085.1 Marinobacter sp. ST-43
GGGAAATAGGCAAAAATCGAACAAAACAGAGGGTGATAACGCCAAAATCGCGCTTGAATGGCTTTTTTTCGAGTTGAAAAGCGATTCAGCGATAAATCAGGCGTTAATCAGACCCTCCTTAAGATCGATTCGCCAATAGTCGGGAGTTTTTACCTCCTTATCTGGCGCGTCGAGAACCCTCTCCTTGTTACGTTTGTGCTCTAGATGAAGAAAGTTGTGGTACGCGTGGTAGCGGTCGATTAGCTTTTGGGCTTCCTCTTCTATGACCAGCGCAAGATAGTCTTCGAAACGATTACTCATAAAAACAAAAAGCCCGTCCAATGAACGGGCTTCCCACGGGTACAACCATGCAAAAGTAAGTTTCCATTTGGTCGAAGCCTTGGAGCATCTTCCCCATTGAAGTACTGGGCACCCGTTAGTTCCCTAAGAACCTGATTTCCACTCCCGTCGGAGTGTTGTCGCCCCACACTTCTATGGGGGTCAGGAGAGCGTAGCATATAACCTCTGATCTTGGACACGATTCTGCCAAGCACCGAATGCACCCTAGCAATAACGTCTACAGTGTCCAGAATGGCTCATCAATCCAGAAGCTTTGCCGCTGACTCCAGATGCTCTTCTGTCGAATGCACGTAAATCATCGTTGTGGCGATGCTCGCGTGTCCTAACCATCGTTGAATCGTTTTGAGGTCGATATTTTTCTCTGAGGCTCGCGTTGCAAAGGTGTGTCGTAGTGCATGATGACCTTTTTCGGATGTGACGCCCGCTTGTTTTCTCACGCGACCAAACATCACTGGAATTTGGTTGTAGGGGTCAACTCCGTTTCTCGATAGCAGCAGTCCAGTCTCTCTTTGGGCTTGAATGTGGTGCTGTCTGAGGTCTTCAAGCAGTGGCTTCAATGAGCCTGTTATAGGCACCACGCGAGGCTTATAGGTTTTCGTGGAGTTCCGGATGGTGCCCTCCATCGCAACCTGATTTACTCGAATTAGCCCCCGTTCCAGATCGACGTTTTCCCACGTCAGTCCCAAGGCTTCTGACGCCCTGAGTCCGGCGAAGAGAGAAAGCCCAATCATTGCCCGGAACTCAGCCGTTTTGGCTTTGTTCTCAGTTTTCTTACCCTTGTTGGGACCACGCGTGACTGTGTTGTACTGAATTGCGCCAATATTGAGGAGGGCGGTAAGCGTCCGGTGATCCCATCTTGAGCCTGGCGCTGCCGTCGTCAGGATAGTGTCCACTTATTTTCTAGTGGACACTTAACATGAACGAATTAAGCGTAACCAAACCCTGCCAACGCCGTCGCCGGTTTTCCCGGGAATTCAAAGCCGGGATTGTCGCCCAGTGCCGAGATCCGGGCGCATCCGTCTCCCGGATCGCTCTGTGTAATGGCCTCAACGCCAACATGGTCCGACGCTGGATCAAGGAGGCGCGACGAGTGCCTAAAGCACCAGCGACAACGCCGGAGTTCGTGCCGGTCAATCTGCCAGCAGCAACTTCAGCACGGAGCCACCACTCGGTCTCGGACAAGCGTAGCACCATCCGCATCGAGATTCCCCGCGCCAGTGGCGCGGTTGTCGTGGAGTGGCCTGCGGAGCAGGCCCACCAGTGTGCCGCCTTGTTGCGGGATCTGTTGGGATGATCCGCATTGATGAGATCTGGCTGGCCACCGAACCGCTGGACATGCGGGCGGGACCGGATAAAGCTCTGGCACGAGTCGTTCAGGTCTTCGGTTCGGCCAGACCCCATTGCGCCTACCTGTTTGCCAACAAGCGAGGCAACCGGATGAAGGTGCTGATCCATGATGGCCTCGGCATCTGGCTGTGTGCCCGTCGTCTAAACCGGGGCAAGTTCCACTGGGGCGAATCCTGGCGAGGCAAACAGTTATGTCTGACCGAAGAACAGTTATCCGCCCTCGTTCAGGGCCTGCCATGGCAACGTATTGGGGCCGATGGCGTCATCTCAATCCTGTAACCACAAGCTGAGCAATACCGCCATAGCCAGAACTGCGAATCGCTTGCAGTACAAGGGCTTGGCATACTAAGGGGCATGACTCAGCGCCCCGACATCAACCAACTCTCTGCCGGTCAGCTCCGTGCTCTCGCTACGGAACTGTTTGATCGTGTTGATAACAAAGAGCGGGCTCTGGTGCACCGTGATGCGGTCATCGAGAAGCTGACCCACGAAGTGGCCATTCTCAAGCGCCATAAGTACGCCCGGCGTAGCGAGCAGCTGGACGCGGTTCAGGGAAAACTGCTGGACGAACTGATCGACAGCGACCTGGCCTCCATCGAGGTCGAACTGGAACAGGCGATGACCGAGGAGCAGAAAGCCGCTCGGCCAAAGCAGCAACCCAAACGCACACCGCTGCCACCGGAACTGCCCCGCACCCTGATCCACCACGAGCCAGAAAATACTCAATGCCAGTGTGGCTGCCAGCTCAAGCGCATTGGCGAAGACGTCAGCGAGAAGCTGGATTATGTCCCGGGTGAGTTCACCGTTGAACGTCACATCCGGGGCAAATGGGCCTGCGACAGCTGCGAGACGTTGATCCAGGCACCGGTGCCACCGCAGGTGATCGACAAAGGCATCCCCACCGCTGGCCTGCTGGCCCAGGTGCTGGTGGCCAAGTATGCCGACCATCTGCCGCTGTACCGTCAGGAACGCATGTTCGGCCGTGCCGGCCTGGAAATCCCGCGCTCCACCCTGGCCGAATGGGTGGGTGCCTGTGGTGTGCAGTTGCAGCCGCTGGTGGATGCGTTGAGAAATACTCTGCTGGAACACAGTGTTCTGCATGCCGATGAAACCCCGGTCAGCATGCTGGCCCCGGGCAAGAAGAAAACCCACAAGGCCTACGTCTGGGCCTACTGCACCACACCGTTTGCCGACCTGAAGGCAGCTATTTACGACTTCGCACCCAGCCGTGCAGGCGAACACGCCCGAACCTTCCTGGGTGACTGGCGGGGCAAGCTGGTCTGTGATGATTACGCTGGCTACAAGGCCGGGTTCGGCAACGGCATTACCGAAATCGGCTGTATGGCCCACGCCCGGCGCAAGTTCTATGACCTGCACGAGGCCAACAAGAGCGAATTGGCGGCCAAGGCCTTGGAATACATCGGTGGACTCTACGAGATCGAGCGGGAAACCAAAGATCTGCCACCGGATATGCGGCGGGAAATCCGGCAAACCAAAGCCAAACCCCTTGCCGATGCGCTGCATCAGTGGATGCTGGCCCATCGCCAGAAAGTGCCGGATGGCTCCGGCACGGCCAAAGCCCTGGATTACAGCCTCAAACGTTGGGAAGCGCTGACGCGCTACCTGGACGATGGCGCTGTGCCCATCGACAACAACTGGGTGGAAAACCAGATCCGACCCTGGGCGCTGGGGCGCAGCAATTGGCTGTTTGCGGGTTCACTGCGCAGTGGTCAACGTGCGGCTGCGGTCATGACCCTAATACAGTCAGCGAAGCTGAATCGGCATGATCCCTATGCCTACCTGAAGGATGTGCTGACTCGCCTGCCGACACAGAAGAACAACGCCATCGACGAGCTATTGCCCCACAACTGGAAACCGGCCATACCTAACAAGGTGTAGGCCGGACGTGTATGGAGAGCCTTCTTCGAAAGCTGGACAAGGTGCCAACTCTAGACGGCAGGATATGCCCTGGGAGATCGATGAGAGAAAGAGGAGGCCATAAGTAGAAAATTTCCCAAGCGACTGGTGGCTCGCTAGGCATACGTGTCGTGTTACTCCTAAGTTATTAGACACACTAGATTTTCCGGGCTTTGCTGGGCTGCGGGTGTCGCAGGTGTATGCCGCACGGAGATCGCAGTTAAACCTGATACTAGGCCGGCTCATGCACTAGCCGGATGTCGATTTCTCTGTCGACATACTTCCACTCCACCGAGGCCCGGAGTTCGGCCAAAAGCCTGTTAAAGCCCGGCTCATCAGACGGGGAATATTCGAACCACGTCAAGAAGTCGAAGGGTTCGCTCTCGCCCAGGTCCCGACAATGGTGGAGACGACGGGCCACAGCAGGGAGATATTGGAGCCCAATGTGAATGTGACGGGACTGCTCCTCAAAAATCTTCCGGCGTTCGTCTTGAGCCAGTCCCCACCATGAGGGGTTTTTCCGGATAGGGATCAGGGCGGCACAGGTGGCCTCTGCTCGACCCAAACTTGGCTGCTTCGCCACGAGACGATCCTTCTCTTCACGCACGACATAACGCTCGTTACTCGTTATCCCGCGAAGAAGCCATTTGGTGCCCAAAGGCTGCGGCGAAACAGAGCCAGCGGCTACGTCGAGCCGGGGGATTCCAGGGAGAGGGGCTCCCGCCACGGCATCCATCCGAACAACGCGCCAAACACCCGTTTCTCCACCAGCGAACGTAAATAATCGTGTATTCATCAGTTTCCTCTCAGGCCTTTCGCCTATTTCTCAGCCAACGCAAAACCGGCATTGCCCGGCGCAACCACTGAAACAAATATAAAAGGTTCGGGGCCAGAGTTCATTGCACCATGTACCTGCCCAGGTTTTGCGATCGCAATATCTCCAGCTTTAAGATGAGTGACTATGCCGTTACCTTGATGATATTCGGCTTCACCTGAGATAACCGTCCAAGTATCTTGGCCGTGAGGATGTACATGGGAAGCTATTTCCTGCCCAGGGTGGGCGTGCCAAACAACGACGACAGAGTCATTGGTTTCCAGAACAACCGAACGAATCGGTTCGCCGTTAGACGGACGAACATATTCATCCACCGAAAAAATCCGCGATTCAGTTTCTGCTCTCATGTTCACACCCATTTAAAACTGATTGGACACGTACTCTAAACGCAACTGCGCCTGGACAGCACATGAAGATATGTACCTAAGCGCCCTTCGGGAAAACTATGCTCTGGCGCACAGAGACCGTCAATACTCCGTCGTGGGTAGGCATGACATAACGGGAGGAGACGGGCGACGCTTTGGTCATATGTACATGAGAAGGTGGCTCGCCCGCTCGGCAGGGTTGTTGTCGATGGGCAGGTGTCCCCCTTTCGATGTAGCGGATCAGCTTTAACCAGTTGCTCGCAAGGCAATTGATTGCTTGCCCAAGGCACTTTGACGACGTGACCTGGGGAGGGGTTTTGTCCAGCCTAGCTTTCAGTTGCTCCAGGAAAGCCTGGCTTTGCGACTGGCGCGTCTGGTATCGCTGGGCATCGCCCGCCTCTTCCATGTCGCGCTCGATGCCGTAGAGCTTGTTGATAAGAGTCAGTGCCATCTCCGCTCGGCCGATCTTGCCCTTGGATTGAGTTTTCTGATGAACTTGCGCCGCGCATGCCCAGCAACCTATACGCTCGACGCCTTTCTGCCTCCAGGAGGCGCTGCGGCACCTCCTGGGTACGGCTAGCGGTGTAATTGAACAGGATGACCGGAAGATTTGGTGGGCCACCGCGATCTCCTCAGTAGCTATAGCCAAACAGGTTGGGTATGAGAAGTTCAAGGGGGGGCGAGCAAAGCCCCCGTTCCAATTGATTCTCTATTCCACACAAATGGCGATATAAGCCGGCGGGTGATGACGACCCTGGAAGCTCTGGCATCGAGAGTGGATGTCTACTCCATCGACGAGGCGTTTCTGGATCTGACCGGAATCGACCGGGTGGTAAGCTTCGAGCCTTTTGGTCGGCAGGCGATTTGGCTCAAGGTGGAATCACCGGACGGTTACGGAGGGCGTCTGTTTCTTCGCGTGTAAACGGTACAACCTCCTTTTTTTGATGCTTTACGCGGCTGAGTCGTGTCGTTGGGTTATCGAGATTCGGGTCTGACTTTTGTGCGAAATCGAACGTGCAGGAAAGCAAGCTTACAATTCGTTGGATTGTTTGGGCACTTACCTCGGCGCGTCGCAGCTCGGTACGCATGGTCTCGATCATCGCTGTGGTCATGTCACCCAGGCGGCGTTCGCCAAACCGGGGAAGCAGGTGGTTGTTCATCCGGCTGACGTTGTGCCTGTGGTCTTGGTGATGGGTTTCACTCCAATCCAGGTACTCTTTGGCGACCTCTCTAAATAGGCGGGTGGATTGTGTAGAGCGACCCGTGCGACCACTCATGCGCTCGGTGATTGCCTTGGCTCGAATTTCTGAGACGACATCCCGAGCCTGGCTAAGAGTCACGCCATCGCGGTCAGACCCAATAACGCCTTTATGTCTGATGCCGGATTGGGTGAAGTCGTAGCGCCAGGTGCCGCATCCATCCTTGCGCTTGCGATAAATAATACCGTTCTCGCTGATCTCCTGACCCGGAGCCAATTCTTTCTTCGCTTTCTCGCTGAATGTGCTTGTGCGTTTCTTGACTGCTGTAGTCACTGATACCTCCAATTGTTTGAAGGTATTTAGAAGGGGGAATGGAGGGGAAGGGCGCCAACGTAATCCAGCGTAAACCAACGTATCAGAGCGTATTGGCGTCGCCAGAAACTAAAAAGCCGAATCAACTCTTACTCATGGTAAGTTCTTGATTCGGCTTGATATTAGTGGTGCCCGGAGGCGGAATCGAACCACCGACACGGGGATTTTCAATCCCCTGCTCTACCAACTGAGCTATCCGGGCGTGTTGAGCTGTGTGCTGCAACGGGGCGCTATTAAACCGGTTTAGGGGTTGGGAGTCAAGGCCGGCCGGCAAAAATTTTCGGAAGTTTTTGCCGGTTGTTCAGGCCTTGATCAATCGTCCTATTTTTCAGGCGGTACATAGCCTTCGGCCTGGTCGAACGGCTCGTTGTTGAAGAACCGGTCCATCTGCGCCTGCAGGTATTTCCGGTTGTTCACGTCCATCAGGCTCAGGTGTTTTTCGTTGATCAGCATGGTCTGCTGATTCTGCCATTCTTCCCAGGCCAGTTTGGATACATTCTCGTAGATATCCTGGCCTTTGGGGCCGGGCATCGGGGGCATGGCCAAGCCTTCCAGTTCTTTCTGGTACTTGCGGCAGAATACAGTGCGGCTCATGTCGGCTCCTGTGCTGAGGTCAGTATGCCGGCATGATAACAGACCATCCGGCACCTTGGCTTGGTTACAGCAGGGTGGCTTGCTCGGGTTCCGTCAGCAGGGTTCGGATCGGGGCAGGCAGTCCCAGGCTGAGGGCTTCATCCCGGTGCAGCCAGCGCAAGCGGTCGGAATCGCGAACCTGGGTGTTGCCGGCCACGGGCAGGCGCACCGGTTGGATGTGCAGATGATAATGGCTGAAGGTGTGGCGAAAACCGCTGATGGGTTCCGGGTTGTGGCAGTTCAGCCCCAGCTCCCTGGCACAGGCGTCCTGCAGTTCATCTGCGCCATAGGCCGGGTCCAGTTCGGGCAGGCTCCACAGGCCGCCCCAGATGCCGCTGGGTGGCCTGCGTTCCAGCAGAATACGGCCTTCGGCATCCTCCAGGATCAGCATCCAGGTGGTTTTTTCCGGTTTTTCCTTCTTGGGCTTTGAACCGGGGTACAGGCGAATCTCGTCACGGGCGTAGGCCAGGCAGCCATCCTTCACGGGGCAGGCCTCACACCCGGGTTTGCTGCGGGTACACACCATGGCGCCCAGGTCCATGATCGCCTGAGTGTAGTCTTTGATTCGGGCTTCTGGCGTGTGGCTCTCCGCGTGCACCCAGAGCTGGTTCAGCACGGCAGTCTGTCCCGGCCATCCGGGCACGGCGTGGTAGCGCGCCAGCACGCGTTTTACGTTGCCATCCAGGATGGTTGCGCGTTTTTCAAAGGCCTGGGCGACAATGGCGGCGGCGGTAGAGCGGCCAATTCCTGTGAGGCTTTCGAGTTGCTCCTGGTCGGCCGGGAATTCGCCGTCGAACTCATCCACTACCTGTTTTGCGGCCTTGTGCAGGTTGCGTGCCCGAGCGTAATAGCCCAGGCCGGACCAATGGCCGAGCACATCATCGACTGGCGCGGAGGCGAGGGCGTGCACATCGGGAAAACGGGCCATGAACGCCTCAAAGTAGGGAATCACCGTGGTTACCTGGGTTTGTTGGAGCATGATCTCCGACACCCACACCCGGTAAGCGTTGCGGTTGTGATGCCACGGCAGGTCGTGCCTGCCGTGTTGGTCGTACCAGCGAAGCAGTTTGTCGGCAAAACGGTCCGGCATCAGTTGAACAGTCCCTTCAGGGCGTCCTTCACCTTCTCGCCGGCATCCTCGCCCAGCTTCTCTTTCAGTTTTTCCTGCACCTTCTCTTCTGCTTTTTCTTTGGCGCGATCCACTTCTTCGCGGGCTTTCGCCTTGGCAGCGTTGGCCGCAATGTCTTTCAGGGTATCCCGGAAGCGGGAGCCGTCAAACGAACACAAGCCGGCCGGGTCTTCGGCGAAGTTGCCCCGGCATTCCACCGGAATGACCACGTTTTCCACATACTCGGTCACGCGACAGGCTTCGTCCCGGTGAATTTCACCAACTATGCGCAGGCCGAGTTCGTAGTCCAGGTCGGTTTGCTCAAGATTAACGGTGCCGTTTCCCTCAAGGCGCATGCCCGCAAGCGCCGCGACCAGATCGGTGTTGTTCAGGGTGTTACCGTCGATTTTCAGTGTGCCCCGCATGTCGTTGAATGGTGTAGTCGTGCCCCAGTCGGTAGTCGTCAGGGATTCCTGGTTGGCGAGGGCGATACCCTGGCAGGCCATACGGGTCAGGTTCATCTGGCGGAACTCGCCTTCGGCCAGGTTAAAGCTGATCTCGCCGTTGGCGTTTTCACGCAGGGCAGAAATCCGGTTGCCAGTGGTATCGACAGCCACTTTCATATTGGCACCGCCAGAGAGCATGTCTACCTCGGCCAGATCGGTTAACAACGGCAACGTCCGTACGTTGGTAACGTCCGAGCGGATGCGCCATTTCGGGTTGTCGGTACGGGCGTCGATGGTGGCGTTGGCGCCAAAGCTGCCGTAATAGAGCTTGCCGCTGAATTCGTCCACTTGCAGCAGTCCATCTTTGGCGGTGGTGCTGGCGGCGATGTCGTTGATGGTGAGGTTGCTGACAATCAGCTCGCCCAGGCCGAAATCAATGTCCAGCAGCAGGGTGCGCAGAGTGTCCAGTGGCAGCAGGTCGGTTTCAGGCTGGGATGCCCCAGTTGTTTGAGTGTTGCTGTCGGTCTGTGTTTCGCCGTTGCCTGCTCCTTGCGAATCGCCTTCGGCCGAGGGCGGCAGGTAACGATCAGCATTCAGCTTGTCACCCTCAAGGTCGAACACCAGCCCACCTGTGGCGAGGTTGTAGCTGCCGCCACCGTTGAAGCGGGTATCATCCAGGGTAATGACAAGGTCAGACAGCGCGACAACGCCGGGCTCGCCACCCAGGTTGGTCGATAGCGCGATCGCTTTCAGTACCTCAGGGTCCGTGGTTTCAATAGCGGGTTGTCCCAGATTGTTGAGAAGCTCCTTCAGGGAAAACTCGGAAATCTCAATGCGACCGTCCAGAGCCGGTTTGTCGCCAAAGCCTTTTACATTCAGGTTGGTATTGAGGCTGAGATTGGCCAGGCTGGCGGAGAAGTCGCTCAGGGACGCGGTTTCGTTTTCCAGGTTGGCGGCCAGGGAGCCGGCCAGTTCTGCGGTCACCGATTCGCCACCAAACGGCTCGCCCGACATATCAAATACCGCGTTCAGGCCAGATACCGCAAATTCGTTGAGCGCCTGGTTTGCCTGGATGCGGGCGTTTATGCTTCCGTCAACCGCAAACTGCGGCTGGCTGGTCTCAACACGGAAGCGGATATCCAGGGGGAATTCGGAACCGAGGGTGATATCACTGGCGGTCACCGTGAAGTCCTCCAGCGTAACGGACTGACCAGTGCTCAGATCGTTGTAGTGAACGCTGGCGTTACTGATTTCAACGTTCTCGACATTAAAGTTGAGAGCCTCACCGCTGGCGGATTGTGGCTCAGGCTCGGCGGTTTCCTGGACGGGTTGTTGTTCGGCAGCATCGGTGCCAGCCTCTGCGGTGGCGTTTTGCTCCCGCATTATCCGGGTCCAGTTGCCTTCGCCCTGCTCGTTAACTTCCAGGTGGGCATCCAGGCCATTCAGCAGGAAGGTGTTTACCTGCGGAGACATGGCAATCAGAGACCAGAAATCAATCTGGGCAATCAGTTGCTCCAGTGCGACAAACCTCTCGCCGTCAAGGTTGGCCTCTACCTCATTCAGCTCCAGGCCCAGAGGAATGAAAGACCAGCCGATGTCGCCCTCCAGCATCAGGTCCAGATTGGTCTGCTTCTCAACAGCCGCTTCAATCTGGGGTTTGTAATCGTTGGGGTTGATCACCGCAACCGCAATGGCGACGGCGGCCACTGCCAGTAACAGCAGCGCAATAACGGCGTAGATCGCATAGCGGATAGCTTTCATGGCTGGGTTCCTTTTCCTGTCGGCAGGCTGGTAGCCGGCGTTTTATTGCGTGAATAAAGCAAAGGATAACGCAGGGTTAGCAAATTAACAGTGCAGGAATATGACAATGCGGTAGTCTTGGGTCAAAATACACCCCCAACTTATCCGCCGGGGCAGCCAGCCCCGAGGCACAAATAAACATAAGAAGGAGTCGGCTGTGGCCATTACCGTATCGATTGAGCTGAACCGGGATCTGGAAATTCCGGCGAGCTATGATGAAGTCTTCGATCTGTTGGCAGACGTTCCCAAATCTGCCAGCCACTTCCCGAAAGTCGATAAACTGGTGGACCTGGGCGATAACGCCTACCGCTGGGAAATGGAAAAAGTGGGCGTCGACAAACACGCTATTCAATCGGTTTACGCCTGCACCTACCACGCTGACAAAGAGGCCGGCAAGATCACCTGGTCGCCCATCAAAGGCGAGGGCAACGGGGTTGTCAGTGGTTCCTGGACCCTGAGTGCCAAGGGCGACAACGCTACCGCAGTAAGATTCCAGACCAGCGCAGAGCTGACCGTTCCCCTGCCGAGCCTGCTCAAGCTGGCCATCAGCCCGGTGATCAAGCACGAGTTCAACAGCCTCGTGGACACCTACATGGCCAACCTGAAAAAAGCGTTCTGAGCTATCAGGGTGATTGATCCGGTTGCGGGACTCCAGTTGAGTTAACAGGTATAATCCGCAAACAAAGTTTACGGTAGCAAGCCAGTTTTCAACGGAGTCTCCATGGCCGAACGCAAGGCTCGGGTAGAACGCAATACCCTCGAAACCCAGATTACCGTCGAGATCAATCTCGATGGCACCGGCAAAGCCAATTTCGACACCGGTGTGCCTTTCCTTGAACACATGATGGACCAGATTGCCCGCCACGGCCTGGTGGATCTGGATATTACCTGCAAGGGCGACCTGCACATCGATGACCACCACACCGTGGAGGACATCGGCATCACTCTGGGCCAGGCCTTCAAGCAGGCTGTGGGCGACAAAAAAGGCATTCGCCGCTATGGCCACGCTTATGTGCCCCTGGATGAAGCTTTGTCACGCGTGGTCATCGACCTGTCCGGCCGCCCCGGTTTGCTCATGGACGTACCCTACACCCGCGCCAGCGTGGGCGGGTTTGACGTCGATCTGTTCGCAGAGTTCTTCCAGGGCTTTGTGAATCACTCCATGGTGACCCTGCACATCGACAACCTGAAGGGCAAGAACACCCATCACCAGATCGAAACCGTGTTCAAAGCCTTCGGTCGCGCACTGCGCATGGCGATTGAAATGGACGAGCGCATGGCGGGCATCACCCCGTCCACCAAAGGCGCCCTGTAACCGGTCACCGATAGGAATAGAACCACCATGAAGACCGTCGCCATCATCGACTACGGCATGGGCAACCTGCATTCCGCCCGCAAAGCCGTGGAGCACGTGGCCCCGGACTGCACCGTACTGGTTACAGACGATGCCGCCAAAATCCGTGAAGCTGACCGGGTGATTCTGCCCGGTGTAGGCGCCATCCGTGACTGCATGGCCGAAATGCACCGTTTGGGCGTGGTTGAGCTCGTCAAAGAAGTCTCCCAGGACCGCCCATTCCTCGGCATCTGCGTTGGGATGCAGGCCCTGATGGCCCGCAGCGAAGAAAACGGCGGTGTGGAAGGTATCGGCCTGTTCCCGTCTGAAGTTCGTTACTTCGGCGACAACCTCACCGAAAACGGCGAACGCCTGAAAGTGCCCCACATGGGCTGGAACCAGGTGTACCACACGCTGGACCACCCGCTCTGGCACAACATTCCGGACGGTGATCGCTTCTACTTTGTGCACAGCTACTACGCCGAAGCCGAAGGCAACGCCGATATGGCTGGCCGCACCCATTATGGTGTCGACCTGGCGGCAGCGGTGGCGAGAGACAACATCTTTGCAGTGCAGTTCCACCCTGAGAAAAGTGCCCGGGCGGGACTGCAGTTGCTGGAAAACTTTACGAACTGGACCGGAACATGCTGATTATCCCCGCTATCGATCTGAAAGACGGCAAATGCGTAAGACTGCGCCAGGGCCGCATGGAAGACTCTACCGTATTCGGTGACGACCCCGTCGACATGGCCACCAAGTGGGTCGAGGCTGGCGCCCGTCGCCTGCATCTGGTTGACCTTAATGGCGCCTTCGCCGGTGAACCGGTAAACGGTGAGATCGTAAAGGCAATTGCGGTGAAGTACCCGAATCTGCCTATTCAGATTGGTGGTGGCATCCGCTCGGCGGAAACCATTGAGGCCTATCTGAAGGCTGGTGTTCAGTGGGTCATCATCGGCACCAAGGCGGTTAAAGAGCCTGAGTTTGTCACCGAAATGTGCAAGGAATTCCCCGGCCACATTATTGTGGGTCTGGACGCGAAAGACGGTCGCGTCGCCACCGACGGCTGGGCCGAAGTCTCTGAAGTCATGGCGGTAGATCTTGCCAAGCGCTTCGCCAACGACGGCGTATCCTCAATCGTTTACACCGACATCGCCCGTGACGGCATGATGCAGGGCGTGAACGTCGAAGCCACCGCCAAGCTGGCAGAGGAAGGTGGCATCCCGGTGATTGCGTCTGGCGGCGTTACCAACATGGACGACCTCAAGCGCCTGGCCAACGTTGCCGACACAGGTGTCATCGGTGCTATCACCGGCCGCGCCATCTACGAAGGCACTCTGGATGTGGCGGAAGCGCAAGCCTATTGCGACAGCCTGAAAAACTGAGGACTGACAATGGCATTGGCAAAACGCATCATCCCCTGTCTGGACGTCGACAAAGGCCGTGTGGTTAAAGGCGTGAATTTTGTCGATATCCGCGACGCCGGCGACCCGGTGGAAGTGGCCCGTCGCTACAATGAGCAGGGCGCGGACGAGATCACTTTCCTGGACATCACGGCCAGCAGCGAAAGCCGCGATACCACCTACGAAACGGTAGAGCGCATGGCGGCGGAAGTGTTCATCCCGCTGACCGTGGGCGGTGGCGTGCGCACCGTCGATGATATCCGCAAACTGCTCAATGCCGGAGCCGACAAGGTCTCCATCAATACGGCCGCAGTCTTCAATCCCGAGTTTGTGCGGGAGGCAGCGGAGCGTTTTGGCCGGCAATGCATTGTCGTCGCCATTGATGCCAAGCGTGTGAGCGCAGAAGGCGAGGAGCCGCGATGGGAAATCTTTACCCACGGCGGTCGCAAGCCAACCGGGCTGGATGCCGTAGAGTGGGCGAAGAAAATGGTTGAGCTGGGGGCAGGGGAGTTGCTGCTGACCAGTATGGATCGTGATGGCACCAAGATCGGCTTTGATCTTGGCCTGACCCGTGCCATCAGCGATGCGGTAGTCGTACCGGTGATTGCTTCAGGTGGTGTCGGTGAGCTACAGCATCTGGCGGATGGCGTTACCCAGGGTGGTGCAGACGCGGTGTTGGCGGCATCCATCTTCCACTTCGGTCAGCACACCATCCCTGAAGCCAAAGCCTTTATGAAGGCTCAGGGCATCGAAGTCCGCGATTAATTGCTGCGTGCATAGGCAGGCCGAATGGCCTGCTTCTCACCTTCCGCAAACATCTCCCGATTACCGTTACGCATGGCCCAGAGACCACTGACCGTGGCGATGGCAATGCCCTGTTCATCCAGCATCGGCAGGTGCTTCTCCAGATAATCCACGGTGACCTTGTGCGGGTGTCCGATACCAATGGCCGTGCCTTTTTCCCTGGCGGTCTGAATCAGCAGTTTGAACTGTTTGTCGACAAACTCTTCCGTCTGTTCGTGATCGAGAAACACATCGCGCGTCAGGCTCGGGATGTTGTAGGCATCGGCCACACTGCCGGCGATGGAATTGGCAATGGTGCGGCTGTCGACGAAATACACCGGGTAGCGGTCCAGCTCTTTCATGACCCAGTCCATGGGTTCCAGTTGCTGGGTAAGCAGGCTGCCCATGTGATTGTTCACACCGCTGACAAAGGGAATGGACTGCAGTGCCCGGCGCAGGGTGGTGGTGATGGTCGGCTCGTCCATATCCGGTGTCAGTCCGCCCGGGCCGAGACCGAAGTTGCGGGTGTTGGCCATCGGGGCGTGCAACATGATTTCCTTGGATTGGGCGTGGGCCAGCTTCGCCAAGGGAACTGTGTGGCGCCGGTAAGGCAGGAAGGCCAGTGTCAGGGGCTGGTCAAGCTTTGCCAGTCGCTCGCCCTCGTACCGATTGTGGCCCATGTCATCAATAATGATGGCAATGGTGGGCTGCTGGGGTTCACCCGGCCCTGACGCAAACGCAGCGACAGGGCTGATGGCCAGAAGCGCCAGCAGCGCGAGGGTAGAACGTAAAGTCACTGGGCGTTTTCCTGCGGCTTGCTGTCGTTCTTCCGGTTAAGGATGTGCAAGCCCTTCAGCAGGTTCAGGGCCGACCGCAGCTGATAGTCCCGGTCGGCCGCAGAAGCCTGTGCTTCCGCAGCCTGTTCTCTGGCCTTGCGGGCCTCCTCCTCATTCTCCCCTTCAAGATGACCGCTCAGGTCGGCTTCGGTGAAGAATGGTCTGCTGTCGAGTTCTTTCAATTCCGCCGGGCGCACCTCGATGTCCGGCTTGATGCCGGTGGCCTGGATGGAGCGACCATCCGGCGTGAAATAACGGGCTGTGGTCATTTTGATGGCGTGGGTCTCGTCCAGCGGTATAACCGTCTGAACACTGCCCTTGCCGAAGGACTGGGTACCCATCACCACCGCACGTTCATGGTCCTGGAGCGCGCCGGCAAGGATTTCCGACGCGGAAGCAGAGCCACCGTTGATTAGCACGACAATAGGTGTGCCAGCCATGACGTCGCCGGGTTTGGCACTGAAGCGCAGGCGTGAACTCTGGATACGGCCTTCGGTGTAAACAATCAGGCCTTCGTCCAGCAGGGCATCCGCGGTCTCTACGGCAGCTTGCAACACACCGCCGGGGTTGTTGCGAAGGTCAATGATCAGGCCGTCCAGATCGTTGCCGTGTTCGTCTTCCAGATCGCTGAGGGCTTTCAGGAACTGCCGGCCAGTCTCGGCCTGGAATTGCGTGACACGGACATAGCCGTAGCCGTTATCGATCATCCGGGATTTAACGCTGGTGACTTTGATCACATCCCGGGTGACATCAATCTCGATAGGCGCACTTTCGCCCTCGCGCATGATGGTCAGAGTAAGCACCGTGCCGGGTTTGCCGCGCATCAGGTTAACGGCTTCTTCCAGCGACATTCCTTTCACCGGCTTTTCGTCCAGCTTGATGATCAGGTCGCCGGCTTGAACGCCCGCTTTCTGGGCCGGGGTGTCGTCGATGGGGGAGATGACTTTGACAAAGCCGTTCTCCATGCCCACTTCAATGCCAAGCCCGCCAAATTCCCCGGAGGTACTTTCCTCCAGTTCCTCGTAATCCTTGGGGGCCAGGTAGGTAGAGTGCGGGTCCAGGTCGGACAGCATGCCTTTGATGGCGCTCTCGAGCAGTTGGGTGTCGGAGACATCTTCCACGTAGGCGTCTTTGATGCGGCTGAACACTTCGGTGAACTTGCGCAGGTCTTCCAGCGGCAGTTGTTCTTCCGGGTCTGGAAGTTTCAGTTCAACCCGCTCGCCACTCTGAATGGAGTCCAGAATCTGCTGGGTCTGAGCGTCCTGATCCTGCGCCAGGGCCAGTCCGGGGGCTGTGAAACAACAGGTGGCAAGAATCATGGTGCGCAATGGCGAGGTCTTGAGTGTACTTCTGGCCCGTTTCATTCACATATCCTGTTTGGTTTCCAATAGTTGGACTGGTTCCTGACCCGGACAGTATGGCGCCCGCAACGCCGTTTGTCAGCCCTGTTATGGCTTGCCCAGCCAGCTCCTGGGATTCACGGGTTTGCCGTTGCTACGTACCTCGAAATACACGGCCGGGTCCTCGGTGCCGCCGGTGCGTCCGGCCAGGGCAATGGTCTCGCCCGGGCGCACCCAGTCACCGGGGGTTGTGAACAAGCTGCTGCTGTGGCCGTAGAGGGTCATGTAGCCATCGCCGTGGTCAATGATGGTGATCAGCCCGAACCCGCGCAGCCAGTTGGCAAATACCACACGGCCATAGTGCACGGCTTTGATCTCTGCCTCTTCGGCGGTATTCATCAGGATGCCGTTACGGCGCAGTTTGCCATCGGCGTACACGGCGCCGTAATTGCTGACTACCCGCCCTTTCGCGGGCCAGGGCAGTTTGTCGCGGCGGGATTTGAACGGACTGGATTCGTTCGGGGCCGGAATGCTGGCAATGGCCTGCTGCACCTCTTTCAGCAATTGCTCCAGGCGCTGGCGATCGGCTTCCAGGGATTGGCGCTCGCTACGGCGGTTCTGGATGTCGTCATTCAGGGCGGCCAGTGTTCTGGCCCGATCCTGCCGGCTCTGGGTCAGTTGCTGCTGGCGCTGTTCCAGATCGGCTTCGGTCTTGGCCAGTTCGGTGCGGGTGGCCTGAACGGCGGCGCGGGCGGCTTTCAGTTCCTGAAGGCTGCGCTGGAACGCTTCCAGGCGGGAGACGGTATTCTTGCTCAGGTATTCATAGTAGGTCAGGGTGCGGGCAACTTCGCCGGGCTCAATCTCGTTCAACAGCACTTTCAGAGCCGGCGCGTCGCCTTCCATCCAGGCTGCCCGAATCTGTAGTTTCAGGTTTTCCCGTTGCTGTTCGAGGGTATTGGCCAGCTCGCTTTCCTGGGCGCGAAGCTCGGCCAGGCGCTCCTGCTGTTCCCGGACCTGCTGCCGAAGGGTACGGCGTTCCCGGGTCAGGGTGCTTATTGTGCGCTCGGTGGCCGCCAGTTGCTGTTCAAGGGTTGACCGGTCTTCTTCGGCATCGGCCAGCCAGCGGTCGATGTCGGCGATACGCTCCTTCAGCGCCTCGACCTGTTCGGGGGTCACATCCTGCTGGGCGCCCAAAGGTGCAGCCCCCAATGTGAGGGCCAGCACCACGACGGTCAGTTTACGCAACACCTTTACCGGCGGAGCGATCAGTCGAACTCGACCAGGCTGTGCCCGGTCATTTCCGAAGGCTTTTCGGTACCCATCAGGGCCAGCAGCGTCGGTGCGATATCGCACAGGCTGCCGTCATCCCGGAGGTTCACCTTGCGGTGGCCGGTGTAAACCAGAGGCACGGGGCCAATGGTGTGGGAGGTGTGTACCTGGCCGGAGTTGGGATCGGTCATCTGCTCGCAGTTGCCGTGGTCGGCGGTAATCAAGGCTTCGCCACCCACTTCATCCAGAGCCTCCACCACGCGCTGCACACACTGGTCCAGGCACTCGGCGGCCTTGATGGCGGCGTCCAGCTTGCCGGTGTGGCCAACCATATCGCCGTTGGCGTAGTTGCAGACGATCAGGTCGTACTTGCCGCTCTTGATGGCTTCAACCAGTTTGTCGGTAACCTCAGGTGCGCTCATTTCCGGCTGCAGGTCGTAGGTGGCCACCTTGGGAGACGGCACCAGAATGCGATCTTCACCTTCAAAGGGAGTTTCCAGGCCGCCATTGAAGAAGAAGGTCACGTGGGCGTATTTCTCGGTCTCGGCAATGCGCAGCTGGGTTTTACCTTGCTTCGCCATGTACTCGCCCAGGCCGTTGGCCAGTTGCTCGGGCGGGTAGGCGCAGGAGGTTTTGATGTCAGCGGCATATTCGGTGAGCATCACGAAATCTGCCAGTTCCGGGTGCTTGCGTCGGTCGAAACCGTCGAAGTCTTGCTCTACGAAGGTGCGGGTCATTTCCCGGGCGCGGTCGGCACGGAAGTTCATGAACAGCACGGCGTCGCCGTCATTGATGATGCCCTCGGGCTCGCCATCGGCCCGGATGTGGGTCGGCTTCACGAATTCGTCGTTCTCGCCACGCTCATAGGCCTGTTCCAGTGCCGCCACCGGGTCGTCGCTGATGAACTCGGCTTCGCCCAGGGTCATGGCGTTATAGGCCGCTTCCACGCGATCCCAGCGGTTGTCCCGGTCCATGGCAAAATACCGGCCAACGATGGTGGCTACCCGGCCAACGCCCAGGCTTTTCATTTTCGCGGCGGCTTTTTCCAGAGAAGGGCGGGCACTGCGTGGTGGCATGTCACGGCCATCCAGGAAGGCATGGATGTAAACTTCTTTGGCGCCACGGGCTGCAGCCAGCTCAGCTGCCGCCAGAATATGATCTTCATGGCTGTGGACGCCGCCCGGAGACAGCAGGCCCATCAGGTGTACGGCCTTGCCATTGGCAACAGCCTTGTCGATGGCGTTGCAAAGGGCCTCATTCTTCTGGAAACCGCCATCTTCGAGATCTTTGTCGATGCGCGTCAGGCTCTGATACACCACGCGGCCGGCGCCGAGATTCATATGGCCCACTTCGGAGTTGCCCATCTGGCCCTGGGGCAGGCCAACAAACATCCCTGAGGTGTTGATCAGGGTTTTCGGCTGGTTCTGCCAGATCCTGTCCCAGAACGGGGTGTTGGCGTTGGAGATGGCATTGTCTTCCGCCGGGTCACGGTGGCCCCAGCCGTCGAGAATTATCAGTGCAGTGGGCTTGCGCGTCTCGGTCATCGTGTCGTCCGCTTGGTTGCAAAAAGAACAGAATTTGAGTGGGGCAGATTGTAACCGTTTTCATTTACTCAGACCACGCGCGTTCGCTGAAGCATTGCTCATGATCACGATGTGCTGGCGCTATCATGGCGGGGCGACTGCCTTCTGTGAGCCGGTGTGGGTGTGTATAATCCGGCCAAATCAATTGTCAGGGTAGTTTCATGGACCGCTTGTTTGAATTTGTTGTTAATCACTACATTCTGGTGTCGCTGTTTGTGGCGTTCCTGCTGGCCATTATTGTGCTGGAATCGCGCCGGGGCGGTGCCAAGATCTCGGCCCAGGGCGCGGTCACGCTGATCAACAAGGATGAAGCGGTGGTGCTGGATATCCGCGATCGCAAGGATTTCAACGAAGGCCGCATTACCGGCTCGCTGAACATTCCGCTTAACAGTCTCAAAAGCCGCGTTAACGAGCTGAGCAAGCACAAGGAAAAACAGATTATCGTTGTCGACAAGATGGGCCAGCACGCCGCCATGGCGGTCAAGCAGCTCAATGCCGAGGGCTTCAGTAATGTGGTGCGCCTGAACGGTGGTATTACCGACTGGAAGGCCAGCAATCTGCCCCTGGTGAAAAAGTAACAGGGCTTGATCTGAGTGGCGATCTGACGCACTGTTTCACATTACCATTCGGAACCTGGCAGTAGACTGTTCCGGCAGACGACGACATAACAACGGGCCTGGCCCCATAATACGAGAACGAAAGGACTGATCATGGCTGAGAATCAGCAAGCCGCAGGCAACGACAACCAGAACCAACCACAGTTTGCCCTTCAGCGCATCTATGTGAAGGACCTGTCTTTTGAATCGCCCAACTCTCCGCTGGTTTTTCAGGAGCAGTGGAAGCCCCAGGTAAACCTGGATCTGAACACCTCCCATAACAAGATCAGCGACAACCAGTATGAAGTGGTTCTGTCCCTGACCGTAACGGCCAAGGTCGGTGAGAAGGTGGCGTACATCGTCGAAATCCAGCAGGGCGGCGTATTCATGATCTCCGGCATTGAAGGCCCGCAGCTTGGCCAGATGCTCGGCGCCTACTGCCCGACGATTCTGTTCCCCTATGCCCGCGAAGCGATTGACGGCATTGTGAACAAGGGCAGCTTCCCGGCCCTGATGCTGGCTCCGGTTAACTTCGACGCGATCTATGCCCAGGCGCTCAAGCGCAAGCAGGAAGAAGCGGCGGGTGAAGCCAAGGAAGAGCAGACTCACTAAGCGCAGCTGCTCAACGAAAAAAACCGGCTTCGGCCGGTTTTTTTGTGGGTGATTACCTGGGATTGGTCAGATCGAGCCCTCAAACCCAAGTTGCCGCCAGGCCTCATAAACCACCAGAGCGGCGGTATTGGAGAGGTTGAGGCTGCGACTTTCCGGACGCATGGGTACCCGAAGACGGTGTTCGGCGGGCAGCCCGTCGCGCACGTCTTCCGGCAGGCCCCGGGTCTCCGGCCCGAACATCAGGTAGTCACCGTCCCGGAACGCCACCTCGTGGTAATGGCGACTTCCCTTGGTGGTGAGACCGAACAGCCGCGAAGGCTGCTCGGTGGCCAGAAAGCTGTCGTAATCCGGATGGATCTTTACCGTAGCGTATTCGCTGTAATCCAGCCCGGCCCGACGCATCTGCTTGTCCTCCAGGGAGAAGCCCAGGGGTTCAATCAGGTGCAGCTGGCAGCCGGTGTTGGCGCAGAGCCGGATGATATTGCCGGTGTTCGGCGGTATCTCCGGCTCGTACAGGACCACGTGCAGCATCAGCGCTCAACGGCCAGGGCCACACCCATGCCACCGCCAATACATAGCGTGGCCAGACCTTTCCTGGCATCGCGGCGGGTCATTTCGTGCAGCAGGCTGACCAGAATACGGCAACCGGAAGCGCCAATCGGGTGACCCAGGGCAATGGCGCCGCCGTTCACGTTTACCTTGGCGGTGTCCCAGCCCAGGTCCCGGTTGACGGAAATCGCCTGGGCGGCGAAGGCTTCGTTGGCTTCGATCAGGTCCAGGTCGTCAACAGTCCAACCCGCCCGCTCCAGGCAGCGCTGGCTGGCCGGAATCGGGCCGGTGCCCATGATGGTGGGGTCCACGCCGGCATTGGCGTGGGCTTTGATGGTTGCCAGCGGGGTCAGGCCAAGCTCTTTCGCCTTGTCTGCGCTGCACACCATGACCACGGCAGCGCCGTCGTTCAGGGAAGAGGCGTTGCCAGCGGTTACCGAGCCGTCTTTCTTGAAGGCCGGGCGCAGCTTTCCGAGGCTGTCGCCGGTGACGCCGTCGCGGGGGCATTCGTCCTTGTCCACCACCAGAGGGTCGCCTTTGCGCTGGGGAATGGTGACCGGAACAATCTGGCCGTCAAAGTAGCCGGCTTTTTGTGCAGCGATGGCTTTCTGCTGTGAGGCAGCGGCAAAAGCATCCTGCTCGTCTCGGGTGATGCCGTACTTTTCGACGATGTTCTCGGCCGTGATACCCATATGGTAATCGTTGAAGGCATCCCACAGGCCATCGGTGATCATGGTGTCGATCATGCTCCAGTTGCCCATGCGTTGACCGTTGCGGCTGTTGGGCAGTACGTGGGGCGCCTGGCTCATGCTTTCCTGGCCACCGGCCAGAATCATCTCGGCATCGCCGCACTGGATGGCCTGGACCGCCATGTGCACGGCTTTCAGGCCGGAACCACAGACTTTGTTGATGGTGATGGCGGGCACCGAGGCGGGCAGGCCGGCATTAATGGCAGACTGACGGGCCGGGTTCTGGCCGCAGCCGGCGGTGAGCACCTGGCCAAGGATAACCTCATTGACCTGGTCCCCGGCGACGCCGGTTTCTTCCATCACAGCCTTGATCACGGCCGTACCCAGCTGGTCTGCACGCAGGCTGGACAGACCACCACCGAAGCTGCCGATGGCGGTACGTTTGGCGGCAACAATAACAACATCACGCATGAGAACTCTCCGTTAATCTGGGCACCTGGTTGGGTGGCGCCCGTTTATAAGAATGGCAGGCATTGTAGCGGCAAAGCGCTTGCCGGCCAAAACAACGAAGGTCGGGGTTGTTCTGGTGCGGGTGATCACATATTCAGGCTGCGGCCGCCATCCACCGACAGTATCTGGCCGGTGATAAACGGCGCGTCGCATACCAGGTAGGCAATGGCACCGGCAATGTCGGCGGGGTTGCCGGTGCGGGCCAGGGGCGTTTTATCGAGAATGGCCTGCTGGTGGGCTGCGTCCACGGCTGATTCGCCTTCCGGCCAGAGGATGGCGCCTGGCGACACGCCATTTACCCGAACATCCGGCGCCAGATCTTTGGCCCAGGAGCGGGTTAGTGCTGCCAGCCCCGCCTTACTGGCGCAGTAAAGGGGGTGCTCCTTCAGTGGTTTCTCACTGTAGATGTCGATCATGTTGACCACACTGCCGGAGGCCGCTTTTAGCGCAGGTAAACATTGCTGAAGCAGGAAGAAGGGGGCTTTCAGGTTGGCGCCCAGTATCGTGTCCCAGTCCTGTTCGGAGGCATCTTCGGTGGGGTTGGGGTAAAACACGGAAGCGTTATTGACCAGCGCATTCAACTGCCCCCACTGCGCGCAGGCCTGTTCCGCCAGTTGCCGGAGCTGGTTCATGTCGGTGAGATCGGCGTGGTAACACACGGCGGATTCCGGGCGCTGCTGGTTCAGCTTGTCGGCCAGTGCGCGGGCCTGTTGTTGACGGCCACGGTAATGAATCACAACATTCCAGCCGCGAGCGTGCAGGGTTTCTGCTGTGTGGGCGCCCAGGCGATGGGCTGCACCGGTGATCAGGGCGACGGGGTGGGGCATGGGATATTTTTCCTTATTCCGGTAAATGCAGTGCCTCAGTAATACGGGCTACGCGCTCTTTCCGGATTGCTTCGCCCAGAGCTTTGCCCTGAATGCCTTTTTGCAGGAACGGGTGAGGGGTTACGCTCTGGGCTCGATGTGCGGCCAGTTCCAGTTGCTGAACTAAATGGGCGGGTTCGCTCTGAAGGGTGCAGGCGAGGGTACCCAGCAAAACGCCGAAACGATCGGGCCGGCGCCAGAAATCGGCTGTGTCCAGAAGCTCCATTGCTAGTTCCGGTGTCAGCCGGGTTTCAGGCGAGGCTCCGTTCAACTGAGCCATGAACAGGCAGACCAGGTGGGTCAGTTCCCGACAGTCGTTGGGGCTTTTCATGGCTTTAGCCCTGGCAACGGCGTCTGGCTCGGGCACGCCACTGAGCAGGGCCGCGTAATGCTGGGCGGTAGACCCCTGTTTGCGGTGGATGCACTGCAGGGCGCTGAGACCCTGACGGAAAGCCTGTTCATCGGTCAATTCAGGGATCAGCACCGTCAGGGCGCCGAGCTCCCGGAGCACATCAAAGAACACGCCCGGAGCCTGTTCATGCAGTGCCCTTTGAACTTCCTGCCACACCCGCTCTGGTACCAGGTCTCCGAGTTCGCCACTGGTGACCATCTGCCGCATCAGCGCCATGGTCTCCCGGCAGATGCTGAACCCGAGTGGCTGCAGGCGCGCGGCGAAGCGGGCGGTGCGAAGGATGCGCAGGGGATCTTCGGCGAAGGCTTCAGACACATGGCGAAGCTTTTTCTTTTCCAGGTCCGCATGGCCGTTAAACGGGTCTACCAGGTCGCCGTTCTCGGTTTCTGCCATGGCGTTGATGGTCAGATCACGACGGCGAAGATCGTCTTCCAGGGAGACATCCGGTGCACTGTAAACGCTGAAACCGTGGTACCCGCGACCCTGCTTGCGCTCGGTCCGGGCCAGGGCGTATTCCTCGCCGGTGTCCGGATGCAGGAAAACCGGAAAATCCGCCCCTACCTGTTTGAAGCCTCGCTGGAGCATGTCCTCGGGGGTGGCACCAACCACTACCCAGTCCCGGTCTTTAACGCCCAGGCCGAGCAGTTTGTCGCGGACAGCGCCGCCCACCAGATAGGTTTGCATAATGCGGTTTGTTCCTGATTGCCATGGATGGGTAACGGGGATTATCCGGCCACGACCGGCCAGAGGCAAACCGACAGCGTGAAATAAGAAAGCCCGGGCTGCGCAGGGCAGACCGGGCTTTTGCAGGCGGAGGAGTCGGCTTAGAAGGAGGTGCCGAGTTCCAGGGCTGCACCGACATCGGCGCTGCTGTACAGGGCGCCGATATCCACGCGAACACCAATGATGTTCAGGCCGAGACCTGCGGTGAACTGAGTGTCTTCCTCGATGCCATCATTGTCATCGTTGCTGGCCAGGTTGTGGCGAACACCGGCACGCAGCTGGGCGTAACGCCAGGCGTCGAATTCGGCGCCCAGGGCCAGCCACTGGGTATCGTCTTCATAACCAAAGGCTTCTTTCTTGGTCAGGTCCAGTTCGGCAGTTACCACGTGGTAGTCGCTCTTGTGGGCGATGCCGGCGGTGACCATGGGGTTGAGTTCGAGGGTGTGTTTTTCTTCCATCTTAACTGGATTGGAGCTGACCGCAGAGTCCAATTCCATGGGGATCAGGTTCTTAACCACGACGCCGGCGTTCCACTGGTTTTCAGCGCCGAAGGCATAAGCAGCACCGATGTCCAGGTTGAAGCCGCTTTTGTCGGTTTCATACTCATCACCATCGAATTCATCATCCTCAAAGCCCGAGACGGTTTCGGTGTATTGGAAGGTGCGAAGCTGTACATACTTCGGTGAAACGCCAAGCTGCAGCGCGTTAGTATTATTCAATTCGAAAGTTTTGGCGAAGCTGATGCCTGCCTCGACTACGGCAGATGCAAGGATTCGGCCCCGGGACTGCAGATTGTCCTCAAGGTTTACGGAATCAACCGCTGAGGGGTCGAGCGCTGCAATCCCTTCAAGGATGACTCGGTCACGCTCATCAAACTCACCACGAACGGTGGCAGTGAGGTTGCCTGCGGTAAAGAAGCCTACCGAAATGGAGTTGGTCGGGATGGCAAAGCCCAGCCCCAGGCCCACGTTGGCACGCATAGTGTCGCGGTCAAATGCTTCCAGCCGGTCAATCAGTTCCCGAGCGTTCGCCTGAGCTTCTGTCGGGTTGCTGGATTTAAAGTCTTCAAAGCCGTCGATCAGGTCCTGAATATCGTCAACCTGATCAATCACCTCTTCCTCATCGGCCGCCCGCGCATTCACCGATGGCAACATCAGGCCGAAATCGTCTGCCCAGTCATGCTGTTCAGCAGCCATCATGGCCGGGTTGGCGCTCGGCGCGGCGGATGGATGGGCAACGGCAACACCGGTGCCGCCCATGGCAAAGGAGCGGGCAGACATAAAGGCTTGTGGGCTTGCCAGTGCAGATGTGGTGGCAACAGACAGGCCAATGGCCAGGGACAGTTTGCTGAGGCGGTTTGCTTTCATGGGCAGTCCTGAGTTGGTTTTATTGCATGAACAAATCATTAAGTGTTTGAAAGGTTAGACCAGTTTATTTCGTGACACAGCGCACAACCGGTAACGGTTTGTTCTGTATGTGTAAATAAAGGCAGCTTTTTGCCGCTGGCATGGGCATGGAGTTGCGATGAACAATCGAAACCTTCGAAAGATCATTTGGTTGTGGAATCTGGCGTGATTCTTTCATGGTTCTGGTGAAAGTGTTTTCCGGAGACAAGATAATGACGTTGCGCTGGATCCTTGTTCCTGTTCTGGCTTTTGCCGTGGCCGCCTGCGCGCCGGTGGGCAGTTACCGGAGCGATCAGGCCAGGACTGAAACCTTTGAGCCCATTACGGTCCGGGTCAGTGGTTTTGGTACCTATGAGAATGTTCAGGCCGACCGGGTAAATACCCGTAAGCGCTTACTGGCTCGACGGGCTTCACAGCTGGACGCCTACCGGAACCTGGCCGAGCGGGTCTACGGTACCGTGATCTACGGCAGTTCCACGGTGAATGACTTCGTGTTGCAGAACGACAGTTTCCGCACCTATGTGGACAGCTACATTCGCGGCGCCCGGATGGTGGCGGTGAATGAGCATAGCGATGGCGTGGTGGAAACCGTGATGGAGCTGCGCCTGGAGCCGAGGTTCCGGGAGTGTGTGGCGAAGGTGGCGGACGATCAGGTGCAGGATGTCTGTGCCATTCCCATGCCCAGGCGGAATGATCGTGTAGGGGATGTTGAGGCCCGTCGCACAGATTCACTGTACTACCTGGATTAGGTCTGTTGATGAACGCCGTGATTGAACCGGTATCGATCCGGTGGGTTAGATTGCCATGATGAGATCAATGCTTTTGTTCTGGATGCTGAGTCTGTGCGCCGGGTTTGCCCATGGCGCGGTCCTCGAAGGCGTGGGGCACGCCAATATCCGGGAGAATAATCTGGATCAGGCCCGCACCGAGGCGCGCCAGGCGGCGATGCGAGATCTGGCCCTGCAATATCAGGCCAGGGTCAGCACCCGGGACACCATGGAGAACGGTCAGCTTGTGGGCTCTCATACCGAGCTGTCGGCCATGGCCCAGGTTCGCAATGCCACGATCGTGGATGAGTACCGAAGTGGCAATCTGCTGAGGGTGATTGTCCGGGCAGAGATGTCGGATGCCAAAGGCAAGGCTGGCAGCTGCAAGGCGGGGCAGGCATCCGGTTTGCGTAAACGGGTGGCGGTAACCGCGTTCCCGATCACCCGTCCGGAGCAGGGTGGCGGTGCGGCCCTGGATGACGCCGGCGAACAATTGCCGCGGGAGCTGGTGGCTCGCTTGCAACAACAGGGGCAATTGCAGGTGCTGGGGGCGACATCGTTACAGCTGTTCAGCAACCTGCCGGATGCGCCCACGTCTCAGAAAAACCCGGCCAGCAATCAGCTGACGAATGTGGTTCAGCTGGCCCGGGAACTGGGGGCGCAGTTTGTGGTGGCAGGTGTGATTCGGGATATTGGCCTGGCTGACCCCGGTGCCTGGGGCAGCTCAATTCTGGATCGCATGCAGCGCGGTATCGGAATGGTTGACACCTCGCGCCGGTTTGAGGCCGAAGTGATGGTGTTTGATGGCTTCAGCGGTTCCCCGGTCTTCCGGCAGCGGTTTGAAACCTCGGCACGGTGGCAGCCGGATGGCAGTGGTACCGGAGGTTTTGCCTCGGCGGGCTTTGAAGGTTCCGAGTGGGGGCAGGCGGTTGAAGGTGTCATTACCGAGATGACCGCCGCCGTCAACAATGCTCTGGCCTGTCAGCCATTCATGGCCCGGATAACCCGTGTGGATGGCAACCGGGTGACACTCGCTTCCGGCGCAACGGCGGGGCTACGCCCGGGGGATGAGCTCAATCTGTACCGCAGTCAGCGCTACTTTGATTCATTGGACGGTACGCCCGAACTGTCAGATACCGGAGTGACGCTGACACTGGACAACGTGCATCCGGATTTCAGTAACGGGCGAATCCCCACGGAAGGTGGCCTGATCAACGTTCAGCGCGATGACCTGGCCATTATCTGGTAAGTCTCAGGCGGCCTCGGCCGCCGCAATATCCCGGATCTTGCCGACCATGGCCCGCAGGCCGTTGCCCCGGGTGGGAGAGATATGGCGGAACAGATCCAGCTGCTCGAACAGCTCATCGATATCGGTGGCCAGCAGCTCTCGCGGCGTCTTGCCGTTCAGAGCCACCAGAATGATAGCGGCCAGGCCGCGCACAATCATGGCATCGGAATCGATCAGCAGGAACAGTTTGCCGCTGTCCTCATCGTACAAGTGAATCAGCCACACCTGACTCTGGCAGCCATGCACGTAGTTTTCTTCAACCCGCTCATCATCGGGAAAACCTGGCAGCTGTTTGCCCAGGTCGATGATGTAGGCGTAGCGTTCTTCCCAGTCGTCCAGAAACTCAAATGCATCCAGAACGTCTTCAAGGGTGGTGTCTTTGCCCAGGGGGTTGTTCAGAAATTGTTCCTTGCTGGCGGTCATAGCATTCCCAGTTCGAGTTTGGCTTCGTCGGTGAGCATATCGTTGTTCCAGGGCGGATCAAAGGTCAGCTCAACGGTTACCTTGTCCACATTGGGGACATGCTCCACCTTTCGCTTCACATCGTCGGTGATCACCGGGCCCATGCCGCAGCCAGCCGCGGTCAGGGTCATTTTGATGTAAACGTGGTTGCCGTCCTCTGTGCCGTTTTCAATCCGGCATTCGTAAATCAGGCCCAGGTTGACTACGTCCACCGGGATTTCCGGGTCGTAGCAGTTACGCAGCGCTTCCCATACCTGGTTTTCGTTGATGGTGCCGTCTTCCGGGGTCTCGAAGCTGCTTTCCAGCGGCTGCTTGCCCAGGGCATCGGCGTCGTGGCCTTCAATGCGGGCAAGATTGCCGTTGACCGCCACGGTGAAGCTGCCGCCGAGGGACTGGGTAATGGTCACAAAGGTGTCGGACGGAATCATGATTTCCGTGCCGGCAGGTACCAGGCGGGCTTCCACTTCGCGTTTGGTCAGGACGACTTCGCGTTCTTGCATGTTTGATCAGTCCTATCTCTGTGCTTTACGCCACCGTGAAGCTTTCACCGCAGCCGCATTCAGCGGTGGCGTTGGGATTGCGGAAGCGGAACAGGGAGTTCACACCCTCGGTGACAAAGTCGATTTCGATGCCGTTCACCAGTGGCAGGTGTTCCTGTTTTACGAACACATCCACGCCGTCGATGGTAAAAATACGATCATCGGATTCCGGTGTTTCTACCCACTGGGTTTCATACTTGAAGCCGGAGCAGCCGCTCTTTTTGATGGCCAGGCGAATGCCTTTGGCTTCCGGTTTCTTGTCCAGTTGTTTGCGAACGTGTTTGACCGCGGTTGGGGTCATGGTCACGTTCACATCGCTTGGGGTGAAGACTTCAGCTGTCATGTTTCCACCTCCTCAGGCAAACAGGCGCTGGATCTTTTGCAGGCCGGTAAACAGTTTCTCGACCTCCTCCAGCGTATTGTAGAACGCAAACGAAGCCCGGGCTGTACCGGGTACTCCGTAGAAATCCATCAATGGCATGGCGCAATGGTGGCCGGTGCGGATGGCGATACCTTGCTGGTCCAGCAGGGTGCCAATGTCGCTCGGATGCAGGCCGGCAATCTTGAACGACATCACCGGTACTTTCTGCGTCGCGGTGCCGATGATCTCCATGCCTGGCACGGTTTCGACCAGTTCATTGGCCCGGCGCAGCAAGGCATTCTCGGCCGCTTCCATGGCCTTTCTGTCCAGAGAGTTCAGATAGTCGATAGCGGCACCCAGGCCCACCGCTTCGGCAATAGCCGGGGTACCGGCCTCGAATTTGTAGGGCAGCACATTCCAGGTAGTGCGCTCGAACGAGACCCGCTCAATCATTTCGCCACCGCCCTGGTAAGGTGGCATTTCTTCCAGCAGTTCGGCGCGGCCATAAAGCACGCCAATGCCCGTGGGCCCGAACAGCTTGTGGGAAGAGAATGCATAGAAATCACAGCCCAGAGCCTGAACGTCCGGCTGGAAGTGGGGCACCGCCTGGGCGCCGTCCACCAGGGTCAGTACACCTTGTTTTTTCGCCTGTTCGATCAGGGGCGCAATCGGGTTGACGGTGCCCAGCACGTTGGACACGTGGGTGATCGCCAGCACCCGGGTGCGCTCATTCAGCAGGCTGTTGAACGAATCCAGGTCCAGCTCGCCTTGCGGTGTCACCTGAATGGGCACAACCCTGGCACCGGTGCGCTCGGCCACCATCTGCCAGGGCACAATGTTGGCGTGGTGTTCCATGTGGCTGACCAGAATCTCATCGCCGGCTTTCAGGCGTGGGGCCAGGCCGTTGGCCACCAGGTTGATGGCTTCGGTGGTGCCGCGGGTCCAGATGATTTCTCGGGTGCTGGACGCGTTCAGAAACTGGCGCACGGTTTCCCGGGCGCCTTCAAACGCAGCCGTCGCACGATCACCCAGAGTGTGGGCGCCACGGTGCACATTGGAGTGCATCTCGCGGTAATAGCGATCCATGGCATCCAGCACGGCCTGTGGCTTCTGCGCCGACGCGCCATTGTCCAGATACACCAGCGGCTTCCCGTTGATCTCCTGATTGAGAATCGGGAAGTCACGGCGAATGGCTTGCACATCAAACACCATTGACTGGGTGTTGTTTGCCATGGACAGATCAGTCATGCCCCTCAGGCCTCCTGAAAGGTTTGCTCAAAGAAATCACTTAACCGCGCCTGGGCGGTTTCACGCACGGCTTCCACTGGAATCTGTTGCACCAGTTCGTTAATGAACGCCATGGTGAGCAGAACATTGGCCTGCCGGCGGCCGATCCCGCGCGATACCAGGTAGAACACGGAGGTCTCGTCCAGCTGACCGATGGTGGCGCCGTGCGCACACTTCACATCGTCGGCGTAGATTTCCAGTTCCGGTTTGGTGTCAATCTCTGCTCCGTTGGACAGCAGCAGGTTCTTGTTGTTCATATCCGCATTGGACTTCTGGGCGTCCTGGTGGATATGAATCCGGCCGTTGAACACGGCATGGGACTGGTCGGCTGCAATATTGCGATAGGTCTCTTCGCTGTTGCAGTGGGCCGCGACATGGTCAATAGACGTGTGGTTGTCGTAGTGCTGTTTGCCCTGGGTAACCACCACGCCATTGAGCTTGGTTTCCGCCCCTTCGCCTTCAAGCCGCACCTGCAGATCGTGCCGGCGCAGGGGGCCACCAAAACCAACGCAATGGCTCTCGAAGCGCGAGCTGCGTTGTTGCAGTACCCCGGTAGCGCCAATGTGCTGAACATTCTCGCCTTCCATGTTCAGGCGGATGCTGGTGACGTTGGCGCCATCGGCCAGATTGAATTCGGTTACTGTGCTGACCAAGGCGGATGCTTCACCACTGGAGGTGTACTCCTCTACCAGGGTCAGCTGGCTGTTGGCGCCGGCTTCCACGTAGATACGTGGATAGGCGGAGCCGCTGGCGTCAGCGCTGGTTTCATGGATGATGAACAACGGCTGATCCAGCACCGCGCCGGGTTTCAGGCGAATGAACAGGCCATCTTCGAAGCGCGCCCCGTTCAGGCGGGCGAATTGGACCTGATCGTGATTCAGGGTGCTGCCCAGCTTTGCAGACAGGGCTTCAGCTTCGTCGTTAGCCAGATCGTTGAAGCTCAGGATCTCGATACCGTCGAGATCCGGATACTCGCTGGCTTCAGGAATCATCACGCCGTTGATGAAAACCACTTTGTAACCGGGCACAGCGAGACTATTGCCGGTCTTGCCTTCGGCCGGCAGGGAAATGGCCATATCGTCGGCCAGCTTCAGGTACTTGCTGGAGTACTTCCAGTTCTCGGTCTTGCGAGTGGGCAGCGGCATATCCACCAGCGCGCTGGCCCGCTCCTTGCGCAGCGCCAGCAACGGCTCCGGCAGGGTTTCCCCGGCCGGGTGCAGGAAGGCGCTGGAAAGCATGGGTACAGATTTCATTCCACGGCCTCCTGATCAGTTGCTGGTGTCGTCGTCTTTGATGCCCAGCCAGCCGTAACCTTTTTCTTCCAGTTCCAGGGCCAGTTCACGACCGCCGGACTTGATGATCTTGCCACCAGCCAGTACGTGCACATAATCCGGAACAATGTGGTTCAGCAAACGCTGGTAGTGAGTGACCATCAGAATGGCGCGGTCTTCCGAGCGCAGAGCATTCACGCCGTCCGAAACCACTTTCAGGGCGTCGATGTCCAGGCCGGAATCGGTTTCGTCCAGAATGGCCAGTTTCGGCTGAAGCAGCAGGGCCTGCATGATCTCGTTACGTTTTTTCTCGCCACCGGAGAAGCCTTCGTTCACGCCGCGTTTCAGGAAGGCCGGGTCCAGATCTACCTGCTTGGAAACTTCCTTGGCCAGTTTCATGAACTCGGCCGCATTCATCTCGTCTTCGCCCTTGTGCTTGCGCATGGCGTTAACGGCGGTGCGCAGGAACTGCAGGTTGCTCACGCCCGGGATTTCCACCGGGTACTGGAAGGCCAGGAAGATGCCTTCGCGGGCGCGTTCTTCGGTTTCCAGATCCAGGAGGTTGTCACCGTTCAGGGTGACTTCGCCCTCGGTGACTTCAAATGCGTCGTTGCCTGCCAGAACCTGTGACAGGGTACTCTTACCGGAACCGTTCGGGCCCATGATGGCGTGAACTTCCCCGGCCTTGATCTCCAGGTTAATGCCCTTGAGGATTTCTTTGCCCTCAACGGAGGCGTGCAGGTTTTTGATACTCAGCATTTGTAGATGTCTCTCTATATCCTGAATTTCGATCTATAAATTCGTACCCTTCGATGCCCCAATAACGTTCGGGACAGCGAGCGGGGGAGCTTTCCGGGATCGTCAAAATCAGGGATGATTTTGTCGAGCGTACAGGGATGTATTTACAGCGTATCCCGGAAAGCTCCCCCGCTCGCTGGCCTCCTCCGAGGCCAGCGGGGCATAGCGTTTAACCAACGGACCCTTCAAGGCTCACTTCCAGTAGCTTGCCAGCCTCAACCGCAAACTCCATCGGCAGCTCCTTGAACACCTCTTTACAGAAGCCGTTGACAATCATGGACACCGCCTGCTCAGGGTCGATGCCGCGTTGACGGCACAGGAACATCTGCTCGTCGCTGACCTTGGAAGTGGTCGCCTCGTGTTCCACGATGGCCGACTTGTTCTTGCTCTCGATGTACGGGAAGGTGTGCGCGCCGCAGCGGTCGCCGATCAGCAGCGAATCACACTGGGTAAAGTTACGCGCGCCCTCTGCGCCCGGGCCGAATTTCACCAGGCCGCGGTAGGCGTTGGAGCTCTTGCCGGCGGAAATACCCTTGGAGATGATGGTGCTGCGGGTATTCTTGCCCAGGTGGATCATCTTGGTGCCGGTATCGGCCTGCTGGTAATTATGCGTCAGCGCGACAGAGTAGAACTCGCCAACGCTGTTCTCACCGCGCAGTACACAGCTAGGATACTTCCAGGTGACGGCAGAGCCGGTTTCCACCTGGGTCCAGGAAATCTTGGAGTTCTTGCCGATGCAGGCGCCGCGCTTGGTCACAAAGTTATAGATGCCACCCTTGCCGTTTTCGTCGCCCGGGTACCAGTTCTGTACGGTGGAATATTTGATCTGGGCATCGTCCAATGCCACCAGTTCAACCACAGCCGCGTGCAGCTGGTTCTCGTCGCGCATCGGTGCGGTACAGCCTTCCAGGTAGCTTACGTAGCTGCCTTCGTCGGCGATAATCAGGGTACGCTCGAACTGGCCGGTGTTGGCGGCGTTGATGCGGAAGTAGGTGGACAGCTCCATAGGGCAGCGCACACCCTTGGGTACGTACACAAAGGTGCCGTCAGAAAACACCGCCGAATTCAGGCCCGCAAAGAAGTTGTCGCCGTGGGGAACCACGGTGCCCAGGTATTTCTGGACCAGCTCGGGGTAGTCACGAACGGCTTCGGAAATCGAACAGAAGATTACGCCGGCTTTGGCCAGAGGCTCTTTGAAGGTGGTGGCTACGGAAACCGAGTCAAATACTGCGTCCACGGCAACGCCGGCCAGTTTTTCGCGCTCGTGCAGGGGAATGCCCAGCTTTTCGTAGGTTTTCAGCAGCTCCGGATCCACTTCATCCAGGCTTTGTGGCATATCCTCTTTGCGCTTGGGCGCGGAATAATAGGAAATCGAGTTGTAGTCGACTTTCGGGTAGCCGACATGAGCCCAGTTCGGCTCTTCCATTTCCAGCCAGCGACGATAGGCTTTGAGGCGCCATTCCAGCATCCATTCCGGCTCTTTCTTTATGGCGGAAAGGCGGGCAATGACGTCTTCGTTCAGGCCGGGTTCGAACGTGTCGGCTTCGATTTCAGTCACGAAACCGTGTTCGTATTCCCGTTTGATCAGCTCTTTCACCTCGTTGTCGGTGGTCGCCATGATCGTCGCTCCGTAATTCTCTCATCCAGGGCTTGCGCCCTTTGTGTCATCGGCAGCCCCTATTGGGCTGGCGGATGGGTGTATTCGATTTGCTGTTGTCGCAGTGGTCGCTCTCTCCGTGAGTACGCCCTGCAATCGGTTTTTGGATGACGGGAGGGGCTGCTGGCCGGTTTCCCGTTGCTTCTGGCGAGCGATTATACAATACCAGAGTAAAATAGTCAGGTATTAAATCGGTTGTGTAGGGATTATACCTTAATCGGCCTTTGGGGCACTAAGGGGGGCGTACAGATCGCCCACTCGAGTTTAACGGCCGGCGTTTTCGGGAAAAATCTTGGTCAGATAGGTGAAGTCCAGTTTTTCCGGCACGTTCGCGGGTTTAGGAATTTTGACGATGTGGCCGCTGCCTGGTGCGCACTCCATGGCCTCGCCGTGGCGGTTTTCCATCGTGTTGGCAGAGAATCGCAGGTTGCCGGCCGGGGTGATGAGCTCCAGCTGGTCGCCGGGGGCAAATTTATTTTTTACGTCGATGGTGAGCCACCGGTCATCCGCGTCGGCAATGGTGCCTACCACCTGCTGGGTGCCGAGATACGAGGAGCCCTGTTCGTAGGTCTGGTATTCCTGGGGCACGTGCCGGCGCAGGAAGCCTTCGGTGTAGCCGCGGTTCGAGAGGGCTTCGAGTTCGTCCATCATGTGCATGTCGAAGGGTTTGCCGGCGAGAGCGTCGTCGATGGCTTTCCGGTATACCTGGGTGGTGCGGGCTACATAGTAGGTGCTTTTGGTGCGACCTTCGATTTTCAGAGAGTGAACGCCCATCTTGACCAGTTCCGCTACGTGCTGGACGGCGCGCAGGTCTTTGGAGTTCATGATGTAGGTGCCGTGTTCGTCTTCGTAGGCCGGGATGAAGCCGCCGGGGCGATTGGGTTCTTCCAGCAGGATTTCTTTGGGCTCGCAGGTTTCCACCGCATCTGCAGAGGTGGCGATCAGATCGCCGGTCTGGTCATGGCTGTGCTGGACTTCTTTATAGTTCCAGCGGCAGGCGTTGGTGCAGGCGCCCTGGTTGGCGTCTCGATGGTTCATGTAGCCAGACAGCAAGCAGCGGCCGGAGTAGGCCATGCACAGGGCGCCGTGTACAAACACTTCCAGTTCCATCGCGGGGACTTTTTCGCGGATTTCGCGGATTTCCTCCAGGCCCAGTTCCCGGGACAGGATCACTCGGCTGATGCCCTGGCGGCGCCAGAATTCCACGGTGGCCCAGTTGACCGCGTTGGCCTGAACCGACAGGTGGATGGGCTGATCCGGCCATTTCTCCCTTACCAGCATGATGAGGCCGGGGTCAGACATGATCAGGGCGTCGGGTTTCTGTTCAATGACCGGCTCCAGGTCTCTCAGGTAGCTGCGCACTTTATTGTTATGGGGTGCAATGTTGGAGACCAGATAGAACTGTTTTCCCAGTTCGTGTGCTCGTTCAATGCCGGCGCCCAGGGCTGCAACGTCTTTGAAACTGTTGTTCCTTACTCTCAGCGAATATCTCGGCTGGCCGGCATAGACGGCATCTGCGCCATAGGCGAAGGCGGTTTCTAGATGTTCGGGGGTGCCGGCGGGAGCAAGCAGTTCCGGGGTGGTCATGGTGTCTCCGGGTATCAACTGAAAAGCGGATGGATGCAGGTAGGGCATTCTGAAAGCGGGCATTGTGCCGCAAATAATCCGGTGCGCCATTGATCTTGCTCAAAGGTCGTATTGATTGATTTCGGCTAACATGTGTACGCTGATGGAGTTGGCAGTTTGGGCCAGGACGATAGGCAGGAGGAACCAGCATGGCATCAGAGCCATTAAGGCCTGAAAATTCAAAGCGTTCGCTGAGTATGAGGGTCAGCAAGCTGATCCGGATTCAGTTGGAGCGAGGGAAAGTAGGTGTCGAGACGGTGGCCGGGCAGTTGAATATGAGCCGGTATACGTTGCACAAGAAGTTGCGCCAGGAGGGGCTGACGTTTGCGGCTCTGCTGGAGCAGGTTCGTCGGGAGCAGGCGATCACCTATATGAAAGATAAATCCAAGCCGCTGGTGGAAATTGCCGAGCAGCTCGGATTTTCGGAATTGAGCGCCTTCAGCCGGGCGTTCAAGCGTTGGATGGGAACGCCGCCGGCTGAATACCGCTCGCTTCGCTTGTCCTGATCAGACTTTCTTGAAGATCAGGGTGGCGTTGGTGCCGCCAAAGCCGAAGCTGTTGCTCATTACCAGGTTCAGATTCTGGTTGTCCATGCGTTCACGCACGATCGGGTAGCCTTCGGCGCCTTCGTCCAGGGTCTGGATGTTGGCGGACGGGGCAATAAAGCTCTCCCGCTGCATGATCAGGCTGTAAATGGCCTCATGTACGCCCGCGGCACCCAGTGCGTGGCCACACAGGGGTTTGGTGGAGCTCAGTGGCGGGATCTTGTCGCCAAAGGTTTCCTTGAGCGCTTTCAGTTCGGTTACATCACCGGCCGGCGTGCTGGTGCCGTGGGTGTTGATGTAATTGATCTCGCCGTCGATGTTGGCCATAGCCTGCTTCATGCATCGAATGGCGCCTTCACCGCTGGGTGCAACCATGTCAGCGCCGTCGGAGGTGGCGCCAAATCCGACCAGTTCCGCCAGGATGGTGGCACCGCGGGCTTCCGCGTGTTCCAGGGATTCCAGTATCAGCGTACCGCCGCCACCGGAAATCACGAAACCGTCACGGTCGGCGTCATAGGTGCGCGAGGCCTGTTCCGGCGTGTCGTTGTACTTGGTTGACAATGCGCCCATGGCGTCGAACATCAGGCTCAGGGTCCAGTGGATGTCTTCCCCGCCGCCGGCCAGCATGACGTCCTGGCGGCCGAGGGCGATCTGATCGGCAGCGTGGCCGATGCAGTGGGCGCTGGTGGCGCAGGCAGAAGTGATGCCGTAGTTGATGCCGGTAATGCCAAAGGCGGTGGTGATGGATGCGTTGATGGCGCTACCCATGGTGCGGGGTACCCGGTACGGGCCCACCCGGCGAAGGCCTTTGTCGCGGTGAGTGTCGATGGCGTCCAGCAGTTCGACGGTGGATGCGCCACCTGTACCAAATACGGCGCCGGTGGTATTTGCACGCAGCTGCTCGTCGGTCAGGCCGGCCTGCTCAATGGCCTCTTTGGCGGCCAGGTAGCAATAGCCGGCGGCAGGGCTCATAAAGCGCCAGATCTTGCGGTCGATCAGTTCTGACAGGTTCAGGTCGATCTTGCCGGCGACGTGGCTGCGCAGGCCTTTGTCCCGGGCTTCTTCGCTGAAAGCAATGCCAGAGCGCGATTCGCGAAGTGACTGGGCCACTTCTTTCTGGTTGGTTCCAAGGCTGGAGACGATCCCCATGCCGGTAACTACAACGCGACGCATTGTGCTAACTCCTAAAAGTCATCAGTCGATGTGAACAGGCCGACCCGAAGGTCTTTGGCGGTGTAGATTTCCCGCCCGTCCACTTCCATACGGGCATCCGCGATGGCCATGGTCAGTTTGCGGCGAATCAACCGCTTGATATCCAGATAGTAGGTGACCTTTTTGTTCTCCGGCAAAACCTGTCCGAAAAACTTCACCTCTCCGGCCCCCAGAGCACGCCCCTTGCCTTCACCGCCACTCCAGGCCAGGAAGAAGCCGACCAGCTGCCACATGGCATCCAGGCCGAGGCAGCCGGGCATTACCGGGTCGCCCTCAAAATGCACTTTGAAAAACCAGAGATCCGGGTTGATATCCAGTTCGGCCACCAGGCTGCCTTTGCCATATTCGCCGTCATCGGCTCCGATGTGGGTAATACGGTCGACCATCAGCATTTCGTCGATGGGCAGGCGCATGGCGCCCGGGAACAGCTGGCCGTGGCCGCAGCGGATCAGGTCTTCTTTGTCAAAGTGATCAGGATACATGTTGCCTGTGTCTCTGTTGCAAAATGATTTCTTCTACTTTAGCGCCTGTTCTGGGAACGGCTATTGACCTTTAGTGGATGATTGCCGCCCAGAAGTTCCCCGGACCCGCAGCCAGAGCCGGTTGATGGTCATCAAGGCCAAGTTTTGTCCGGTTTGATACTTTCGTCGAATCTGTGAAGTTCGCCATATTTGGGAGGGCCTATGTCTGCAGATGAGGAATTCATCGATGGACAAATCCGGTTCGAGGCGGGCCGGGTATTGGTACACCTGGAACGGTTGCTGGAACATCCTCCGGAGGCTGTCTGGAATATGCTGACCGATTCGGTGCATTTGGCCAACTGGTTGGCTGCCGGGTCTCTGGAGGCTCGTGAAGGTGGCCGGGTTCAGCTGGATTTTGGCAACAGTGGCATGCCCATCGACTGTACCATTACCGCCTGCCGGCCTCACCGGCTGTTGTCCTACTCCTGGAGTTCCGGAGATGCCCCTGAGCGGCCGCTGACCTGGGAATTACTGCGGGAAGGAGTCTGTACCCGGCTTTGCCTGACGCTGTCGTTGCCGGACGATGAGGTGGTGCCTATTGCCTGCGCCGGTTGGGATGCCCATCTGGAAATGCTGATGGCAGCACTGGAGGGCATCAGCATTCACTTTCCGGCAGCCCGGTTCCGTGCGGCCCGATCCCATTTTGAAAAGCTGCTGAAAGAGAAAATGGCGGCCTGAAGTCCTGCCGCCGAAAACAGAAAGGCCGGCTCGGTTACGCCCCGAGCCGGCCTTTTCGTATCTGGCACTGGATCAGCCTTCGCGCCCGTCTGGCCGGGGGCTGGCCAGAATGCCGGTGTAACGCACCAGGAACAGGCCATAGGCCAGCATCCACAGCAGGGTGCTGGTGCCAATGCCGGGGTGCCAGGGAATCAGGTTGAAGGCGGTCAATACCCGAATAACCGCAGCGAGCTGGATGGCCACGAACGCCAGGACCATGCCCTTTGGCAGCACCAGCGGGCGGCCGGTGTGGCCCAGTGACACGCGAGCAATCACGCCCAGAATCAGGCAGGCGATGGCGCCGGTACCGGCGGCATGGCTCCAGGCATTGGTTGGCCATCCGGCCACCAAAGAGCCTGCCAGCAGAATCAGTGCAACCGGCACCCAGAGAATGGACAGGTGCAGAATCCAGAGCAAGGGATCTTTGCGCACCAGCCAGCCTTTCCAGTTATACAGGCGCACCAGCATCAACGATGCAGCAACCACCGCAATGACGGCGGTGACGGTTTGCCAGCCCGTCACCAGGGATGCCATCAGCAGGATCATGGAGAACAGTGCCGCCATATCCAGTGCCGGAATCATCCTGACTGCCTCGGCATTGCCGCCACGCTGGCGAAGCCATCCGGCTGAGAACGCAGGGGTAATCCGGCCTCCGATGATGCTGATCAGCGCCATGGCCATGATCAGTGCTCCGTAGCTGAACGCCATATTCAGGCGGGTAACAAAGCCGATCTGCATCAGCCAGAGCAGCCCGAGGACAAGCAGAATCATCAGCTGCCGCTTCTGGCGGGCTTTCCACACTCGCCAGCCGGCATCGATCATCACCAGGGGCAGGAACGCCAGATTTACGCCCTGTACCAGCCAGTCCGGCAGGTTGCCACCAAAGGCCAGCAACAGGCGACCGGCCAGCCAAACGCTCCAGAGACCTGCAAGCAGTGCACCGTGGGTTCGGTTGGTCTGGGTCCAGACGCACACGGCGGTGAGCAGAAAGCCTGCGATGGCGGCAGACAAAAATCCGAACAGCATTTCATGCTGGTGCCAGAACAGGGCGGGCAGGGCCAGTGGCAGTTGAACCACGCCGGTGACTTCCAGGACCCATACCGGGATGGCAACAATGGCCAGTACCGTCATGGAAAGGAAAAAAATCCGGAAAGGATAGGAAAAGAGTTGGCTGAGGCTGGCAGACGCCCGTTCAGGGGAAGTCGGTATGGCCTGCATAGATGTCTCCCATATACATGTATTCTGGGTATATGTTAAACCTTCGCGCCTGTATTAACCATACCTGCTTGGGGGTAGTTTGCGTACAATGGCCGCAACCCGTTTGTTAACAAAGGAACTTCCATGACGTCGTACATTATCCTGAAGCACCTGCACATGACCACCGCCTACCTAACCATCACGCTGTTTGCCCTGCGGCTACTGCTTGATGCGGTCGGGCGACCAGGCTGGCGCCAGACGCCGCTACGGTTCATTCCCCACATCAATGACACCATCCTTCTGGTCGCGGCCATTGCGCTGGTGTTTGTGGCCGGTTATGCCTCTGCCATGCCCGGTTGGCTGATCACCAAGATCGTGTTGTTGTTCGGTTACATCATTGCCGGGGTGTTTGCGCTGAAAACCACTGTGGGCAAGCCCGCACGCATTGTGGCGGCGGTACTTGCCCTGGTGCAGGTGACGGCTATTTTCCATCTGGCCATGGCCAAGCCATTCTGAATCAGCGTTTCTCGCTGACCTGCTTCGTCAGTTCCTGCAGCTGTTCCTGTACAGCCCGGAGCTGACGGGCAATCTCATCCCGCTCATCGTGGGCCTTCTGGGCCTGTTTGGCGTTTTGCTCCTCGCTCATTACCTCCAGTATCGCCCCGATCATCATGTTCAGGAACACAAAGGCCGTCAGGAAGATAAAGGTCAGGTAGTACAACCAGCTCATGGGATAGTCTTCCATGGTGGCATACATCACGTCGGTCCAGTCCTCAAAGGTGGCAACCCGGAACAGTGTGAGCATGGCGATGGCGACATCGCCCCAGAGTGTTTCGTCAACGCTGGCGAAGAACATGGAGCCCATGGCAGCGTAGATGTAGAAGATGATGAACATCAGCAGGGCAATGTAGCCCATGCGCGGAATAGCTTTCAGTAACGAGTTGATCAGAAAGCGCAGCTCGGGCACCACTGATACCAGTCGAAGCACCCGGAATACGCGCAGTAACCGGCCCAGCAATACCGCCTCGGAATTGTCCAGAGGGATCAGGCTGCCGATCACCACGATGGTGTCGAACAGGTTCCAGCCATCCATGAGAAAGCGGCGTTTGAGTGGGCAGGCGGCGAACCGGAACAGGATTTCCACCAGAAAGAACAGGGTGATGGCGTTGTCCATCACCGACAGGCTCTGTTCCACCAATGGTGGCAGATCATAGGTTTTGGCGCCGATGGTCAGGGCAGACAGAATGATGATGGCGATAACAACAGTCTGGAACACCTTGCTCGATTCAATGCGCTTGAGCTGGGCAAAGCTGCTGGCGGGATTCATGTCCATGGACATCTCGACGGCTCCGGGAGAATTGAAACGCGGCAATTCTAAAGCTACGGAGCCGGTGGTGGTAGGCCTGTGATCTGAGTTTAATCGACCAGGTGGAGGATTTGCTGCCACTCGGCATCGCTGACCGGCATGACCGAGAGTCGGCTGCCTCTGCGTACCAGAGCCAGTTCACTGAGCTCTGGCATGGCTTTGAGTGAGTCCAGGGGGATCAACGCCGGCAATTTCCGTTCAAACTGCAGGTCGACCGCTTGCCAGCGAGGTTTTTCTGCGGTGCTTTTCGGGTCGTAGTAGGGAGACTCCGGGTTGAACTGGCTTGGGTCCGGGTAGGCGGATTTCACTACGCGAACAATACCGGCAATGCCTATGCGCTTGCAGCTGGAGTGATAGATAAAGACGAGATCTCCCTCCTGCATCTGCGCCAGGAAGTTGCGGGCCTGGTAATTGCGCACACCATCCCAGGGAATAACACCCTCAGGCTGACGGGCAAAATCATCAATGCCGCATTCAGAGGGTTCGGTTTTAACCAGCCATTTTGCCACCAGCGGGACTCCACTCGATCATTGTTGGGCCAGTATACAAAAAAGCCCCGCAGGCGGGGCATAAAGCACGAAACGGTGGCCGGGGCATTTACCCGTGTTGGTCGGAGTTCCGCATGGCGGCATCTGCTACCGGATGACGGTTCATGGGATAGAACAGCTGCGGGGAGGCCAGTTCCGGCAGATCGGTCTGCTCGGTCTGGGCCGCCCATTCCACCCGTTCCGCTTTGCGGATGGCGTAGTGCATCCAGGCCAGGGCTGCTGCCACAATGGCGAACATCAGCATGAAGCAGCTTTGCCAGATGCCGGTTATGTCGTTCAGCACACCAAAGGTGAGTGGCAGGATGAAACCACCGATGCCCCCGATCATTCCTACCACGCCGCCGACGGCCCCCACATGCATCGGGTAGTACACCGGAATGTGTTTGTAGACGGCCGCCTTACCGAGCGACATGAAAAAACCGAGGATAAAGGTGAGCACCACGAACATGGGCAGGCTCATGGCCAGCGTGAAATTGATATCTCCCTCGATGCCATGCACCACATAGCGGGTGGGCGGATAACTGAGTAGGAAGGTACAGACTACCGAGGCAATGAATGTCCAGTACATCACTCGTCGGGCGCCGAAGCGGTCCGACAGCCAGCCCCCGAGGACGCGGAACAGGGATGCCGGGATGGTATAGAGCGCGGCGATCATGCCGGCGGTTTTGATGTCCAGGCCATAAACGCCGATCAGGTAATGGGGAAGCCAGAGCGCCAGGGCAACAAAGGCGCCGAACACAAAAAAATAGTACAGGGCAAAGCGCCACACCCGAAGTTCCCGGAGCGCCATCTGTTCGGCAAACGATTTCTGTTCGGCGCTGCGGCGTTGTTCGGCCAGCGGGTCGGTTTTTGCCAGTAACAGGAAGGCAATGCCCATGATGGCCAGCACCGTGGCGTATATCTGCGCGGTTTTCTCCCAGCCGAAGGCCACCAACAGAAACGGGGCGCCGAAGTTGGTCACGGCAGAACCGACGTTGCCGGCGCCGAAAATCCCCAGTGCGGTGCCCTGTTTAGCCGGTTCAAACCAGGCTGCGGTATAGGCCACCCCGACTATGAAAGCGCCGCCCGCCAGGCCCACTCCGAGGGCCCCGACCAGCATCATGGCGTAGGTCGTAGCAAAGGTCAGCAGGTAAACACAGGCCGCGGTGGTCAGCATCAGGATGCCGAACACCCAGCGCCCGCCATAACGGTCGGTCCAGATGCCCAGGAATAAACGGCTGATGGAGCCGGTAAGAATCGGCGTGGCCATCAGCAATCCCAGCTGGGTGTCGGACAGCGCCAGCTCTTCACTGATGCGAATGCCGATGATGGAAAAGATGGTCCAGACGGCAAAACACAGGGTGAAGGCGAAGGTCGAAAGGCCCAGCGCCCGATATTGCTGAGCTTTGGCGGGCATGCTCGTCACGGTCTCTCCTGGCCGGAAAATACTCCTCTGAAACCATACCAAAAAGCCGAATTTTCGGGCCGGCGCATTGGAGGTACCTCCTGCTGGGTGCAAAGGGGGTAGGTCAATGGTCACTATCCCGGGAAAGGTGATATTCCGGGGCTTTCTCTGGTGGGGTACGTGGGTTCAGGCTTGATCAAGATCAATTATGGCGGCTGGGTGCTATGGGGTAATGCTGACCGATATCAACTCGAATGCCTCCGTCTTGGGGGTGTGATACCGGGAGAGCCACATGAACATCATGATTGCCTACGACGGTTCCCGAAACGCGAAACTGGCGCTGGCCCAGACCATCACCATGTTTCGGCGGCTGGAGCCAAAAATCACGCTGGTTGCGGTGGCAGAAAACCCACGCGACATCACCTCCGGCAATGAAGACCTGTTTCAGGAAGAAGTTGGCGAGCTGAAACAGCATCTGAAAGAAGCTCTGGAACTGTGCGAAAGCGAGCAGGTGAGTGCCGAGAGCCTGATGCTGGAAGGCGACGCCCGCAAGAGCCTGCTGTTCGCCGCCGAGAAAAAGGTACGGCCAGACATGCTGGTCATCGCCCGCCACAGTCATGAGCCTGACGGCGGCTTCATTGCCCGATCATTGACCTATTTCGTGGACGAACTGGATTACATGACGTTTGGCAGCGTCAGCTCCTTCCTGGCTCGCCGGATCCAGTGCCCACTTCTGATTCTGCCCAGCCTTTGATGGCCGGGATTACCTGTTTCCATTGTCTTAGCCCCGGGAGGCTGAAATGAAAGTCGCTGACGTATTCCGCGTCCGCAATCCTGAAATCAGGGCACTACACCTGACCTGGATTGCCTTCTTTATTACATTCTATGTCTGGTTCAACATGGCGCCACTGGCGTCCAGCATGCTCAAAAGCGTGGACTGGCTGACCAAGGACGACCTGCGCCTGTTTGCCATCTGTAACGTGGCGCTGACGATTCCCGCCCGCATTATCGTGGGTATGGCGCTGGACCGCTTCGGTCCACGTAGGGTGTTTTCGGTGTTGATGGTGGTGATGGCCATACCGGCGCTGGTGTTTGCTTTTGGTAACACCATGGCTCAGTTGCTGGTCAGCCGCCTGGTACTGAGCTCCATTGGTGCCAGCTTTGTGGTTGGTATTCATATGACGGCCATGTGGTTCAAACCCAAGGACATTGGCTTTGCAGAAGGCTTTTATGCGGGCTGGGGCAACTTTGGTTCTGCGGCGGCTGCCATGTCACTGCCGACCATTGCCATTACCATGTACGGCGGTGAAGACGGCTGGCGCTGGGCCATCGCCCAGAGTGCCATCGTGATGGCGGCCTACGGCGTCTACTACTGGTTCGCGATTACCGACGGCCCTGCTGGTACCGTGCATCGTAAACCCCGTAAGGCCGTGGCACTGGAAGTCAGCACCTGGGGTGATATGGTCAAGCTGATCCTGTGGACCATTCCTTTGGTCGGGGTATTGGCTATTCTGGTGTGGCGTATCCAGAACATGGGGTACCTGTCTGCCACCGGGGCTGCTATCTGTTACGCGGTGATCTTCGCCATTGTCTGCTATCAGATTGTTCAGATACTGCGGGTAAACGTCCCCATCCTGAAGAAAGGCGTGCCTGAGGACGACAAATACCCGTTCAACAGTGTGGCTGCCCTGAACAGCACCTACTTCGCTAACTTTGGCGCGGAACTCGCCGTGGTCTCCATGCTGCCAATGTTCTTCGAAGAGACCTGGAGTCTGAGCGCAACGGCAGCCGGGCTGATTGCGGCATCTTTCGCCTTCGTGAACCTGATGGCCCGTCCGATGGGCGGCCTGGTATCTGACCGCATGGGGAACCGCCGTTTCGTGATGCTCAGCTACATGTTCGGTATTGCGGTAGGATTCGGTCTTATGGGGCTACTGAATTCCAACTGGCCGTTGATTGTGGCAGTGGCGATCACTGTGTTCACGTCCTTCTTCGTACAGGGTGCAGAAGGCGCCACCTTTGGCATCATCCCCTCTATCAAGCGTCGCCTGACCGGCCAGATATCTGGTATGGCTGGTGCCTATGGCAACGTCGGTGCGGTGGTCTACCTGACCATCTTCACTTTTGTCACCCCGACCCAGTTCTTCTTCATCATCGCCGCTGGAGCCTTTGTTAGCTGGATACTGTGCATTATGTGGCTGAAGGAACCCGAGAGCGGCTTCTCTGAGGAATACCACGTGTCTTCTGTCGATCTGCAGATCGAAGAAGAGGAGCGCCACCGGTTGGCGGGCCAGACAGCACGGTAAAAACGTTCCCTTTACAACGGGAGCTGTGACAACCCGCCGCGGAGCAATCCCGGCGGGTTTTTTGTTTGCCCGGCGAAGCTGGCAAACCCGGCCATCTGAAAGAAGATGGCGTCACCCCGACTGAGGGGAAGACAATCCGACTGGCAAGGGCGTCACTGGCCAACGGTGGGGTCTGAAGGAAGCCATAGGAAGTTAACGGTACACAACGCAAGTGAACCTGCTTCGGCAGTTCAGGTGGGTCAGCGTGCGAAATAACGCGAAGCCCGATACTCAGTCAGACCTGGGCTGTGCTTGAGGGTGGCATCGTTAACAGGGAGCCGGTGCAGTAACCGGGGAAGCCTGACACCGAATCCGGCGAAGCCGGAGGCTGTGGCGCAAGGTGAAAGCCGAGGTCTCAGTCGGTGCGAGGTGGCAGATGAAGCCGTAGTAGTGAGGAAGTTCTGGCCTGAGAAGCCTGGTAACAGCGTGGAGGATAAAACCGGAATGACCGCTGGCGGAGGTTCAGCGGACCGGTCGGGGTCAAAAGCTCTGATCGGATGCGAAGGGCGGAAGTCATTAACGAGAGTGACGGACGACGAGCGAACAGGTGGACGCTGCGTTCACAAGCTGCCCGACGGGGCAGGGACGTGCACTGGGGTACTGTGGGAACGCAGTGGCTCTGGTGTTCTCCGAACAAGGGAGTAGAGCGATACCGTGGCGGCAGATTGCCAGAGCGCTAGTACCCGGACGGATCGTTTGAAGCACACCGGCAGCCAAGCCAATCCCCGAAGCCGTCACCACAGAGATGAGCAGGCATGAGGAAATACTACAGTCTGTACTGGCAATTGCTGTCAAAGCAGCGCCTGTATGAAGCTTTCAGACACATCAAACGCAACAAGGGCGCGGCCGGAATCGATGGGCAGAGCCTGAGTGCGTTTGAGGCGAATCTGGAGGTGGAGTTGTCGTGCCTGTTGCTCGAGCTGAAGGAAAAGCGCTATCGGGCGCAACCAGTCAGACGCGTAGCCATCGCCAAGGATGACGGCGGTGAGCGTCTGCTGGGCATTCCGACGGTTCGGGACCGGGTTGTGCAGCAGGCGTTGCGCAGCATCATAGAGCCGATCTTCGACCCGGACTTTCACCCGTCGAGCTACGGGTATCGTCCGGGACGCAGTGGTCACCACGCCATTGGCAAGGCGGAGTTGTTTATCCGCCGGTACCGGCGTGACTGGGTTGTGGACATGGACCTGTCGAAATGCTTCGACACGTTGAACCATGACCTGATCATCCGCCAGTTCCGTCAACGGATCACGGACGGCAGTGTTCTGTCACTGCTGCGCCAGTTCCTGGAAAGCGGCGTGATGGTGGGGTACCACCTTGAAGAAACGGAACTGGGAAGCCCGCAGGGCGGAGTGATCAGCCCGCTGATTGCGAACGTCTATCTGGACGCCTTCGACCAGTTCATGAAAGCCCGGGGTCACCGGATCGTCCGCTACGCGGACGACATCCTGATCCTGTGCGGCTCACGAGCGGGCGCGGAGAATGCGTTACGGGTGGCCCAAAGCTATCTGGAAGAAGAGCTGAAGCTGACGGTTAACGCCACCAAGACCCACATCGCCCATAGCGATGAGGGTGCGAAGTTCCTGGGTGTGGTGATCCACACGAACTACACCCGTATCCAGGACAAGAAGGTGGTGAAACTCAAGCAGAAGCTGAAAGCGCTGACAAAGCGAAACCGGGGTGAGGGGCTTGCGGTGATTATCCGCGAGCTGAATCCTGTGTTGCGTGGTTTTGTCAGCTACTTCCGGGTGGCGAACTGCGCGAGGGTACTGAAGCAGGTGATGAGGTGGTTAAGGCGGCGCCTGCGCTGCATCCAGCTCAAGCAGTGGAAGAAGCCGGGCCGGTTGCATCGGAGGCTGAAACAGCTGGGCTATCGCCCGCCGTTTAAGTTCATCAAGATGCAAAGCTGGCGTAATGCGGCTTCACCGCTGGCAAGCCTGGCCTTACCCAACGCCTACCTGCACAATGAGCTGAGGTTGATGGATCTGACCCAAGTACGAACCGGCATCCCTGTCCCCGAGTTCAGGGCAAGTTAATGGCATGAGCCGTATACGTGGTCCGTATGTACGGTTCTGTGAGAGGGATGAGGCGGTAACGCCTCACCCTACTCGCTGTATGCTCGGAGGAAAGTGGTCGCAACAGGAGAGAGGTCATGGGGTTCTGGGAACGCTGGTCCGGGCTGATGGGGGCGATGTTGGCGCTGGCCCTGTTACTCGGATTCTGGCAGCTCCTGGGCGAAGGCGAGGATCTGGAAGCCCGTGATAGCAGGGGTAGAACTCCCCTGATTGTGGCGGCGGAAGAGGGCGAGACTGACCGGGTTGCCGAGCTGGTCGAGCGTGGGGCCCGGGTTGACGCAGGGGACGACTGCAAGTGGACGGCCATGATGAGGGCTGCCTCCCGTGGTCATACGGATATTCTTGCCTTCTTGCTGGATCATGGCGCGGATATAAACCATACGGAAAAAACCGGCTATACGGCTCTGATGGGGGCGGTGATTGCCAGCCGTCCGGAGGCTGTACGCCTGCTACTGACCAGAGGTGCCGATCCTGACATCCGGGAATACGAAAACGGGCAGACTGCGCTGATGATGGCTGTGCGCAACCGCAATCCGGAACTGGTTCGGTTGCTGCTCTCTGCCGGGGCAGATCCGGAGCTGGTTAATAAATCGGGCAAGAGCGCCAGGGATCTGGCGCTGGAGGCAAGTGCCGGGGAGGGGGAGCCCATGCAGCAGGTGCTCACTGCTCTGGGTTGTGAGCCCGAAGCCGCGGAGAAACGCTGATCATTGGTCGTTCCCTGCCGCCATAAAAAAGCCGGCCCTTGTGGGGCCGGCGAGCAGAGGTCTAACGCTTGGATTCTTGCTGTTACGGATTCTTGATGTAGGCGTTCTTGCGCAGGTAGAACCACCAGTTAACCACCAGACACACCGCATAGAACACTGCGAACCCGTACATGGCCACTTCTGGCGTGCCGGCCTGGATCTCCTGGCCCATCACGCGAGGGGCGATGAAGGCGCCGTAAGCGGCGATTGCTGAGGTCCAGCCCAGTACCGGGCCCTTCTGCTGCTGGTTGAAGATAAAACCAATGCTGCGGAAGGTGGAGCCATTGCCAATACCGCTGGCGGCGAACATCACAATGAACAGGATCAGGAACAGGGCAAAATAGCTGTTCGGATCAGTTGAGTTGTAGGCCAGCATCATCACGTAGCCGGTGGCGACCGAAGCGACAACCATCACCACCGAGATGATCTGGGTAACGATGGAACCGCCCATCTTGTCGGAAATCCAGCCGCCGACCGGACGAATCAGGGCGCCAACGAACGGCCCCATCCAGGCCCAGGTCAGAGCGCTGGGCGCCTCCGGATTGACTACACGAGTCATGGTACCGTCGGCGCCTACTTCCATCATGTTGCCGAAGATGACGCTGATGGACAGCGGCAGGGCGGCAGAAAAGCCGATGAAAGAACCGAAAGTCAGAATGTAAAGCACGGTCATGGACCAGGTGTGCTTGTTGCTGAAGATGGCAAACTGGTTCTTGATGTTGGGCTTGATGTCACCTGGGATCAGTCTGAGCAGCGCCACGGTCAGCACAATGGTGATGGGCAGGGCCAGCCACATATTCATGACTGACAGAGCCCAGACGCCGGCGATAGAGGTCAGCAGACCAACGCCATAGAGGCCAAGTATTTTGCCGAATGCCGATATCGGGCTGCCAGGATTGGGAGTCACCACCTTGAGGTTGTTCATGCCGAACCAGCCCGCGAAGGCCAGCGGAATCAGAAAGACCAGCCAGATGAAGCCGGCGTTCTGGATCCAGGTGTCGGTGCCGGCCTCAATACGGCCGATCAGGGTGCCACTGGGGCTTTGCAGTTGCATGGGATCACCGGCAACAGCGCCGAACACGCCAACGGTCATTACCAGTGGAATCAGAATCTGCATGGTGGTCACGCCGAAGTTACCCAGGCCGGCGTTCATGCCGAGACCGTACCCCTGTTTGCTCTTCGGATAAAACGCGCTGATGTTGCTCATGGAGCAGGCAAAGTTACCGCCGCCAATACCGGACAGCAGCGCCAGCGCCTGGAACACGATGAACGGTGTGTCTGGATTCATCAGGGCGACACCGGTGCCGAACGCCGGGATCATCAGCAATGCGGTGGTCAGAAAAACGGTATTGCGACCGCCGGCAATCTTGATCATGAACGAGGCCGGAATTCGCAGGGTTGCACCGGACAGGCCGGCAATGGCCGTAAGTGTGAACAGCTGTTCAACGGTGAAAGAAAACCCCAGGTTTTTCATCTGGGTGGTGATCATTCCCCACATCAGCCAGATGGCGAATCCCATCAGCAGGCTGGGGATGGAAATCCACAGGTTGCGGGAGGCGACTTTCTTGCCCTCCCGCTCCCAGAACTCCTCACTTTCGACATCCCAGTGTTCAATGTCGGCGTTGGTTTTTGCCATGGTTAAGCTCCTCGTTTCTTTGACCCGGAGCCACCGGAATCAGTGGCTGTCACGGCGTTGGACTCATTTTGCAAACGAGGCGGGTGTTTCAATCCTGATAAATATCAAGGAAGGTTGTCGGTAAGATGATCTCGCAATTCGGCTCTTTTTCTGAAAGGCTTGGTCGCTTTTAAAAACCTTTTAAAACATAAAGTTATGTTGGTGGTATGCCGTAGGTAGTAGCTGCTTTTCGAGTTGGCGCAGTAGAGGTAGCCAATCATTTCCGGTGGCTATGGCGGGCCGTGCCGGGTTTTTTGCGTAAGCGGATATAGGGCCATTACCTGACCGGCGACGCCTGCAAAGGTCAGAGCCCAGCAGCCGGAAGAGAACCAAAGAAGTTCAGGTTGGGAGTAAGGCGTGGCCCCCGCCAGGTAGCGGCTTATGGTGGCGGCTGCCACCAGTATCGCGATGGCGATAACCTGCCATGCTGGCGGAAATGTCCGGCGCGCCCGCTGCCAGACCAGTCGAAGCATCACGCTCCCCGAGAGTGTCCCCAGCGCTCCGACAACAATGAGGTGTAATGCGGGCAGAACCGGATGCCCGGTTAGCAGACGTGCGCCTGCGAACGCCGCACCGATGGCTAGCCACAGGTAGCCAAGGGCCAGCACTAGCAGGTCGGGCCGGTTGCTACAGTGCCAGAGTTTCCATCGGGCGATCCGGATAACCACCAGCGCACTGGCTGAGACAAGAAGAAGTCCGGCCAGCTGTTCGGTGGCACTGAACAGCATCAACGTCATGGCGATCGGCAGGACGACCAGCAGTGCTCCTTCTATGTGCGGTTGTACCCTGGCTTCCAGGGGGGTGCCCCGCTTTTCCAGCGTGCCGGCCACGGCCGGGGCAATAATCCTTCCGCCCATAAAAGTCATCAGTAATAGCAGGCCCAGGATGGTGGTTTGGAGCAGGCGGCGGGTGTCTGGCAAAGGCAGGCCGGCTTGTGTCAGAAAGTAGACCAAAGCCATCAGGCAGAGCACGAGAATCAGCGGGCCGGCAATTTTGTTGCGCCATTTCTTGGCCGCCTGAAACCGTGGCACCACATACCATGCCAGCAGCAGTGCAAAAGCCGGGCTGAGTGACTGTGCGAAGAGTGTTTCGGGTGCCAGCAGCCAGGCAAGCCGGGCCGCTAACCAGAGCCCAAAGAGCAGAACGAGGGCGCGCCGGGGTTGCGGCCCGAGTGTGTAACCGGCGATCAATGCCAGTGCGAAACCAAAAATCAGCTCATGGCCATGGCCAGCACCAATCAGCCCCGGGGGCCACCCATAGCCGGATAGCGCTGCGTAGATGGACAATGGAACCACCGTAGCGGCCCAGAGTGAGGCCGCCGGGAAAAACAGCCAAAAGCTGTGCATATTGGGTTGTGTTGAGCGTGCCACAATGTCATCCGGAGTAATGAGTCGACTGAGTCGGAGTGTCAACGTTGGATGGGTTGTGGTCAATGCTTTGCGAACGGTGCGTGACGGCCACGCATTCAGACGGAATGAGGAAGAACCCCGTAATAGATAGCGCTGAAATGGCAGGCGCTGCCGCCAATCACGAACAGGTGCCAGATCGCGTGCATGTAAGGAATGCGGTCGGCCAGGTAAAACGCAACGCCGGCGGTATAGACAATGCCGCCGGCGATGGTCAGTTGCAGGGCCGTTTCACTGAGGTTGGCCACCAGGTCGGATGACGCGAAGGTGATCAGCCAGCCCATGGCAATGTAGATACCTACCCGTGCGAGCTTGAAGCGGTTTTTGAAGATCACCTTCAGTACCACGCCGGTCAGGGCCAGGGACCAGATGACGGCAAACAGGGTCCAGCCGGTGGTGCCACGCATGTTGACCAGCAGAAAAGGTGTGTAGGTACCGGCAATCAGCAGGAAAATGGCGCAGTGATCCAGGGTCTTGAAGGCCGTTTTCAGGCGCGGATGGCGGGCGCCGTGGTAGAGCGCGGACGCCATGTACAACAGAATCAGTGAGGCACCGAATACGCTGAAACTGACAATCTTCCAGACATCCTCCAGTTGGCTGGCGCCTGCGATCAGGGCGACCGTCCCTACCACACTCAGCAGGGCTCCAATACCGTGGGTGGCGCTGTTAATCCACTCTTCTATCCTGTGATGAACGGAATCTGGCTGGCTGTGCGTCATGGTTTGGATAATTGCCTTATGGGGAAATTGCGATTCAACGAAAGTATAGGGTATTTCAGCGTACAAGTGTACGCAAATCATGGCCCATGAACATTCTGTGACTTCGTTCAGAAAAACTGAAAGACCTGCCGGAAAACTTCCGTTTTTGTCTTGCCGACAGAGCAGTTAGGCTTTGAATCATTGAACGCACACACAGGAGATTGTTGCGATGGCGAAAATTCTTGTTCTTTATTACTCCATGTACGGGCACATCGAGACCATGGCCAATACCGTGGCCGAAGGCGCTCGCGGTGTGAATGGGGCCGATGTTGTTGTCAAGCGTGTTCCGGAGACCATGGCCGATGAAGCCTTTCTGAATGCCGGTGGCAAGGCCGATCAGGGCGCCCCGGTGGCGGACCCGAAAGAACTGGCAGACTACGACGCCATTATCTTCGGTACCCCGACACGCTTCGGCAACATGGCCGGCCAGATGCGTACGTTCCTGGACCAGACCGGTGGCCTCTGGGCTGAGGGCAAGCTCCATGGCAAGGTCGGCAGTGTCTTTACCTCCACTGGCACTGGCGGTGGTCAGGAACAGACCATCACCTCGTTCTGGACCACGCTTGCTCATCACGGCATGGTGTTGGTGCCGCTGGGTTACGGCATACCGGAATTCTTCGATATTTCAGAAGTGAACGGCGGCACGCCCTATGGCGCCTCGACCATTGCCGGCGGTGATGGCAGTCGGCAGCCCAGTGAGAAAGAACTGGCCATTGCCCGTTTCCAGGGCAAGCACGTGGCGGAACTGGCGATCAAGCTGCACGGTTAATTGCAGCAGGAAGTGAACTCAGGTATTGGCGGCGGACAGAGTTCCGCCGCTTTTTTATGGGTTTTTACTTTGATTGGCAAAGGCGGTCTTGAGGCGGGAGAAGGTGGCTGGCACCACACCCAGCCAGGAAGCGAGCTGGTTGTCCGGCACACGCTTGACCAGCTCCGGATATTCCTCCAGCAGCAGCTGGTAGCGTTCCCGGGCCGACATGGTGTGTTTTCGGTATTCCCGCATGCTGGTCAGTTCTGCGATTTCCTCTGTCAGTACCAGGGCAAACTTGTGCCATTGGCCATCGCCGTAGCTTTGGATGGCCGAACGGAACGCCGAAAAATCAGCTACCCACAGGGTGGCAGGCAGAACACTGGTCAGGCATAAGGTATTGCGAACCGTGCGGCTGCGACCAAAGACCGGCCAGATCAGGTCACCCTCTGAAAAGAAATGGTGGACGGCGACCTTGCCGGCCGGAGATTCCCGGAATAACCGGAGGATACCGTACTGAACCAGATAGACATTGGCCCAGGGGCGGTCGTGCTTTTCCAGCGGGGTTTCCGGGTCTACCCGTTGTTGCTGAAACAGGCTGGCAAGATGATTGAGAAACCGGGCCTCCGGGTTATCCCGATTTTCGTTCAGGCAGATACCAAAGGCGTGGCTCAGGCCATTCAGTAGTGCCACTTCGGCAGGTGCGACACTGTAATGAATCAGATCATCACTGTCGCTACCCAGCAGGCATGGTGCGGAGGCCACGGGCGGCCTGAAACTGCTGTTCATATCTTGACCCCGGCTGCATTAGCTTAGGTCAATTATCCTACCATGAAAGCTACATTCGAAATGACTTAAACCATTAAGCCTGTGTTACTCAGTCGATAAGGGTCAGTGGCTGGTGCCTTCCTCGTAGTTGATCTTGTTCCAGACGTTGTACTTGCCGGATGGCTTGTTCATCGGAATGCGTTTTTCCTCTTCCAGGGTATCTGCGTCATAGACAATGACGGCGCCATCCTTGTCCCAGATGCTCAGCAGCAGTTTCTCGCCATGGCGGTCGAATTCCACGTGCGCGGCCACTTTTCCCGGCTCCGGCTGAAGCGTTTTGACGATCTCCAGGGTCTGCTTGTCGATAATGTGCACCTTGTCAGCGTTGGGGCCGAAGAACACATCTGCCCAGGCGTAGCGGGAATTTTCGTGGCTGCGCATGAAGAACCCCGGGCCTTCGGTTTTCAGCGTCTTGATCACCTCCCAGGTGTCCATGTCGATAATGGAGATGGCGCCGGCCCGGAAGTGGGGGGTAGCCATTACCCGACGACCTTGGTACTCCCAGGTAATTCCGGAACCCAGGTGAGGCATGCCGGGCAGGGGCAGTTCAGCCGTGGTTTTGCCGGTATCCAGGTCGATCACTACGCCGTGCTTGCCATCCCGTGCAGCGCCGATCAGGTGCTGGTAGCCCGGGTCGAAGAAGAAGTCGTCCAGCAGGGTGTCGGTGGCCATTCGGCGCACCTTTGCCTCGCGGTTTTCGACGGTGATTTCCCAGGCTTCGGGAATGTCTTTCAGGGCAGCAATAAAGCTGCTTCTGGGTGGTGCGGCGTAGACGGCGCTTACACGGGAGCTCTCTCCGGTATCGTTTTCAACGGGGATAAAATCCAGCATCTCCAGATTGGCGGCGTCGAACAACACCATGGAGTGGGGCAGGTAATTGGCTGCCAGCACATAGTTTCCGTCAGCGGAAACCGCGATGTTGCGCATATTGATGCCGGCGCGAACCTCGGCCACGACTTTCAGATTGTAGATGTCGTACTTGGTGATCCAGCCATCCCGGGAGCCAAAGTACACATAACGGCCGTCCGGGCTGTATTTGGGGCCGCCGTGCAGGGCGAAGCGGCTGGGAAAGCGGTGGATGGGCTCCATCTTGTCGCCATCGAGCAGAGTGACATGGTGATCGCCGATTTCTACCACCAGGAACAGATTCATCAGGTCCGCCTCAAACACTGGCTCATCCGGCAGTGAGCCCTGGGGGTGGCTGACTTCCCGGCTGCTGCGGATTTCCGCCTCACCCCATTTCAGCTCATGGCTCGGGGGCTGATAGATGAAGTCGGTCAGCGCCGCGATCTGCTGGTCGTTGAGGATGGTTTTATAGCCCGCCATCTGAGTGGCCGGTCGCCCCTCCCGGATGACCCGTTCGGCCTCGGCTTTCTTCAGCCGGCCGAGGTTCTCCGGCAGCAGCGCCGGGCCCATGCCGCCCAGCCTGTCCGGGCCGTGGCAGGCTGCGCATTGCTGCAGGTAGAGAGACTCTGTGCTGTGGTTATTGGCCTGTTCGGCCAGGGCCGGGCCTGTGATCACGGCACCGGCAATCAGCAGGATTGTGTTCAGGTTTGCTCGGGCTTGGTTCAGGTTCACCAGCTACAGCTCCCGGTTGGTCAGATAACGTTTTTCGTTCAGGCGGGCCGTTGGCCGGCTGTGACGGCAGGCTTGGTCAGGGCGCTGTTCCATCCTGCCTGGGCCGGGCGGGCCAGCTTGTCAGCCAGTTGCACCACCTCGCCCACAATAATCAGGGTGGGGGGCTGGAAGTCTTCCCGATCAATGGTGTCTACCAGGTCTTTCAGGGTGGTGACCGTCATGTGTTGCAGTGGTGTGGTGCCGCGCTCCACCAGAGCCACCGGGCAGTTTTCTGAAAGGCCGTGGGCCGTCAGTTCGCGAACAATGGTCGGTGCATTGTGCAGGCCCATGTAGAACACCCGGGTCTGCCCTGGTGCGGCCAGTACCGGCCAGTTGAGTTCCAGAGTCTGGTCAGCCTTACGGTGACCGGTGACGAAGGTCACGCTCTGGGAATAATCCCGGTGGGTCAGAGGAATGCCGCAGTAAGAGGCGCACCCCGCCGCAGAGGTAATGCCGGGCACCACCTGGAAATCGATGTCATTGTCCACCAGGAACTCAGCTTCTTCTCCGCCGCGGCCAAAAATATATGGATCGCCGCCTTTCAGGCGAACTACCCGCCGCTGTTTCATGGCCAGTTGCACCAGCAGTTCGTTGGTTTCTTCCTGGGGTACGTAGTGGCACCCGCTGGCCTTGCCCACATGAATGCGTTCAGCACGGGGGTTCACCAGTTCCATGATCTGCGGGGAAACCAGGCGGTCATAAACGATGGCATCGGCCTGCTGAATCAGCATCAGCGCGCGCAGCGTGAGTAACCCGGGGTCGCCCGGACCGGCGCCGACGATGGCAACTTCGCCCGGGCGCAACGGTTGCTCCGCAAGCTGGAACTCCACCAGGCATTTCTTTCGCGGGTTTGTGGTCATGGCGTCGTTCCTTAAAGATTGTGAACCGGGATTTCGATCACCGGAGCGGCGACCCGTCGGGGGGTGTTATCAACTACCCCGATTTCCTCGTTGGTGAGATAGCAGCCCGGATCTTCCTCCCAGAAGTCGCCAGACACGTTGTAAGCCCGTACCCGGGTGTTGCCGTTGCAGATATTCAGGTATTTGCAGTCCGCGCAGCGCCCTTTTACCGGGCGCGGATGCTGGCGGAAGCCCTGCATCAGCGGATCGGTGGTTTCCGACCAGATCTTCGAAAACGGGGTTTCCCGCACGTTGCCCAGGTTGTGATCCCACCAGAAGGTGTCCGGATGCACCACGCCGAGGTTGTCGATATTGGAGATATTCACGCCGGAGGAGTTGCCGCCCCAGTTGGTCAGCCGCTGGGTGAGGGCGTCGACCTGGTCCGGGTAATGCTCTTTGGCCCACTCAATCAGAAAGGGGCCGTCAGCATCGTTGTTGCCGGTGACGTACTCCCGCTCGATACCGCGCTTGAGTTCGTCGTGGCAGTGGTTGAACAGTAGGTTCATGGCGTCGCGGGTCATGTCGTACCAGGCATCCCGCTTCTTGTTGCGACCACCGCGGCCGGAGTAGTTCAGGTGCGACAGGTAGAACTTGTCGATCTGGTGCTCGTCCAGCATCTCCAGCATGGCCGGCAGTTCCGGGTAGTTATCCTGGGTCAGGGTGAAGCGCAGGCCCACCTTGATGCCGGCTTGCTTGCACAGGGCTACGGCGTGCATGGACTCTTTGAAGGCGCCTTTTTTCTGGCGGAATTCGTCGTGGGTGGCTTCCAGGCCGTCGATGCTTATGCCCACGTAGTCGTAGCCCACTTCGGCGATTTTGCTGATGTTGTCTTCGGTAATCAGGGTGCCATTGGTGGACAGGCCCACGTAGAAGCCCATGGCTTTGGCCCGATGGGAAATATCAAAGATGTCCGGGCGCATCAGCGGTTCACCGCCAGAGAGGATGAGTACCGGTACGCCGAAGGCTTTGAGGTCGTCCATTACCTTGTAGATTTCCTGGGTGGTGAGTTCGCCTTTGAAGTCGATGTCCGCTGAAATCGAATAGCAGTGTTTGCAGGTGAGGTTGCAACGGCGAATCAGGTTCCAGATCACCACCGGGCCGCTGGGTTTGGGGACCGGGCGTACCGGTGCCGGATTCATCAGGCTTTTGATGTAGCGGGTCATGCGAAACATAGTTTTTCTCTCTCATCGGGAGTGGCTTTCTTGCCTCTCCGGGCGGGCCTTTACCGGCTCTCTGCCCTTCTAACTATCCCCCTGCGGGCGCTGGGTATCCATACCTTTGATGGAGTACTTCAGGGGGTACGTGCTACTGCTTATCTGTTTGTTTTTTCAATCGTAATCCGGTTTTTTTCAGGATGGCGGAGCTGTACAGGATGGTGTGTCCGGTGCAGGCATCGCCGAGTACCTCGCGGATCTGTGCTGCCTTGTGCTCCACCTCGTCCCGGCTGACCCCATGCACCATGGCAAAAAGGTTGTAGCTCCAGTAGGGCAAGTGCCGGGGGCGCCGGTAGCAGTGGCTGACAAAGGGCAGGCAGCCGATTTTCTCGCCCAGTTCGGCAATCGCATCGTCGCTGACATCCCAAACGGTCATGCCGTTGAAGCGAAACCCCAGACGGTAATGGTCGGGTACCGCCGCTACCCGGCGGATAACACCGGTAGCCTGCATCCTCTGAAAACGTGTCAGCACTTCATCGGCGGGCATATCCAGTTGTTTGCCCAATTCGGCCCAGGGGTCGGAAACCAGGGGCAGTCCGGACTGGGTGGCGACAATGAGTTCGCGGTCCCGCGCACTCAGCACAGAGTCAGACTTCGAAGTGAAGGTGGACATGGAACTCCTGCTCCTTTGGCATGTTGTAAACCGGGTAGCCAGTGAGAGACTCAATGCGCTGGATGGTTTCGGTAATGCCTTCCGGGGTTTCTGTGGCCAGAACAAACCACATGTTCAACTCATGCTCGCGGCGGTAGTTGTGGGCCACCTCGGGAAAGCTGTTCACCTGCTCGGTCACCCTGCTGAAATCCGCTTCCGGAATCCGCATGGCTGCGAGCGTCAGGCCGCCGCCCATTTCCCCGGCATGGAACATGGGCCCAAAGCGGGTCAGCGTGCCGTTGTCCAGCAAGGCCTTCAGGTGCTGCAACAGCGTGACTTCTGATACGCCCAGTTCATCGGCCACGTCTTTGTAGGGTGCTGGCGTGAGCGGCAGGCCGTACTGCAGGCGGTTGATGATGGCACGCTCCAGGGGCGTGAATTCGGGTAGTACAGGCATGTGGTCTGATGGCTTTGAACGCTCAGCAATTGCTGACATAACGGCCTCCGCGCTGCAGGTAGGCTTTGTTGCTGAACAGGATGGCGTGATCCACATTGCTCAACTCGTGTTGCTCAATCAGACCAGCGAGCTGATTCAGAACCCGTTCGCGACTGACGCCGTGAATCATGCAGAACAGGTTGTAGGGCCAGTCTGGCAGGCGTCTTGGGCGCTGGTAACAGAGGGTGACACAAGCGTCGGCTGCCATGGCATTGCCGAGCGTCGAAACCCGATCGTCCGGTACGTTCCAGACCACCATGGCGTTGGCGCGATAGCCCAGGGTGCGGTGCTTGACCACCAGCCCCAAGCGTTTGATCAGCCCCTGCTGTTGCCACTGGCTGACAGCGTTCATAACCTGTTGTTCGGACAGCCCGGTGCGCTCGGCCAGGGTCTGATAGGGGCGAGGTGTCAGGGGCAGGCCGTTTTCCAGCTGCTCGCGCAACCTCAGCAGGCCCCAGGCACTCATGGATTCGGTATCAAACAGATAACTGTAGTTCGGGCCGGTGGCAGGCAGGTTCATGGTAATGCCTCCCAGTCGATGTCAAAGCCCAGGTCGATATGGTAACCCTCGACCATTGGCAGTCTCAGCATTGGCAGCTTCAACTGGTGTTCCAGCTCGTCCAGCCGTTCCTCCAGAGTGTCTTCATCCGGAGCGGTCATCACGAACCAGAGGTTGTAGGTGTGCTCCCGGGCGTAGTTATGATTCACGCCCGGGGCACGGTTGATCCGGGCCGCCACCAGATCCATCTGTTCTTCTGGCGCGGCCACGGCAGCCAGCAGGCTGGCGCCCGCCTGACTGTGTTCAAACACCGGGCCGACCCGGCTGAGCACCTGCTGTTCCTGCAGGGCAGACAGCCTCTGGATAACCTCTTCCTCGGTCAGGCCCAGTGTCCGGGCCATTTCCTCGTAGGGGCGTTCGCAGACCGGCAGGTTACGCTGGTAACTGTCGATCAGTTGTCTGTCTGCCGCATCCAGTCTCATCAGGTTGCTCCTCCGGGCCGGGGCCGGGATCAGTACACGTCGTGCTGGGTGTTGTAAGTGTTGAACTTACCGGTCGGGGTGACCATGTAGTCGCCCTTGATCACCTTCTTCAGCTTGCGTGTCTTGTCGTCGACCACAACGATGGCGGATTTCTTGTCCTGGGTGTTCCAGACAGAGAACCACACTTCATCGCCCGCCTTGTTGTATTCCGGCTGAACCACACGCTTGGGACCTTCGCCCAGCTCGGCCCACTCGGCAATTGGCAGCACGTCATAGCCGGCATCGAAGTTGTTGATGTCGAAGACGGCAACGCTCTGGCTTACGGCTTCCGCCGGGTTCAGGGCGGTGTCTACCCACAGGTTCTTGGACTTCGGATGGGTCTTCACGAACAGTGAGCCGCCACCCTGGCCATCCACCGTGCGAACCACCTTCCAGGCTTTGTCCGGGTGGCCTTCCGGGTCGGTACCGATCATCTGGATGGTCTGATCACCCAGGTGAGAGGTCGCCCAGACCGGACCATGCTCGGGGTCAACAAAGTTGGCGCCACGTCCCGGATGCGGAATCTTGCCAACATCAACAATCGCCTCCAGGTTTCGATCCTGAGCATCCACAACCGCAATCTTGTTGGAGTTGTTGGCCGCCGTCAGGAAGTAACGCATGCTGGCATCCCAGCCGCCATCGTGCAGGTATTCCGCGGCATCAATGGAGGTGATGTTCATGTTCTCCATGTCTTCGTAGTTCACCAGCATGATCTTGCCGGTTTCTTTCACGTTGACGATGAATTCCGGATGGGCGTGGGAGGCGACAATGGCAGCCACCCGTGGCTCAGGATGGTATTCCTGGGTGCTCACGGTCATACCCCGGGTGCTCACGATCTTCTTGGGCTCCAGGGTATCGCCGTCCATGATCACGAACTGCGGCGGCCAGTAGGTGCCGGCAATGGCGAGCTTGTCTTCCCAGCCCTTGTACTTGGAGGTTTCGACAGAGCGCGCTTCCATGCCGACCTTGATCTTGGCGACGGTCTGCGGTTCTTCCATCCACAGATCGATCATATTGATCAGGGCGTCACGACCGATAACCAGCACGTAGCGGCCGGAAGCCGACATCCGTGAGATGTGCACCGCGTAGCCGGTGTCGATGATCTTCACGACTTCCTTGGAATCACCGTCAATCAGGGCAATCTGGCCTGCATCACGCAGGGTGACGCTGAACAGGTTTTCCAGGTCCAGATCGTTCATCTGTTTCTTGGGGCGATCCTCAGGTGGCACGATCACTTCCCAGGTTTCCTTCATGTCAGCCAGGCTGAATTCGGGAGGCTGTGGCGGTTCGTGCATGATGTACTTGGCCATCAGTTCCACGGTTTCTTCATCGAAGTCACCGGACGTCAGCCAGTTCGGCATACCGGCCGGGGAGCCGTAACTGATAAACGCCTTGAGGTAGTCGATACCGCGCTCCTGGGTGATATCCGGAGTCAGCGGTTTACCGGTGGCGCCTTTACGCAGAACGCCGTGACAGCCGGCGCAACGCTGGAAGTAGATCTGCTTCGCTTTCTCGAATTCTGCATCGGTCAGATCGGGTGCGCCGGGGGAGCGAACGATTTTGGCAGATTCCGCATCTACCGCACTGGGGGTGCCTTCATAGGCCATGGTGGACTTGTCAGGGTCTTTCGGGGCGGCCTGTGCGTTCATTACGCCCAACGACGTAATGGCCACTGCCAGTGCCAGCGGCTTGATCATCAGTTTGGTTACTCTCATCAGGTTCTCTCCTTGGGTTCAAGAGTACTCCTAGGTTTCTCTTGTTATGGCTTATGAACCTTGATTAATGTCAGAAAGCCGCAGGTTTTCAAGAGAGTACCTCGCAGGTGGTAGGCGGCGTATGCCCAAAGATCACTGGATACCTGCAACAAATTTAATCAATATCAAGGTCATGAAATTGTTGGGATTGCAGCATGGCTGTGATCCTTCAGGAGAGCGCTGATGAAACGGTCCGCACTGGGCGTTTGCTGGCAAGTGGGTATATTGGCTACCGCCCTGATGCTGTCGGCAGGCGCTGTTGCCGGGGCACCGGAAACCGAGGCAGAGCTTGCCAATTTTGTCATTCAGGATTGTGGTTCCTGCCATGGTCTGAAACTGAAAGGCGGCCTCGGCCCGCCCTTACGGCCTGAGGATATCGAAACCCTGCCAGAGGCAGCCATTGCCGCCATCATTCGGGAGGGCGTTCCCGGTACGGCCATGCCACCCTGGAAAGCTCTGCTGAGCGACCAGGAAATTGCCTGGATCAGCAGGCAGCTGAAATCCGGCGCCTTGATTGCTCCCGAAGTCGATTCTTCCCGAAGCCGATAACCGAAGGACCCACGATGAAACGTCTGTTTGCACCGATTGCACTGATCATCGCCGCCACCGTGACCACCGGCTGCCAATCCCTGTCGGCACCTCCGCCTGTTGAGCTTCGCGGCACAGGTGACCTGGGTTTGATCATCGAACGGGCCACTGGCTCGGTATTGGTGGTGGACCACTCCGAACACGAAATCCTGGGCCGGGTAGAAGGGCTGGGAGATTTGTCTCACGCTTCAGTGGTGTACTCGCGGGATGCCCGATACGGTTATGTCTTTGGTCGTGATGGCGGGCTCACCAAAGTCGACCTGCTCACCCGCACGGTAACTGACCGGGTGATCCAGTCCGGTAACAGCATCGGCGGAGCGATCTCACAGGACGGTCGTTACGTGGCGGTATCCAACTACGAGCCCGGCGGCGTGAACATTTTCGACAGTGAGACCCTGGATACCGTGGCGGAAATCCCGGCGTTTTACACCAACGCCCAGGGCGAGAAGGATCAGTCCAAGACGGTGGGCCTGGTGGATGCCCCGGGCAACCAGTTTGTGTTCAGCCTGTTCGAGGCCGGTGAAATCTGGACCGTGGATATGTACAGCAATCCGCCCGGCATATCCCGCCATGAGGCCGGCAAAGAACCCTACGACGCCCTTATCACTCCCGATGGCCGCTTCTACATTGCCGGTTTGTTCGGGGAAGACGGCTTGTCGATGGTGGATCTGTGGGAGCCGGCACAGGGCGCACAGACCATTCTGCCGGGTTACGGCAAGGGTGAGCAGCGCCTGCCTGTGTACAAGATGCCGCATCTGGAGGGCTGGGCCATCGCCGACGGTTATGCCTTTGTGCCGGCCGTCGGTCGCCACGAAGTGTTGGTGGCGGAGATGGAAGACTGGAGCATGGTGCAGCGCATTCCGGTGCAGGGCCAGCCGGTGTTTGTGATGGCCAGTCCGGACAACCGCCAGATCTGGGTCAGCTTTGCCCACCCGAAGAACGATGTGGTGCAGGTGATTGATTCCCGCACCCGGGAAATCATTCGCACCCTGGAGCCGGGCAAGTCCGTACTGCACATGGAATTCACCCCGCGTGGTGAGGAAGTATGGGTCTCTTCCCGGGACAGTGATCGGGTGACCATCTATAACACCCGTACTCTTGAAGAGGTGGCTACCCTGCCGGCGCGGAAGCCATCCGGAATCTTCTTTACCAACCGGGCGCATCAGCTGGGTCTTTGAGATGAAACCAGCGATCGGCACCTGGCTGTTTCTGATGCTGGCCAGTAACGCAGGCGCGGCTCAGGAGTATGGTTCCGTGCGGGTTGAGGTGATGACGGAGGCGCGCTCAACCACGGTCGCCAGTTATCGGTTGCAGCGCTATCTCAAGGCCCGGGACTGTGAGGCCGAGCTGCTGTTCAATCGGGCCGGCGACAGTGACCTGGTTTACCGGCCCGATGGTTCTGATAACCGGCGTGTGCTGGACGCCGTCAATGCCTTTGGCAACTACCCCGTTCCGGTCTGGGTAACCCGTAAAACTGCTGGGGTGCGGTCGCTGGAAGAACTGGACGACCGGGATGTGTCTTTGGTCGCTGGAAGCGATCCGGTATCCGGTCGTCTGGCTTTGCGAGCTTTGGCCTCGGTGGGTGTAACCCCGAAACCGGGCCAGCGATACGAAGCGGGGGATTTCAACTCGGCCCTGGGTTTGTTGCTGCACAACAACACCCATGCGTCGGTCTCTGAACTTGGGCTGGTTACGCCGTTTCTGGAATCCCAGGGCCTGGCCATCACCTGGCAGGGCGAGCCGGTCCGTGGTGCTGGCTGGTATGCCAACGGTAAAACAGACAGCGCGAATCCTGAATTGCAGCCGTGTCTGAAGGCGTTGCTGCAGCTGAAGCGCAGCGACGATCGCCAGATATTCAATCTTTTTCCGGAATGGGTGCACGGCTTTGCCACACCCGATTCCCAGCCTTAAAAGGAAGCTGTTTATGACCTTCTACCAACCCGCCGGCAACGAAGTCGAACTGTTCACCGCCGCTGCCGACAACGGCCTGCCGGTACTGATCAAAGGCCCCACCGGCTGTGGCAAAACCCGCTTTGTCCGCTACATGGCGGAAAAACTAGGTCGACCGGTCTACACCGTGGCCTGCCACGACGACCTTACCGCCTCTGACCTGGTTGGCCGCCACCTGATCGGCCCCGACGGCACCTACTGGCAGGACGGCCCCCTGACCCGGGCGGTACGGGAAGGCGGAATCTGCTACCTTGATGAGGTGGTGGAAGCACGAAAGGATACCACGGTGGTACTGCACCCGCTGGCGGACGACCGCCGGGAGTTACCCATCGAGCGCACCGGAGAGCTGCTGAAAGCCGCCCCCGGATTCATGCTGGTGGTGTCCTACAATCCGGGTTACCAGAGCCTGCTGAAGGGCATGAAGCCCAGTACCCGGCAGCGGTTCGTCTCCATGAGCTTCGATTACCCGACGCCGGATGTGGAGCAGACCATCGTGCAGGAGGAGTCCGGTTGCGATGCCGACCTGGCGAAGCAGCTGGTGGGGCTGGCAACCTCGCTGCGCAAGCTCAAAGATCACGATCTGGAGGAAGCAGCGTCGACTCGCCTGCTGATTCACACCGCATACCTGATCGCATCCGGTATGCCCCACATCGAGGCCTGCCGGGCCGGGATGATTGAGCCGCTGTCGGATGATGCGGTGACTGTGAATGCACTGATGGAGGTGGTGTATGCCGTATTCGGGCAGTCCGAAGACTGAACCGCCCGGGGCGATTGCTCCGGTTATCTGGTATTTGCTGAACCTGCTGGCGTTGCCAATTATCGGCTTCGTTGTGTTACTGACGATTGCCATGAAATCCGGTGATGCGCATGCGTTGCGGCGGGCCCATAGCAAGGCGGCGGTTTATATGTCGATACTGGGAGCTATGCTGATCAGTTCGGGGGTTGCTGTTTGCTGGCTCATCTACGGCAACACCGGGTTATTCTGGACCTATGCCATTGTCTGGGCTGTCGTTCTGCACACGTCGTTCGTACTCTGGGGGATGATTGCTCTGGCGCAGGCTATTGGCAACAAGCCGCCTATGTTTCCGCGGCGATTGTTGTAACTTGAGGTTTGGTGCAAGGCAGGGTCGGGTAGGTCCTTCCAAAAAACGCTCCTTGCGGCACATCCATGTGGCGCTTCTGTTCCGCCATCCATGGCTCCACAAATTTTTGGAAGGACCTACCCGACCCCGCCGTTCGATCCTTCTCACGGGATTCCGCGGCGCGTGCTATTAGCCTGCCAGGTGAATTCCTGCCAGAACCGAGACAACGACAACCGCCCAGCCCTGAGCTGCCATACGCCAGCCCCAGGGGGCATGTTTCATTTCCATAAAGTGATCAACGAGTAAAACCGCTTTTACGATCACCAGCCCAAACACCAGCCAGACCAAAACCGACATGTCCGCACCGGCCTGCAAGGCCAAAACTGGCGTCATCGTACAGATCATCAGCGCGATATAGACCACTAGCATCAGAAAGTCTCCTCAGGCCAGGACATAGAGCATCGGGAACAGCACCAGCCACACCAGGTCGACCATGTGCCAGTAGGAGGCGCCGGACTCCATGCCGTTCATGTCGTCGCCGTTGTAGTCGCCTTTTTTCACCTTTACCGCCAGCACCACGAGGATGATCTGGCCCAGCACCACGTGCATGAAGTGGAAGAACGTCAGGAAGAAATAGAACATGAAGAAGGTGTCGGTGCCCAGGTTGTAGCCGTTGGCGTAGAGGTCCGCGTATTCGTAGAGCTTGCCGAAGGTGTAAATGGACGACGCCGCGATGGCGGCCCAGAGCAGGGCGGTTGTGCCGGTTTTCCGGTTGCGCAGGCGATGAACGGACAGGGCGACCAGGTAGCTGGCGGTGATCAGGCCAACGGTGTTGATCAGTCCGGTCCAGGGATGTAGGGCCTCCTTGCCGGCGGAGAAGGTGGCCGGGTCCAGGCTTCGGGCCACGCCATAGCCGATAAACAGAATGCCGAACACGGCCAGTTCCGCAAAGATGAAAAACCATACCGCGATGTCGCCGGGCAGGTGCCGCCTGTGGGCGGCTTGTACGTCAGCCATGACAGTCTCCGTTAACGGGTCAGGTTCATGTACAGCTTGGGTAGCTGGCCGGGCAGTTGGGTCGGGTCTTTGATGACCACGAAGTTGCTGCTGCCGAACACGTAGGGCAGGTATTCGTTGGCTTCTTCGTCGATGGTCACGCAGAACGGGGTCAGCCCGGCCTTGTGGGCTTCCTGCACGGCCATGCGGGTGTCTTCCACGCCGTAGCGACCTTCGTACAGGTCCAGGTCGTTGGGTTTGCCGTCGGTCAGCAGAAGTAAGATTTTCTGGTGCTCTGGCCGGGTCTGTAGCAGTTTTATGGACTGACGGATGGCGGCGCCCATACGGGTGTAGTAGCCCGGTTCCAGGGCCTGGATACGGCCTCTTGTGGTGTCGTTGTATGGCTCGTCGAAACTCTTGATGTGGTGGAAGCGAATGTGGTCCCGCCGCCTGGAGGAGAAGGCAAACAGGGCGAACGGATCGCGGCTGGCGGTGAGAGCTTCGCTCAGCAGTTGCAGGCCGTCCCGGGCGATGTCGATCACCCGCTGGTGGTTATTGATGTAGGTATCGGTCGACAGCGAAATATCCGTAAGCACCAGGCAGGCGAGGTCCCGCTGGTTCTGCTTGCACTGGCGGAACAGCTTCTGATCCACTTCGCCAATGCCGCGTTTGTGCTGCACCATGCGTTCCAGGCATGCGTCCAGGTCCAGCTCTTCCCCTTCCAGCTGCCGGCGTTCCCACTGGCGCAGAGGTTTCAGCGCACTGAACTGGCGACGCAGGGTCCTGGCGGAGCGATTCAGGTGCTCTGGCAGCGGCGACGGCGTGGCGTCTTTGCTGAGCAGTGGCTGCAGGCAGCAGAATTTTGCCCGGTAATCCTGGCGGCGCCAGTCCCATTCCGGCAGATGAATGCCCGGGCCCAAATGCAGGTCGTCATTTTCTTCCGAGGGCAGGTCCAGGTCGAACTTGATTGCGGAGGAGGCTTCGCGCCGGTCCTGGGACACGGAGATCATGTCCATGTCGTCCGCCACGGCATCGGCGTCTTCCTCTTCGCTGTCGTCGCCGGCGCGGTCGATGGGAATGAATTCAGACCAGGAAAACAGGCTTTCCAGCCGGAACAGCATCAGCCCCTGGTCTTTATCGAAAGCATCCACCCGTTCGGCGCGGCGGCGTTTGCGTTTTTTGGCCAGGCCGCCGGATTTGGACATGGTGTTGTCGTCGCCAATGATCTGGCCTTTGAGTTTGCCCCGGCCCAGTACCGGATACAGCCAGAGCACCACCGGCCAGGGGTCGGTCAGGGCTTCTGGCAGGTCGTCTACGCTGCCCGGGTGAATCAGGGCCTGGCGAATGGCGGCCTCGCGCCTGGCTTCGTTGCCACGAAGGCTGTCTGGTTCCGGACGCCATTGCAGCGTGTGTTTTACCAGCCGCTGGTACATGGGCTCCAGGCCCGGCCAGCGGCTCAGCAGTTCCTGCACCATGGCCTGATTGCCTTGCAGCCAGCTGTGGTGGTGAATTTCGCCGAGCGACGCGAGGGCTGCCAGCCACAGGTACAGCTCCCGGTTCACCTTGCGGGACGGGAACAGGGCCAGTCTGTCTGGCAGGCGCAGGCTTTCTTCATCGCGCCAGGCCAGTTCAAATTTGCGGTGGGTGCCGGCCAGCTTTTGCAGGAATCGCCGGCGAATCTGGAAATGCCGGGGCTCAGCAGTCACCAGACTCAGAGCAGGGTCTCCGCCCATGGCCCGGAACATGACACCGAGTGTGCGGGCTTCGTCTTTCAGATGCACGGCATACTCGGGGAATTCGCCCATGGCCTGGCGGGTTACGTAGTCGTGCCATTTCAGTCCGACCCACTCTTCCATCTCGTGTCCTCGTCGTTCAGGCCCGTGATTGTCGCGGGGTGGATTCCACCTGGCGCACGGGAATCAGCACCGTCTGTTTGCCAGGTTCGCCGGGCTCCCAGGTCAGCAGGGAGCCTTCGGGGTTGTCTTTCTGTACTTCCCGGCAGGCGCTCACGCACTGCAGGCACTGGGTACAGCTGAATTTCGCCCGCTTATGGCTGCGGGTGGGCAGGCGCATGGGACAGGCTTCGTCGCAGGCTTTGGTACAGTCCCGGCACGCGGCAGCGCGTTTGGTATCGAAGGTAACCACCCGGCCCTTGCCGTTGGTCATCCAGGCGATGCTTTGTACCAGCCCCACGGCGCAGCCATATTTGCAGAACAGGTGCCGGGCAAACAGGAAATCGAAGGTAAAAACAGCGGTTGCTACCGCCAGGAAAATGCCGGGATACAGCCCAAGCTGGCCTGTCACCAGATCGGTATACAGGGCCATCGGTGGCAGCAGATATGAAAGTAATGCCAGGGCCCAGGAAAAACCGATCAGGGCGCACACCAGAGTAAGGCCGGCCCAGTGAATGGCCTTGCCTGTGCTGCCTTTTTTCAGGGCTTCCCAGAGGGTTGGGCGGCCGGTAATGCGGGTCATCAGGTCGTTGATGGTTTCTACCACGGAGAAGTGGGGGCACAGCCAGCCGCAATACAGGCGGCCCCACCTGAAGGCAATCCACAGAACCAGAGGCACCAGCACCAGAATGGGCAAGACAAACCAGAACAGGATCTGGCCAGCCACCTCGGCGGGAGTGCTCTGGGCGACCCAGTCCAGATTCAGGTTAAACGACAGGGGAAAGCCCAGCAGTATGAAGCGGGTTTCGGTCAGGTCGTAACGGAAAATATTGAGTACGGGCGCAAGCAAAAACAGCAGGAAGAAGGCGCTGCGGGTAATCAGGCGCTTCTGCTGGAGGGTGTCTTTCGGGTTGACGGCTTGCGCATGCACAGAGGTTGTCCAGGGTTTCGGGAATGTGCCGGGGCCCGAAGGCCCCGGCGATCAGACTTTATCAGGCGTCTGCCGTGGCAGGACCACGGACTTCCTCAGCCGGGCTGGCTTCGCCCTTGATGAAGAAGCTACCGAAGTACACCACCAGACCGGCCATGAAGAAGGCACCGGCGACAAATCGCATCCAGTAGAAAAGGGCGATCTGATCCTGGCCTGCCATGAAGGACAGCGCTTCACCGCTTTCCGGAAGACGCTGCAGCCAAACCTGCAGGACGCCGGCAGCGGTCAGGAACAGGGTGATGAACACCATGGAGATGGTCATCAGCCAGAAGCCCCACATTTCCACAATCTGGGCGGTATTGCTGTTGCCGTAGGGGCGACCGCGCATGATTGGCATGGCGTAGGAAATGATGGTCAGTACAATCATTACGTAGGCGCCATAGAAGGCCATGTGGCCGTGGGCTGCGGTAATCTGGCTACCATGGGTGTACCAGTTCACCGGAGCCAGAGTGTGCAGGAAGCCCCACACGCCAGCGCCCAGGAATGCCATGACGGTTGTACCCATGGCCCACAGCATGGCGGCCTTGTTCGGGTGGTTGCGTCGGCGACGGTTGATCATGTTGAAGGCGAAGACCACCATCATGAAGAACGGAAGCGGTTCCAGTGCAGAGAACACAGAACCCAGCCAGAGCCAGTACTCGGGCGGCCCGATCCAGAAGAAGTGGTGGCCGGTACCGATGATGCCGGTAATCAGCGCCATGGCGATGATCACGTACAGCCACTTCTCGATCACCTCGCGGTCTACACCGGTGAGCTTGATCAACACATAGGCCAGGATGGCACCCATGATCAGTTCCCACACGCCTTCTACCCACAGGTGTACCACAAACCACCAGAAGTACTTGTCGGTGGCCAGGTTACCGGGGTTGTAGAAGGAGAACAGCCACAATACGGCCAGGCCTACCAGACCGGTGATCAGTACGATGTTGACCACGGTCTTGCGACCTTTCAGGGCGGTCATGGAAATGTTGTACAGAAAGGCCACCACAACCACGGCGATGCCGATCTTGGTTATCGTAGGTTGCTCCAGGAACTCCCGGCCCATGGTGGGTAGCAACTTGTTCATGGTGACTTCTGCCAAGGTGGCGTAGTCCACAAACAGGTAGCCCAGGATGGTCAGCGTGCCAGCTGCCGCGAACACCCAGAACAGAATCCACGCCAGCAGGGGGCTGTGCAGTTCGGTCTGGGCTTCTTCCGGAACCATGTAGTAGGTGGCGCCCATGAAGCCGAAGAGCAGCCAGACAATCAGCAGGTTGGTATGCACCATCCGCGCAACGTTGAAAGGAATTTCCGGAAACAGGAAATCACCGACAACGTACTGGAGACCCAGAATCAGGCCGAACACAATCTGGCCGGCAAACAGAATCAGGGCAAAGATGAAGTAGGGCATGGCGACCCTTTGAGATTCGTATTTCATATCTGCTCCCTTACCCCTCGATGTTGGGTGGCCAACCGTTGTCGTCGATCTTGGATGTCCACTCCAGGAAAGCGGCCAGGTCTTCGATCTCGGAATCGCTCAGATTGAAGTTCGGCATCTGGCGCCGGCCCGGAATATTCGTGGGCATGGCGTTCATCCAGGCTTTCATGTATGCCTTGAAGACCTCAGTATCACCGCCGCCACGGCGGTCAAACACGTTGGCCAGTTCGGGAGCGAAGTAAGCGCCTTCGCCCATGATGGAATGACAACCGACACAGTTGTTCTCTTCCCACAGATGTTTGCCGCGCACCACCTGTTCGGTGAGCTCGTCGCGGTTATCCCGCTCGGGCATAGCACGCAGCTGAGTGTCAAAAGTCAGGGCCAGGAACAGCAGGACGAAGAAGGCACTTCCTCCCAGATATATGTTCCTGGCCATGCTTTTGGTAAAGCGCTCGGCCATTGGTCTCTCTCCTTGGTTGTTACGAATACCTGACTGCCCCACTAGGATATAAAGATGCATCCCTAATGCTATTGATGATTATCAAAGATGATCCCGGGTTTCTCTATTGCGCTGGGGAGTTACCTCTTGATGGGTAGGTGGTAGACTGCCCCGCTGGTTGTATTTTCAAGGTTTTACGCCCGGAGAGATCATGTCTGCCGCCCTGGCCCTGCTGCTTAAACTTCTTCCGCTTTATGTCACCGTTGCACTGGGTTGGATAGCGGGTCGGTTCCTGGAAGCCAGTGGCCGACATATAGCCGGCATCATGCTCTACATCGTCACACCGTCAGTGGTGTTTTCCGGCGTAATGGCGGCGCCGCTGAGCCCTGAGGTGATTCTGCTCCCCTTCCTTGTTTTCGGAACGTCATCGGTACTGGGGCTGGTTCAGTTGAAACTGGCCAAAAAGGCGCTGTCCGATGGCAGTGCAAACATAATTCCCCTGTGCGTAGGCTCGGGTAACACCGGTTACTTCGGGGTGCCAGTCGCATTGCTTTTGTTCGGGGAAGAGGGGCTGGGGCTTTATATTGTCTGTATGCTGGGTACGACGCTTTTTGAGAATTCCGTTGGCTTCTATCTTGCCGCAAGGGGCCGGTACAGCATCAAGGATGCACTGTGGCGGGTGCTTAAGCTGCCTTCGGTGTATGCCTTTCTGGCAGCGGTGGTCCTGAATCTGGCCGGGATAGGCATTCCGGATATTTTCGTGCCGCTGTTTGATAACCTGCGAGGTGCCTACAGCATTCTAGGTATGATGATTATCGGCATGGGCATTACAAGCTTCCGGGGGTTGGCCGGCAACCCTCGGTTCACGGCGCTGGCATTTTTCGGCAAGTTTGTGATCTGGCCATTGGTGGCTATTGTGTTCTGGTGGGTGGATTCAGCGCTTCTGGGAATCTACGAGCCGGCGGTGCATCAGGCCATTTTCCTGATTTCCATCACACCGATTGCCGCCAATACCGTGGTGATTGCGACTTTGCTGGAGGCCTCACCCAGGCAGGCAGCGGGTACTACGTTGCTCAGTACCTTGTTTGCCCTCGGTTTTATTCCAGTGATGATTGCTTTGGCGTTCGGCGCCGGATAAAGCCGGCTCCGGCAATCGGCAGTCCGGAAGCGAAACCCAGTGCATGGGCCTCCCAGATTACCGGCCCTCCAATCAGGGCCGTGGTCTCGGAACGGTCCAGTCCAACGCCTTCCAATACAAGTTTCACGGACAGTGCTGCAAGCAGTGTGATGGAAAACCAGCGATCCGTTTTCAGCCCTCTCATTGCCAGAATTGCGGCCAGGCCGTGGATACAGCCGGAGAATCCTCGATAGCTGGCCAGGTCTGGCCGGAGCGACAATAGCCCCAGGGAGATCGCTGCGGCCATCAGCAGTGTGATCCAGAGTAACCTGTCGGCAGGCAGGAAGCGTGGGAACAGAAGAGCGAGAATGAGCACGCCTGCCAGATTCAACAGGAGATGGTTCACGTTCAGGTGAACCAGGTGACCTGTAAACAAGCGCCACCACTGTCCGGATGTGATTGTGTCCGTTTGCCACTGCAACAATTGCGGTGGAAGAAAAAATGAAAATACAAGCACCATGCATAACAAGAGTGCCGACCTGTTAACTACTCGAACCCTCATGCGGGACATGTCTCTCATAAATGCAGATTGTTACTGGTTCGGGCTGGTCTCGCCCTGCCAAGCCTATTAGTTTGCGCGAATTCCAATTGCCTTAACAGAAAAGGATTCGCCCGTGAGACGTTTGCTGTACCTTTTCCCGATACTGGTTCATGTCTGGCTGTTGTTGTTCTCAATTCATGCCAGCGCTTCGGAGTCACTGGATTTGTGGATAGATGGCCAGGATTACGAAGTTGAGCTGTAAGCCAACAATCGGCTGGTCTCAGCCCTGGGGGCGCACCAGGCACTCGCCTCGGGCCGCCACTTCCAGGGTAAGGTGGCGGTCGACCCGGACAGCTGGGTAAGGGTGTCTCGCCTGCAGAATGGCTGGGAAGGTATGGCCTACCTGTTTGGGCGTATGCATGTGATTGGTGGCCGGCAGGACAGTCAGCAGTTGGTCACTAAGAGCTTTGGGTTTGATGTCGCTCCCAGCTGCGGTGTTGACCATGTACACAGCAGTGCCGTTATTGCTCCTGATCGTGTTCTTACGCCAATGATGGCGCAGGCGGTGTCTGCGAGCTACGACAGCCTCTGCGACAGCCGGGTAGAAGGAGCCTGCCTGCTGCTGGAGCTGGAGGTGGTGTTCGATCTCGAATTCCAGCAACGTTTCCCCGATGATTTCCAGGACCGGGCCGTCAGTATTCTGAATCTGGTGGAAGGGTTCTATTTCGAGCAGTTTGGTATTGGCCTGGACACCCTGAGTCTAACTTTCCTGAAGACGAATACCTTCACTACATCCACTTCAGCGAATGATCTGCTGGATGATGTACAGACACAGGTGGCCGGCGGTAATCTTCCGTTTCAGCAGAATCGGCGCGCCTTGTTGCATCTGGTGAGCGGAAGGGATTTTGATGGAAGCACGGCCGGGCTGGCCTGGGTGGGCACTCTGTGTGATGGCAACGGTTACGGTACCGGCGTCACCAATGCGTTTGACTCCAACGTGCTGACCGCCGTCGTCGTTGCCCATGAGCTCGGTCATAATTTCGGTGCCAATCATGATGAGCAGCAGAACAGCTGTTCGACCGGATTCATCATGAGCCCCTGGGCAAACCCGGATGCGACCCGGTTTTCGTCGTGTTCTGAAACCAATCTGATCAATACCATTAACCAGCAACCGGCGCTGGAACAGTGTTTCAATTTTCCGGCCGATACCATGCTCACGGCGGTAACCACAAATCCTGAGAGGATACCGGGACAGAGCCAGTTCCAGGCCTTTTTTGATATTGGCTATCAGAGCGCTTCCGAAAATGCAGATCGATTGGAAGTCACGGGCGAACTGACGGGCACAGACACCCGGCTGGAGATGGTCACCGTTGACAGTGTGCCTTGCGAGATCTCATCCCGGTCCTATAGCTGTTCCGATCTTATCCCCGATGCTCAGGGACACCAGCTCGCGATTCAGGCATATTCAGGTACCGAAGCCAATCTGACCCTGAATCAACGGGTCTCCCTGATCAGCTTGAGTGGTGAAGTACTGGATTTGCAGCCGGCCAACAATACGCTGGAAAGCCGTTTTGAGGTCGCGCCCACCGCGGTTGCGGCTCCTGGTGACCTGGTGGTGACACCGGAGGCCCGGAGTGCGTTTCTGCAATGGCAACCAAGCGAGACCACAGAAGCTGGCTATGTTGTGCAACGTATGGCCCCTGGCGAGACCGCCTATTCCGACCTGTCTGTGACCTTGTCTGCGGGCACGAATCAGTACCGCGATGCGTCTTTGATCGCGACTGGTGAGTATGCCTATCGCGTGGTGGCCGTGCTGGAGGGCGTGCGTTCATTGCCCGGCAATTCAGCGAGCATAAGCTGGAACAACGCCCCTGTTGCTCCCGAGGGGCTGACCGCTGTGGCCGAGGCGGGCCGTGTGCTGCTGGCCTGGACCGAGAATGCTGGTCCTCAGACCGGATATCGGATTGAACGCCGCCGTACAGGAACTGAATATACCCCGTGGCAGTTGCTGGCAACGGCTCCTCACGGTACCGAGAGCTATGTCGATGAGACACCGGTGGCGGGATATACCTACGAATACCGACTGGTTGCTATCAACGGTGGTCAGTTTGCCAGCAGTGAGACGGTTCCGGCAATCATGCCGGAGCTCGAGGAAACCTCGACCGACGAAGACCAGGGTGGCGATTCATCCGGTGGCGGTGGCAGCCTGGGCGCGGGGTGGTTGCTGGTTGCTCTGACGGCCGTGATCGTTGGAAGGAGGCGGTGGTGGAACGTCAGATAACCTGCACAGGCCTGGTGCTGGTGGTGTCATTGCTGGCGGCGGGTTGCGCCGGCGCCGGCAAAGACAATACCCCGGTGCTGGATTTTCAACAGGCTCAGGCCGTTTGGCAAGCCCATGGTATCGACAGTTACGAGGTTACGGTGTGGCAAACCTGTTTCTGCCCGCCCGACCTGCTCCAGCCCATGCGAGTGACTGTGCGCGAGGGAACGGTGATCGATGTTGAAGGTTTGGAACAGCCGATCAACCATCCGGATATTCTGGACCCCAGGCGCCTGACCATTGATGGTTTGTTGGGTGTTATTGATAAAGCCCGGCACAGTGCAGAAACCCTGGTCGCTGAGTACGATCAACGCTATGGGTTCCCGGTACGGCTGGAAGTGGACGGTAGCCCATTCATCGCAGACGATGAATTCTCCTACCGTCTATCGGATTTCCAGCCTTTCTGAGAGACTCAGGTCTCGCTGACCTGCAATTGTGCGTCACGCTTCGCGTCGTTGATATCGGCGCGGGCATGGCGAACCACGCTAACTCCGGCGGTGACGGCCAGCGTACCCATGATGGCTGCGACGATCAGATCTGGCCAGGCACTGCCGGTGCCGAACACGCCCAGTGCGGCGGCCATAACGGCCATATTGCCGATAGCGTCGTTGCGGCTGCAAAGCCAGACCGAGCGCATGTCTGAGTCACCGTCCCGGAACCGGAACAGCATCACGGCAACAAAGACATTGGCGGCAAGCGCCAGCAGCCCCACCATGCCCATGGTCAGTGGTTCGGGCGTGATGCCGCTTTGCAGTACCCAGACGGCCCGGCCCCAGACCACCAGTCCGAACACGGCCATGGTCAGACCTTTTACCATCGCCGCCCGCCCGCGCCAGAGCATCCCCATTCCCAGAACGCTCAGAGAAAGCAGATAGTTGGCGCTGTCGCCAAAGAAATCGATGGCATCGGCCATCAGGGAAACGGACCCGGATTGCAGGCTGGCGAAGCCTTCCACCAGAAACATCACCAGATTCACCCACAGCGCCAGCCAAAGCGCTTTTCGGAACCCCGGAGCGGGAGTTTTGGGTTCAGGTGCAGAACAGGAACACGCCATAGAGACCTCCAATGTTTAAGTGTCTCCATTAAAAACCCTGTATTTGCTACAGGGTCAACACCTGCTAATCATGATGGCCTGATCCATGAGTGCCTGGTACATGGTTATCCGATGCGGTGGGTTCCGGGATGGTGGCCAATTCGTCGCTGAGCCCGCCCAGAATCCCACATTCCCTGATGGTCCGCGGGTCTGAACAGGCGTTCTGTAGGTTGACCAGCATCTGTTCCAGGCTTTTCAGTTCGTTGAGCCTGGCCCGCACATGTGACAGGTGTCGAGCCAGCAGGGCATTGACGTCTGAGCAATCGGCGGTGGGTTTTTCAGCCAGCCGGATGAGTTCACGAATTTCGTCCTGGGCCATGTCCAGATTGCGGCAGCGCCGGATGAACAGGAGGCGGTCGAGGTGTTCCTGACGATAATAGCGATATCCGTTTTCGCCGCGCTCTGGCTTGGCCATCAGCCCGATTTTTTCAAAATAACGGATAGTTTCTACCGGAACACCGGCCTGCCGGGACAACTCTCCAATTTTCATGATGTATTCCCTTGAATGCCTGACATCGGTCAAGTCTCAGCCCGAAGACGATACTGTCACTATGGTACAGTGGCGCGGTGATTTCATGGAATGAGGAGGCTACTGTGCTGGATCGCCTGCAACACCGACTGGGCTTGCAGACAATACCCGGAGTGTTCTTTAGCTCAGCTGCTATTGCCGCGCTGTTTGTGGCTTTGGCGATTCCTTTTGACCAGGCTGTGGCCAGCAGTTTCGGGCAGTTGACCGGATGGGTGGCCCGTAACCTGGGCTGGTTCTATATCCTGGCGGTGTCTTCGCTTCTGATTTTTCTTCTTGGTCTGGCGCTCAGTCGCTACGGCAGCATTCGCCTTGGGGCGGATGACAGTCGGCCGGACTACTCGAATCTCACCTGGTTCACCATGCTGTTTGCTGCTGGCATTGGCACTATCCTCATGTTCTGGGGGGTGGCTGAGCCGGTGTCCCACTTTGCCAATCCGCCATTCGATGGTGTGCAGGGCGGCACCGAGCAGGCCGCTACCGACGCCATGACCATTGCCCTCTATCATTTCGGCCTTCACACCTGGACCATCTTTGCCATGCCGGGGCTGGCCATTGGCTATTTCTCCTATCGCCACAGCCTTCCCATGCGTATCAGCAGCCTGTTCTACCCGATTCTTGGTGAGCGCACCTTTGGTCCATGGGGCTGGGCGGTGGACGTTATCGCGGTGTTGGGCACGCTGTTCGGGGTGGCGACGTCGCTCGGGCTGGGCACGTTGCAGCTGAACAGTGGACTGAATTACCTGTTCGGTGTTCCTTCCGCGGGCTGGGTTCAGGTTCTGCTGATTACGGTTATTGCCAGCATTGCAGCGACCTCGGTAGCGCTAGGTCTGGACAAAGGGGTGCGGCGGCTGTCCCAGGTGAATATTCTGCTGGCGATTGTGTTGCTGCTGTTTGTATTTGCTCTGGGCCCTACCGTGTTTATTGCCGAAGGTATGGTTCAGAGCGTGGGTGATTATTTTGATGCCTTGCCCTGGCTGGCGTTCTGGACAGAAACCTTTCGCGAGTCGGACTGGCAACGCAACTGGACGTTGTTCTACTGGGCCTGGACGATTTCCTGGGCGCCCTATGTGGGTATTTTCATTGCCCGGATTTCCCGAGGGCGAACCATTCGGGAGTTCGTAGCCGGCGTACTGTTTGCGCCAACCGCGTTTACGCTGGTGTGGTTCGGCATCTTTGGTCTCTCTGCCATCAACGTTGAGATGAATGGCCTGGTGGCACTGGCGGATCAGGTGCAGAGGGATCCGTCGGTGGCCATCTTTGCATTTCTTGATGTTTTTCCGCTGGCGGAGGCGGCTTCTGCTCTGAGTGTGGTCATTATTGTCATTTTCTTTACCACGTCATCGGACTCCGCCTCCCTGGTGATTGATATGCTGACACGCAGGGACGACCAGCCTTCGCTCATTCGCCAACGGATTTTCTGGGCGGCGGCCCAAGGGGTAATTGCGGCCACTCTGTTGCTTGCCGGCGGGCTGGATGCTCTGCAGAACGTGATCACTTCACTTGGTTTACCGTTCTGTATTCTGCTGGTTTTTATGGCGGTGTCCCTCTATCGCGCCCTGCACGCCGATTATCGCGGCTACAGTGTGGATGAGCTGGTGCGAGGCCGCGCCTTCCCGGAAGTGGAAGCCGATTCTGAACCCAAACAGGAGAAAGGTTATGTACCGGAAGCTGCTGATCGCGATTGATCCGAAAGACGACGGGGAGGGCAAGCGTGCACTGGAAGCGGCCCTGAAGCTTCTGGAGGAGGGTGGCGAGTTGCACCTGGCCAGTGTCTTCAACCCGGGTGGCAGCGGTTTCTTTCCTCACGTCACCGAAGAAGCACCGGAAGACAAAGAAGAACAGGTGCGGCACCACCTGGATCTGCTGGCCCGGAAATACCTGCCCCTGAACCGGGAGGCGATCCTGCACGTGGTGGCCGGTTCGGCCGGTGAGAAACTGGTGGCACTGGCCGGCCAGCTGTGTGCAGACCTGATGATTCTGGTCTCCCGTGGCGGCGGCAGCCACTGGCCGTTACGCAAGGCAACGGTGGAGTATGTGTCGGTCAATGCCCCTTGTTCGGTGCTGGTGCTTCCCAGTATGGAGAAAAACGAGAGCGACGGACCTGTAGAGAGCGAGTAAGGTCCTTGTCCATTGGGATCAAAAAAGAGGGAGCTGTGATGCCGGTTCAGAGTCATGGCTGCCAGTCCTGGGCCGGTTCTGTGTCGGCCCCTTCCGACTGCCATGACGGTTAAGAACCCGGTCCGTCTCTGTCTGGCTCACTTGCCGCTTCCTGAACTCCCCGACCGCCTTGCGAGCCACCCGTGCTGCCTGCTCATGATCACAGACTGGTGAAATATAGGTATTGCCGCCAAAGCGCTGCTTCTGGGCCGGCGTCATCAGCCATGGGGTGTGGATCATCTCCGCCGGGACGCCGGCCAGCTCCGGTATCCAGCGGCGGATGAACTCACCTTCCGGATCCAGTTTCTGGCTTTGCAACACCGGGTTGTATATGCGCAGGGCGTTGATGCCGGTGAGCCCTGATTGCATCTGGGCCTGGGGATAGTGAATGCCGGGCTCGAAATCGGTAAACAGTCGAGCCAGGTGCAGTGCCGGGTCCCGCCAGTGAAGCCATAGCTGATAACTGGCCACCGCCATCAGCATGGCCCGCATGCGGAAGTTGATCCAACCGGTGTGCTCCAGGCTGCGCATGCAGGCATCCACCAGTGGCCAGCCGGTCTGGCCCTCCTGCCAGCGATGCAGTCGCTCGCTGTTGTTTGGTCCGGTTTTCAGGTGCTCCAGTTCCCGATGCATGGCACGGAATTCCAGTTCCGGTTCATCCTCCAGCTTCTGGATAAAGTGGCAATGCCAGTGCAGCCTTGAGCGAAAGCTGGTGAGGCTTTTCTTCTTGCGGGGCAGCGTGTTGCGGTGGTCTCCGGTCTCTTTTGACTGCTGATAGACATCGCGCAGGCTGATGGTGCCCCAGGCCAGGTGAGGGCTGAGCCGTGAGCAGGCGCGAGGTGCGGTAAGCGGTGAGGACATGTTGTACTGATAACCCACGCACCGCCGTTCCAGAAACGAATCCAGCAGGGCAATGGCCCGTTCGCTGCCGCCGGCCTGACGATCCGGGCACGGGCCACCGTTAAGCTGGGCGGGTGCGGGTAAGCTCTGCGGCCAGCCGGAGGTATCCGGCGAACGAATCCCTTCGGGTGCAGGCAGGCGTGTGCTTTTGATGATCCGGTTCCAGTGCTGGTCCCAGTCGTCCCGGTTGACCAGTCGCCGAACGACACCAAAGCCCTGCCATTCGCGGAACTCAATCTGCTGGCTCTGGCACCAGGCAATCACCGCTTTATCCCGTTGAAAGGTCCAGTCCCCGCCGGTTTCCTGATGGCAGAACACCTGTGTGATGCCGTACTGCTGTTTCAGGTCATCCAGGGTTCTGATGACCTCCCCGTGAGCAATCAGCAGATCACTGCCCAGGCGTTTTAACTGCTTGCGCAAGGATTCGAGAGACTCCGCAACGAACTGCCACTGCCGGCGGGAGGTGTCCGGTTGCTGCCAGTATTCCGGTTCCACCACGTACAAGGGCACCACCGGCTGCCCCGATTGCACAGCGGCGTAAAGTGGGCCGTGATCCTCCACCCGTAAATCCCGTTTGAACCAGACCACGACTGCCATCAGTGCGGCCCCCGATTGCGCCGGCAACGCTCACTGCAGTATTTCACCTGGTCCCAGTCCTTTGCCCACTTCTTGCGCCAGGTGAAAGGGCGGTGGCAGGCCGGGCAGATTTTCTCAGGTAAGTGCGGTTTTTTGTGCATGGGCGGTTTATGGGTTTAACTGAAAGAGGTGTGTGGATATACGTGACTGAGCTTCCAGAGGTTTTGCCATGTCCCGATTCGACGACAACATCCTGCCACCCTCGGTCCTGATCTTCGACTGGCACGGTACCCTGGTGGACACCCATGATGCCATGTTCAGCGCCATGGAGGAGATGTTACCGCAACTGGAAGAGCTGGGCCTCGTGGAGCAGTTGCTGCCTGAAGACCAGTGCCGCACCGAAGACGATGCCCGGTTGGTGCGTTACATTCGCATCTATCGCCGATTGCACCCGCGGATTCTGGCTGAGCGCCGGGTCTCCCGAACGGATATTTTCAACGCCATCTTTGGTGAGAACAAGGCTGCCAAGCTGATCGCCCATAAATCCTACAACCAGGCCTACCGGAAGTACTTCGGCCAGGTGAAACCGTTTCAGCCGGGCGCTTATGAGTATCTGTCGGCCCTGAAAGCCCTGGGCATCAAGCTGGCGGTGTGCACCAACCGCAACCGGGAGTTCCTGGACAGGGAGTTGCAGATTGTCGACGAAGGCCGCTGGCTGCATTTGTTCGATGCCACCGTGTGTGCTGATGACGTCACTGAATACAAGCCGGATCCGGAGGTTATCCTCAAAGCGCTTGAAAAGCTGTCGATCCAAACGGATGAACACGCCTGGTATATCGGGGACAGTTATGTGGACATGCTTACCGCCCACCATGCCGGTGTGGCTGGAGTGTTCTACAACGGTGCCTGTTGGGAGCAGGACCGGATCAGCAGCTGGTTCACCACGCGAGACGCCCCGACCGCTGTTCTCGACAGCTTTGAAGATCTGATGGATTTACTCGCCCTGCTGGAACGTGAGCATTCCGAAGCGTTTGTCGCCAGCCCGGCAGAGGTGCGCCCGAAACCTTTCCCGACGCCAGAGCGGCCGGAGCCCCGCATCGAGCCTGACTGGCACCCGGCGGTGGTGAAACTGATTCGCCCGGCGGTGATCCTGTTCGACTGGCACGCTACCCTGGTGGATACCCTTGATGCCATGTACCACGCGGTGGATGACATGCTGCCGGATTTCCACAAGCTGGGGTTGATGGACCGGATGGTGGCGCCGGAAGACAGCAAAACCCCGGAAGATGCCCGCCTGGTGGCTTACGTGCGGGAGTTCGCCAAACTGCACCCCAAGGTAAAGGCTGATCGTAAAATCTCCCGCACCGATATTTTTGAAGTGCTGTTCGGTGAGGATCAGGACGCCAAGCAGATTGCCCACAAAGCATTCAATCATCACTACCGGAATCACTATGGCACCGTGAAAGCCTTTGAACCCAGGGTTCGGGAAATGCTGGAAGGGCTGCGCAAGCTGGGTATCCAGGTGGGCGTGATAACCAACCGCGACCGGGAGTTTTTCGAGCACGAACTGGCGGCGGTCGAAGATACCGGCTGGACACACCTGTTTGACGTTAACGTGTGTGGTGATGATACCCCGCTGCGCAAACCCCACCCGGATCAATTGCTGCTGGCAGTGCAGAAGCTGGATTACCCACCGGACCCCAGTGTGTGGTACGTGGGCGACTCTACCACTGACATCATTGCGGCCAAACGGGCCGGTATGACCGCGGTGTTCTTCAACGGCGCCCAGTGGGATTTGCCGTGGCTGAACCGGATTTTTCCCGGTACTCACAAACACCCGGACAAACCGGATGTAGTGGTTAACGATTTCTCTGAGTTCTGGGCCCTGGTGCTGGCCTGCGAAGTCGGGCCGCCCTGACTCTGGAAGATGTTGGTTATTCTGCCGAGCCGGGGGCGGGGGGATTGTGAAGAGCGTGTTCGATGTCGAGCCCGAGTACGAGCACGCCTTCGAGTCCGTTGTTGGGTTTATTCAGCGGCACCGGAAAGCTGACCATCACCTGGAAACGGGCGGTGGAGGCATCGTAGCGAATCGGCGAAATCCACATGTCGCGCTTTCTCTCAACGCCTCGGTCGGTTTCAAGGGCGATTTCCTGAACCTTGGGCTCGTCGCCCTGCCAGTAGTCTGAGGACAGGCGGCTCATGGCGACCAGCGCCCCGGTTTTGTCGGTCAGCAGGACCTCGGTAACGAGTGGTGCGTGCCTGGCCTGCCAGGCTGTCATTGCCCGGGAAGCCGGCAGTTCAAGTATTTCGCCAGCCAGCGGTGTCGGATGGTGGGGTGCCAGCGCTTGCCAGAGCGTGTCCTTGGTCAGGATATCGGTCAGGTTGTCGTAGGTCGGCCCCTGGTAGATGGCATTGGTCAGATTGATGATGCCGGAGAGATCCGCCATCAGCGCTTGCGCCAGCCCCTGAACTTTTGTTGCTTCCTGTTCGGACAGTTGCATGCTTGGCATGGCGCAGCCGGCAAGATGTTCGTTAAATCCGGACAGGAAGCGAGGGTGGCCTTCCGCAAAGCGAGGATTCACATACAGGTGCAAGGGTGCATACCGAACAAATTCGGAATTCAGTGACCAATCTACCCCGGATTTCTGGTCTTGCAGGTATTTCATGGCACGGTGGTCCATCAGTGCGAGATCAATCCGCTTTCGTACCAGCAGTGCCGGAAGCTGCTCAGCCCCGGTGACCGTGATAAACGGCTTCAGGCCACTTTCTCCCAGCCAGATGGCTTCATTGCTGCCACCGACCACACCAATTCTTGCCTTGCCGGGATCCGGTTTGGTTTCGGCGGTAAAGAACCAGTGCCACTTCTCCAGGGCGACCGGGTGCGACCGAACGGCGGATTGGTCCAGTTCCTCGGATGGCCCGACGGCAAAGTAGCCGTCTACCAGATTGCGTTCCAGCGAGTAACGTGCCCGGCTTTGGGGCATAAGGCTTATTCTGGCCTGGAGTCCGGCCTTGTTAAGGGCGCAGCGGATGGTTTCAGTGGTTTCACCGGTAACCACCGGGATCTGGGGTTCCGCATATTGGTATGGCGGTGCCAGGAAAGTGTAAAGGCTGAGCAGATGATGATCTGCCCTCACGGTCACCGAGGCCAGAACAAGGCATAATCCGATAATCAGGGTGCGGGCATCCATCTGCGTACTCAAGCGTTCAGGTTCCTGGCAATGGCGAGAGCATAGCAGTCATAATCCTGGTTTTCTGTACTGCATTCGGAGTAGTCGGGTTACAGCGCTTCAATATTGGCCAGCACCCAATCTGCCCTGGCCAGCAAGGCTTCTCGCCGCTCTGGCTTCTGTTTGTCCCAGTTGCGGTACATCATGGCCATTCGGGGATTGTTGGCGAAATCCTCCCGGTGCCGGTCAATAAAGTGCCAGTACAGGCTGTTGAACGGGCAGGCGCGGTCGCCGGTAGCGTCCTGCACCCGGTAGTGGCAATTCTGGCAGTGGTCAGACATGCGCTGGATGTATTTGCCGCTGGCGGCGTAGGGCTTGGAGCCCAGGTAGCCGCCATCGGCGTGCATCACCATGCCCAGGGTGTTGGGCAGTTCCACCCAGTCGAACGCGTCGATATACACTGCCAGGTACCAGTCACAGATGGCTTCCGGTTTCACCCCGGCCAGCAGGGCAAAGTTGCCAGTCACCATCAGCCGCTGGATGTGGTGGGCATAGGCGTTGCGGGCCGTGACGTCGATGGCCTTGTGCATGCAGCGCATCTTTGTATCGCCGGTCCAGTAGAACCAGGGCAGATCCCGGGTATTGCACAGGCGGTTTTCCCGGGCGTAATCGGGCATCAGCAGCCAGTAGATGCCGCGCACGAATTCCCGCCAGCCGATGACCTGGCGGACAAAGCCTTCCACCGCATTCAGCGGCGCCCGGCCGGCGTGCCAGGCCCGAACGGCCTCCCCGCAAACCTCTATCGGCACCAACAGCCCGGTGTTCAGATAGGGAGACAGAATGGAGTGGAACAGCCAGTCTTCGTTGTCTGACATGGCATCCTGGTAGTCGCCGAAGCAAGGCAGGGCAAAGTCGATAAAATGGGCAAGCGCCTGCCGGGCCTGTTTGGCAGTGACGGCGTAGTGGAAATCTTCCGTGGTACCGAAATGTTCTGAAAAGAATTCGTTTACCAGCTTGATCACTTCGGTGGTGATAGCATCCGGTTCTTCACGGAACGGGGCCGGGGCGGGTGGCTTGCCAGTCCACTTCTTGCGGTTGTCGGCGTCGAAGTTCCAGTGGCCACCTTCGGGCTGGCCTTCGGGTGTCATCAGCAAACCGGTTTTTTTGCGCATTTCCCGATAAAAGAACTCCATGCGTAGCTGCTTTTTGCCGTCGGCCCAGCGGGCAAACTCGTCAACCTTGCAGACGAAGCGGGTATCTGGCTGGATTTCCACGGGGATGCCCAGTGATTTGTGCCAGCGGCTGATCTGTTCGTGTAAACGCCACTCACCACATTCAGTAGTAATGACTCGCTCCGGTTGGCACTCCCGTACCAGCTCCGCTATTACCTGTTCAATAGATTGTGCCGGATTGTCCGGGTGGTAGCGCTGATAGTGCACCCGCCAGCCATCCTCCTCCAGCTCCCGGGCAAAGTGCCGCATGGCGCTGAAAATGAACACCAGCTTCTTTTTGTGATGGTTGGTGTAGCTGGCTTCACTGTGGACCTCGGCCATCACGACCAGGTCGTTTTCTTTGTCTGCGCCCGCAAGGGCAGAGAGGTAGTGGCTGAGCTGGTCGCCCAGGATCAGGATGAGATTGGCCATGGCGGGCTCCGGCTGAGTTTATCCTTTAGAGGTAGGCAGAATACGCCATGGGCGCAAGGGTGGTTCATTGGGTATGCTGATACACTCAGCTGATTCGCATCAAATCGTGACAGCCGCCGGTCAGGCATAATGCGCGCTTTCCGGCATGCCGATCCTATTCGACGTTAGAGTTTTACTATGGCTTCTGATACCGCTGCAGCAAATAACCTGCCCGCTTTCATCTGGGATGAGGCGCTCATCCGCCGATATGATCTGAGTGGCCCCCGCTATACGTCGTACCCGACGGCAGTGGAGTTCACCCAGAACTATTCCATTGAAGACATGGTCAAGGCGGCTGGCCGCAGCAAGGCCGCTGGCGGGCCCATCTCGCTGTATACCCATCTGCCGTTCTGTGCGCACCTGTGCTACTACTGCGCCTGCAACAAGGTGATCACCAAAAAGCGCGATAAGGCCATGCCCTATGTGGAGCGGGTGCTGAAAGAAGCGGCCATCCAGTCGAAACTGTTCGGTGCCGACCGTCCGGTCAAGCAGCTGCACTGGGGCGGTGGCACGCCCACCTTCCTGCCCCGGGATGTGATGCAGCACCTGATGGCCGGTTACGGTGAGTTGTTTAACCTGCAGTCCGGCGACGATCGGGACTACAGTGTGGAAATCGATCCCCGGGAAGTGGACGAAGATACCTTGGCTACCCTGTGGGAGCTGGGTTTCAACCGTATCAGCCTGGGTGTACAGGATGTGAATCCGGAAGTGCAGAAGGCGGTGAACCGTATCCAGCCCCGGGACATGACTGAGTCGGTATTGAACGAAGCGCGCCGCATCGGCTTCCGCTCCATCAACCTGGATCTGATCTACGGCCTGCCGTACCAGACTCCGGAAAGCTTTGCCGAAACCCTGGAATCGGTGATCGAGATGTCGCCGGACCGGCTTTCGGTGTTCAGTTACGCGCATCTGCCGGACCGTTTCTATCCGCAAACACGGATTCAGGCCGATACTCTGCCCAGTCCGCAGCAGAAACTGACCATCCTGCACAACACCATCAATCGTTTGCTGGAAGCTGGCTACGAATACATCGGCATGGACCACTTCGCCAAGCCGGACGACAGCCTGGCGGTGGCCCAGCGCGAAGGCCGCCTGCATCGGAACTTCCAGGGGTACACTACTCACTCGGATTGTGACCTGGTGTCCCTGGGTGTCTCCGCCATCGGCCAGACCGACGATGCCTACTTCCAGAACAACCACGACCTGCCGTCCTGGGAGGCGTCCATCGATGCTGGCCAACTGGCGATTATTCGTGGCGTGGGCCTGACCCGCGACGACCGTATCCGCCGCTGGGTGATCGGGCAGCTGATCTGCCAGTTCCGACTGGACCGCAAGCAGTTTGCCGAACAGTGGAATGAAGATTTTGACCGCTATTTCGCGGATGAAATGAACCGCCTGAAGCCGATGATCCAGGACGAGCTGATTGCGGATTGCGGTTCTTTGCTGCAGGTTCAGCCTGCCGGACGGCTGCTGATCCGGGCCATTTGCCAGATCTTCGATCTGTACCGCAAGGAAGGGGCAAGCCAGCGGTTCTCCAGGATTATCTGACTGGAGAACAATGAGCACAAACGCAAGAGGGCTGCCACATGGCAGCCCTCTTGCGTTGTCGTGTGAGGGTTTTCTGATCAGGCCACTTTGAACTCATTGGCCAGGTCCTGTAACTGGCGGGCCAGCCGCGCCTGTTCCTGGGTGACCTCGGTGATTTCCTGGGAGCCGGTCAGGGTCAGGAGGGCAGCTTCGCTTACAGATTCCATATTACCCGCCAGTTCGCGCGTGACGGCAACCTGCTGTTCCGACGCAGTGGCAATCTGGGTCGCCATATCGGAAATGCTGTTCACGTCCATCAGAATGTCAGCAAAGGTCTGTTCCATCTCCGAGGCTTGCGCGCTGGTCTGGTCGGCCAGTTTGTGGCTGGTGACAATTGAACGGCTGGCGTTATCGGTGATGGTCTTGAAGCCGTTGATGATATCTTCGATCTGAGTGGTGGATTCATGGGTTTGCTGCGCCAGTGTGCGAACCTCATCCGCCACTACCGCAAATCCTCGTCCGTGCTCGCCCGCCCGGGCGGCTTCGATCGCTGCATTCAACGCCAGCAGATTGGTCTGGTCGGCCACTTTCCGGATAACATCAACCACATCGCTGATGGTCGTGCTGCGTTGTTCCAGTTCTTCGATAACCTGGTTGACGTCCTGTACTGATTTCGCCAGTTCCCGGATCTGGGAGACACTGGTGTGCAGCACCTTCTCGCCGGTCTGGCTTTTCTCCATAGCCCGGCTGGAGGCGTCCGCCACCTGCTGGGTGTTGTGAGAAATCTCCTCTGAGGTTGCCGACATTTCTTCGGTGGCAGCGGCCACCTGCTCAATCTGTTGTTGCTGGTTCTTGATCTGTGAGGAATTCTGGCCCGCGGTTGAGCTGGTTTCCTCGGTGGCTGTGGCCAGCTGTACGCTTGCCTTGTCGATTTGCAGCAAAGCCTCGCTAAAACGGCCAAACAGTTCATTGATTGCTTCGGCTATGGTGCCCGTCTCGTCCTTGCTGGAGACCGGAATCGCCTGCGACAGGTCCTTGTTGTCCATGGCGTTTTGAACACCTTCCAGCAGCTGATTCACCTGCTGATGAATGGCTCGAATAATCACGGTCATTAACAGAACCACCAGAACGATTGACGTCGCGGCAATGGCCGATGCCCAGATCAGATTGCTTCTGGCGGCATTCACGCCAGCGGTGCCCAGTGCTTTAACCTGTGAGAGCATATCAGTGCGGATGCCATTAATGGCCTGGATGCGGTTGGTAGAGGCTGAAAACCAGTCACTGGCTTCCAGGCCGTACATACCGGAAGGGCTGCTCAGAAGCATATCTCGCTGATCCAGCATTTTTCGGTGCTCGGCGGTTTCGGGAAATGACTCAATCCGACCACGGATATCCGAATTTGCACTCAGCATGGCGATTGCGGTCTGGAAATACGCTTGCTGACGCCCTGACAGGGCCGCTATTTGCCCAACTGCAGGCAGGGCGAAGTTGCCGCTGCGCACCAGTGACGCCCCTGCAGCCCGTTCACGGCCTGCCATTTCGGCAGCTTCGGCAAGGGCAAGGTAGGCATTGATCTGCCGGGCAAGCTCGGGCTCAGATGCCCGGCGCACCAGCAACGGAATACGGTTAACGATTTCCATGATCAGGCTGGTGTAGCGGGCGCCGGATTCGGCACCAGCCAACACCCGGTTATCAATATCCCTGCGCAGACTGGTTAGATTGCCAATGTCCCGCTGGAATTTGTCGACGCTTGCCTGAATGCTGCTGTCAAAACGGGCTTCTTCAGCCAGTGCCTCGATTCCGTTCTGGTAGGCGCTCAGGTTCCTGTCGGTATTTTGTCTCTGGGATTGAAGATTGCGGGTTGCCTCGCGTTCGCCGTCAGAATCCGGGGCGCTGGAAATAAACACGGCCGAACGGCCCCGTTCTTTCTGCAACTCCTCAACCAGCGGATCCCCAAGCTCAGCCAGCCGAACCAAGGTATTGAGCTGTTGCATGTTGTCCAGGTCATCCATATTACGGGAGATGCTCTGGACCGCGAAAAATACAATGACCAGCAGCGCAGGCAGAACCAAAGTAATCAGCTTGCCTCGCATGGAGAGGTTGTTGATAAAAGTCATGGGAGGGCCTCGTCATTGAGAATGGCGTCCATTGTGGACAAGTGTAGCAGTTCAGACCATTGACGCCTTGGGGTAGCTGAGGGGGTAGATTTCCACATGTAAGTGCTTGTAATAAAAAGTTAAAGCAATGAGTTTCAGGAAGTTTTGGTTCAGGTAGGGGTTAATACGTAGAGTACTGCCAAAGGGGTATTTGACCGGTTTCGGTCAATCCGCTGACAAAGGTCAAGGTGGGCTAAGTCGCTGACCGGTAAGGTGCACGGCAACGTGCTCAGCGGAGAAAACCATGGAACTTGTATGCCCGGCTGGTAGCCTTCCCGCCCTTAAAACCGCCGTGGACAATGGAGCCGATGCGGTCTATTTCGGCTTCCGGGACAGTACCAACGCCCGCCAGTTTGCTGGCCTGAATTTTAACGACAAACGTGCAGCCGAGGGCATTGAGTACGCTCATTCAAAAGGTAGTCGTGTGTTCTGTGCCATCAATACCTATCCGCAACCGGATGGCTGGGAACACTGGAAAGCCGCGGTGGATCGTGCTGCAGGTCTCGGGGTGGATGCCATTATCCTGGCCGATATGGGGCTGTTGGATTACGCTGCAAACAGGCACCCGGATATCCCCCGGCATTTGTCGGTTCAGGGTTCTGCCACCAGCCATGAGGCCCTGTCGTTCTACAAGGACAACTTCGATATCCGCCGGGCAGTGCTGCCGCGTGTGCTGTCTCTGGATCAGGTTCGGGGTGTGGCCAAGCATAGCCCAGTGGAGCTGGAAGTTTTTGCCTTCGGCAGCCTGTGCATTATGGCGGAGGGTCGCTGCTACCTGTCTTCTTACCTCACGGATGAATCCCCCAACACCCGGGGTGCCTGTTCACCGGCCAAGGCGGTGCGTTGGCAGGAAACCTCTCAGGGGCTGGAATCCCGCCTGAATGAAGTGCTCATTGATCGCTATGGCCCCGGTGAATCCGCCGGTTACCCAACCCTGTGCAAGGGCCGGTTTGAAGTGGAGGGCAGCGTGTACCATGCCATCGAAGAGCCGGTAAGTCTGAATACCTTGGATCTTCTGCCGGAATTGAAGGGGCTGGGTATCAGCGCAGTAAAAATCGAGGGCCGCCAGCGCAGCCCGGCCTACATTGCGGATGTTGCCCGAACCTGGCGCCAGGCCCTGGACCGGGTTCGGGCCACTCCGGACAACTTCGCTGTGGACAGTGCCTGGAACAGCACCCTCGCCGGTCTTTCCGAAGGTGGCCTGACCACCATCGGGGCCTACCATCGCAAGTGGAAATAAGGTTTTGCCCGCTATGATGAAACTCTCCCTTGGCCCGATTCTGTGGTTCTGGACCAAGCAGTCCGTATTCGATTTCTATGCTAACGCTGCGGAGTGGCCAGTAGATACCATCTATCTTGGCGAAGTGGTGTGCTCCCGCCGACGCGAACTGAAGCCCGATGACTGGCTGGACCTGGCCCGGGATCTGAAGGCTTGTGGCAAGAACGTGGTGCTTTCCACATTGACGCTGATCGAATCCGAAGCGGATTTGCGGCGACTTCGTCGGTTTTGCGAACAGGATGAGTTTCTGGTGGAGGCCAACGACCAGAGTGCCCTGCAGGTGGCGATCCGCAACAAGATTCCGTTTATTACCGGCCCGTCCATGAACATCTACAACGTGGCCACCCTGAAGATCCTCGCCAGGCAGGGCTTGCAGGGCTGGAACCTGCCGGTGGAACTGGGCAAGGAAACCCTGGAGCAGCTGATCCGGGAGCTGAAGGCCGACGGCCTGGATCTGCCCGCCGAGGTATTCTCCTGGGGCTTCCTGCCATTGGCCTGGTCGTCTCGCTGTTTCACTGCCCGTCATTACAACCTGCCTAAAGACAACTGCGAATTCCGTTGCCTGGAGCATCCAGATGGCATGGAACTGCGTTCCCGGGAAAGCCAGGAACTGTTCCGGATCAATGGCATTTCCACGCTCTCCGGCTCGCGCTACGACCTGATGAGGGAACTACCGGAGATGGAGCGTATGGGTGTCAGTACCGTGCGACTGAGCCCGGAGCATCAAGGGATGGAACAAGTGGTCAAACGCTTTGATCAGGTGCGCCGGGGGGAAGTGCTGGTCGCCGACCCGCTGCAGCTGGTGGAGGCCCCGCCATGTAACGGGTACTGGTACGGCAAGCCGGGAATGGATCTGATCGTAAAGTCTGTGTAAAGCCCGTTGAGCGTTGATTGAGGTCAATAGATAGCCGATGTACCAGGAGTAGCTTGCTAGGGTACTCAAACTGCATTGGGGTTTATTGTTATGGCTCGCGTCCCGCTATTTTTCTGGGGTCTGACTGCTTTGGTCGGCGTCCTGTGGTTTGTTTCCGACAGCCTGTGGGTTTCCCCCTTCGCTTACTTTCCGTTCCGCTCTGTGTTTGTGCAGTTTTCCGGCATTCTGGCCGTAGTGATGATGGCGGTTGCGTTGGTACTGGCACTGCGTCTCCGGTCTCTGGAGCGTTGGGTTGGTGGCCTGGACAAGGTGTACCGGCTGCACAAATGGCTGGGCATTGGTTCACTGGTGCTGGCTACGTTGCATTGGTGGTGGGCCAAGGGCACCACGTGGATGGTGGGCTGGGGCTGGCTGGAGAAGCCGGCCGGCAAAGGGGCCGGACAGCAACTCGCCGGCCTGGAAGCCTGGTTCAGGGGGCAGCGGGGGCTGGCAGAAACCCTGGGAGAATGGGCTTTCTACGCCGCGGCCGTATTGATTGTGCTGGCATTGGTAAAAGCCTTTCCTTATCACCTGTTTCGTATAACACACAAACTGCTGGCGGTGGTCTTTCTGCCCCTGGCCTGGCACAGCTTTATCCTGATGAAGTTTGATTATTGGGCAGCGCCGATTGGCTGGCTGACCCAGTTCGCTGTTGTCGCCGGCAGTATCGCAGCGGTTTTACTGCTGCTTGGCTGGCCGGGCAAGGTCCGGAAGGTGCCGGGGGAGGTGGTTTCGGTAACCCGATATCCGGAGCTGAGAGTTTTCGAGTTTCTGGTAAGGGTCGAGCAGGGCTGGTCCGTCCATAACCCCGGGCAGTTCGCCTTTATTACGTCGGATGCTGCGGAGGGCCCTCACCCTTATACCATTGCTTCAGACTGGAACCCGGAAACCCGGTGTCTGAAATTCGTGGTCAAGGAACTGGGGGACCATACCCGCCGGGCCAGCCACCGGATCTGCGAGGGCATGCCGGTTACACTGGAGGGGCCCTATGGCGGTTTTGATTTTGAAGATGATTGCCGCACTCAGATCTGGGTAGGCGCGGGCATCGGCATTACTCCGTTTATTGCCCGGATGGGGCGCCTGGCCAGCAAACCGGATAATCGTACTATCTACCTGTTCCACCCCACTGCCGATGTCAGCGAGGAGGCTCTGACAAAGCTGCGGGCGGATGCCGAAGCAGCGGGCGTTAACCTGGTTATTCGATGCAGTCGTACCGAAGGCCGACTGACACCGGAGGAAATTCGCGATGCGGTGCCGGATTGGCAAGGCGCCAGCCTGTGGTTCTGCGGCCCGGTGGGCATGGCCCGGACCCTGTTCAACGAATTCCGCAGATGGGGCCTGCCTGCCCGGCGGATGCATCGGGAGTTTTTTGAGATGCGGTAAATGCGTTATGTCATGGCGGGTTTTGAATTCATAAGGGGTGAAGGCTAGGCTCAAGGACACCATTAGCCGGTTGAGAGGTTTCTATGGACATCCGCCTGAAACGAGCCTACGACCACGCTGCCCGCTCAGATGGCCCGCGTATTCTAGTGGATCGCATCTGGCCCAGGGGCGTTGCCAAAGAAGACGCAGACATTGCCCATTGGCTGAAAGGGCTTGCGCCATCTTCAGAATTGCGGAAGTGGTTCGGCCATGACCCGGACAGATGGCCCGGGTTTCGAGACCGCTACTTCAAAGAGCTCAAGTCTGATGGGGCCGCAGAGGACCTGGATTTGTTCCGGCAGATCCTCAAAGAGCACAAACGCGTCACGCTGGTATTTGCCGCCAAAGATACCGACCATAATAATGCGGTGGCGTTGCGGGATTTTGCGTTGAGCGACCAGCTCTGAGGCAGCCCGCTCTCTGATTTAAAACAACTACATTTATTGGCAGTTGAACTATGCTCAAGACGGTGGTTGCCGTTTTGGGAGTCCTTCTGTGACCAATAATGTGCCGAATGCCTTCGAAATCTTCCCCTGGAACCGGAATTTCGAGACCGGCATTGATGATATTGATCAACAGCACAAGGTGCTGGTCAATATCCTGAATCGACTGGCGTGGCACTTTGCATCGGATACCTCCGAGTTAACGCCCGATCAGATTCTTGATGAGTTGCTCACCTACGCGGCGTTTCATTTTGAATACGAGGAAGCGATCTGGAACAAAACCCTCAGTGAAGCAGCGATGGCGAAAAGCCACCGCGAGTCACACCAGATGTTTTTTGCGCAGGTTGAGGAGCTGCGCAACAGCCGCGAACCTCAGGAAGAGGTGTTAACCAGACTGTTTGACTTCCTCACACGCTGGTTAGCCTTCCATATCCTCGAATCAGATCGCCGAATGGCTCTGACGGTTGAGTTGGTTCAGCAAGGCCTGGAAGTCAGTGAGGCAAAAAACCGGGTCGATGCAGAGCTGAGCGGTTCCGCCTCGGTGCTGGTCAACGCGCTGCTGGAAATTTACGGAAAGCTTTCATCAAGCACGATTCAGTTAATGCGGGAGAAAATGGCCCGCTTGAGGGCCGAAGACGAGCTGTCCCGAATACAGCATGAAAGGCTGAATCAGGCCCTGGAAGAACAAGCCCGAGAATATCAGCACCATCTGGAAACGCTCGCTTATACCGATGCCTTGACCGGCCTCTGGAACCGAAACGGCATCGTCCGACGAGTTCGTGAATACCTTGCAGATGAAGTGAGAGCTGAGAACTCGGCAGCCCTGGTGTCTATTGATCTTGATAATTTCAAGGATCTCAACGACTGTCTGGGAGAAGATGCGGCAGACCGAATGCTCGGCTTGCTGTCCCGGCGGTGGCTGGATGCGATCCCGGCGGATGCCTGCCTGGCGCGAACAGGTGGTGATGAGTTTGCATTGTTGCTGCCGGATGCCAGCCAAGCCGAGTCGCGGCTGGAAGCTCTGCGTTTGACGGCCAGTCAGCCTTTTGAACTCGACGGTGTTGAGGTTTCTGCGGGGTTTACGGCTGGTGTTGTCCTGTTTCCGGATGGCGCCGTTGAGGACGCAGACAGCTTGCTGAGGCAGGCGGATAATACCCTGTATCGGGCAAAACACGAGATGCGCAGTGGCTGGCTGTATCTTGATGCCGGCGAGCGGAGCCAGTATCGAGCCCGTCAGTTGTTACTGGAGGACATCCGCAGGGGGCTCAACCAGGATGAGTTCCGGCTTTATTTTCAACCCAAGGTTAATCTCCGGACTGGAGAGGTTTTGGGCGTTGAAGCGCTGATCCGGTGGCAACATCCCCGGGAAGGGCTGCTCCCTCCGAGTTACTTCCTGCCGGCGATTGAGCATCACACGCTGAATATTCAGGTTGGTGAATGGGTGTTGAGAAACTCGCTGCTGCAGATACAGCGCTGGGAGCAAGAGGGTGTCAGGGTCAATGTCAGCGTTAACATCGCCGCTAACCATCTTCAGTCTGATCACTTTGCCGGGCACCTGCAAAAAATCCTGTCTGGCTTTCCGGGGGTTGACCCTGTCAGGCTAGATCTGGAAATCCTGGAAACCGCTGCACTTGGGGATTTGGACAAAGCCGTACAGACCATTGCGGATTGCCGTGAGCTTGGGGTGACCTTCTCCCTGGATGACTTTGGTACTGGCTACTCATCGTTGTCTTATCTCAAGCGCCTTCCTGTCGATACTCTGAAAATCGATCGGGAGTTTGTATCCGGCATTGAGGATGACAGTGAAAACCTGTCAATTCTTCAGGGGGTGATCGGTCTGTCGCGGGTTTTCGGGAAGCAGGTGGTTGCGGAGGGCGTGGAAAGTGTCAGGCAAGGTGAGATTCTGCTGAGCCTCGGGTGCGAATGCGCTCAGGGATTTGCCATGTCTCCGCCCATTGAAGCGCCCCTGATCCCTGCCTGGATTAACCGTTGGAGAACGTTCCCGGAATGGGCGCTTACCAGGGTTTCAGAAAATCCCTGAGCCGCAGATGCCAGTCCAGGCTGTCGAGCAGGTTTTTCAGGGCCAGCCCCAGTTCAGTATCCCCCTCGATAACCAGCCGGCGCTGGAAGAACAACTGATCGGGGTCTTGCTTTCGTTCCGCCAATGTACGGAATGCACCAACGGACCCCCGGATAGTGGCTTCACCAGGACCGTTCAGCACCCGCAGGCGCCCGGCCCAATAACCGAGGGTAATGCCTGGCTGGCCGCCATTGATTTCGAGGCGGATTCGACGGCCCTCGAAATCGTCGAATTCACCTTCTGCAATGGCGTCCGAGAAAAGCCGGTTGAGGGGCGCTTCCGCTGCCAGTTGTTTCAGGGCGACGGGCATTCGCTGATCAATGCCGTTCAGGAGTGACACCGGTGAAGGGCCATACTCCTGGATGACGGCTAGGGTCTGGCCCGCAAGGGGGTTGTGCTGGAGTTGGCTGCTCAGGCGTTGCAGCTGCGCGAACCCGGGTGGTGTGGGCAATTTGCCGAAACTGGGCAGGGTAGGCAGCATGGCAGGCTCTCCTGAAATCATGAAACAGACAGGGAGAGCCTACCTCAAACCGCAATAAACGGATTTGATATAACTCAGGGGAATGTACAGTCAGCCCTTGTGCAAGCCTTCCTCGACCGCCCAGACGGCCACTTCCACCCGGGAACGCAGGTTCAGCTTTTTCAGCAGGTGCTTGACGTGGACCTTGACAGTGCCGTCACTGATGTCGAGTTTACGCCCGATCATCTTGTTGGACAGGCCTTCGGCAATCAGGCGGAGGATGTCTTTCTCCCGCGGCGTCAGGCTGTCGAAGTCGGGACGGCTGGTCTGCTGCGGTTTGTTGGAACGCAGGGCTTCGGCCAGCAGGGTCGTGAGGCGGTCACTGATCACCATCTTGCCCACCGCCGCCTGGTGCAACTGGGCGATCATGTCCTCGGGCTCCATGTCCTTGAGCAGGTAGCCGTCGGCGCCCGCCCGCAATGCCGCAACCACATCGTCTTCCTGGTCTGAGACAGTAAACATAACGATGCGCGAGCTGACATTCTGTTCCCTGAGCTTTCTCAGGGCTTCGATGCCGTCCATTTCCGGCATGTTCAGGTCCATCAGGATCAGGTCTGGCTCCAGCTCGGTGGCCAGGCGGATGCCATCGGCTGCATTGCTGGCTTCGCCAATCACTTCCATGTCGTCTTCCATGCCGATCAGCTGCTTGATGCCCTGGCGCAGCAGCGGGTGGTCGTCGATCAACAGAATGCTTGCGGGTGTCTCAGACATTGTTTCTCTCTTTTGTCCTGCGCTCGGCTCAGGCCGGCGTAGTTTCCGTTGGAATCAGGTTGCGGCTCTTGGGTACGAATGTTAGCGCGACTTCCACGCCGCCTTCATCCCTGTTTCGCACATTAACCTTGCCGCCGAGTGTGCGGGCACGGTCCTGCATAATAATCAGGCCATAGTGGTTCACGGGTTGGTCGCCGCCGGGCAGGCCTTTACCATTGTCCTGTATGCTGGCCCGCACCTGCGGTGAATCGAACACCACTTTGACCGCTATGTCAGTGGCATCGGCGTGTTTGACGGCATTGGCCAGCCCTTCACGAATGATCTGCAGGGTGTGGATTTCCTCATTGGGCGACAGCGTCTGGGGCGGCAGGTTGTATTCAAACGCTACCGGTTTACCGAGGCGCTCTGAGAATTCGTCGATGGTTTTGCGCAGGGCAGTCGCCAGATCCGGCGTATCCAGTTTCAGCCGGAAGGTGGCCAGCAGTTCCCGCAGCTGGCGGTAGGCGCTGTTCAGGCCAGTGCTCAGTTCATCCAGGATGTCGTCGTGTATGGGCTTCTGCTCGCCATCAATGTTCAGCCGGCGCAGACGGGTCACCTGCATTTTCAGGTACGAGAGCGATTGTGCCAGGGAATCGTGTAGCTCCCGGGCAATCACCGTGCGCTCTTCTGCCAGCGTCAGCTGTTGTTCTTCGGTGATCTGTTTTTCCAGGAAAATGGCAGTTGCCAACTGGTCGGTCAGGGTTTCCAGCAGGCGGCGCGAGGTCTCCGGTAATCCTTTTTCAGCCGGATACCAGACCTCCAGTGTGCCCAACAACTGCCCGGGAGTGCGGATGGGCAGCAACAGCCGCCGGCCGTCATTGTTTTCCAGCGGCATCTCATCATAGACCTCGGGGGTTACCAGACAGGCGTTGCAATGGTGATCCCGGCAGTAGAAGGGGCGTTTGGGTGTGGCGGTGGTAATGGCCTCCACCGGTTCTGCCGATTCCTTGTCATGCAGGAACAGGCGGATGGGACCGATGCCCAGCAGTTGCTCCAGATCCTGCAGCATCGGAATGGCGCCACTGCACAGATCATGATTGGCGAACAGCCCTCGGCTGGCGGAGTGCATTACCTGCAGAGCCGCGTGGCTGATTTCAAGTTCTTCGGTTTTTTGCCGGGCCCGGCTTTCAAGCTCGTAGTAGGTCAGCGCCAGTTCACTGGTCATCTGGTCAAAGGCCTGGCCCAGTTGTGCCAGCTCATCGGAACCTTTGAGGTTGGCTTTGTGGCTGAAATCCTGTTCGCCCACGGCAGTGGCGATGCCCACCAGTTTTCGCAGTGGCCGGAGAATCCGGTTCTTGAGGTCCAGAAACAGAGCGAGAACAATCAATACCGAGAACACCATACTGATGATCTGGATAAGGTGCAGCAGATCGATTCGGGCTTCGGTGCGTTGCTCCAGCATGGAGACCAGTCGATCTACTTCTCCCGTGTATTCCTCCACCGCCGCGATCATCTCGGCGGATAGGGGGGCGCCGGTTTGGTGGCTTTCCAGTGACGGCCTGAGGTGATTGGCCCAGCTGTATTCCACGGTTTTATATTGCTCCGCAAGTGGGTGGTCATCTGTTCGGGGGATGGAACGGATGATGGCGGGATCCCTGAGCCTGTCCTCGTACGCTTCAATACGTTGATTAAGGATGCCAGTGCTGTCCTGGGGATCGTCCGTGGCCGATCTTGCCGCCAGTTGAAAGGCTCCCATTCGTAGAGAACCGGCAAGGTTGATAGCAGTAGCATTGCCCTCAATGCTGTTGGAGACAGCCAGAGTAGTGGCCATGCTGACAATGGCGGTTAGCACGATGGCGCCGATAACAACAGCCAGTCGATTTACTAGCGGGCTTCTGGAGGTCATGGATAGCTTCAAGGCTCAAGGAATGTGGATAGTGACAGGCAGCAAAACTATCGTGGAAAACTCGCCGCCGTGATACCTCCTTGAGGATAGTCAATTACCCCAATGGTTTATAACCCATCATAGCCTTTGACCCATGCTCAGGCAAAAGTTGAGACTAAAGAATGGGATTCAGGGAGCGTGTAATGCAATCGGAACGGGATGAAGAGAGGTTAGCATCTCTGGCAGTAGTGTTGCCGTTGGCGCTGACAGGCTTTGTGGTGGCTGCCGGTTGCTGGACCCTGTTTGCGGTTGCCGGCGTGCATCTCCGAGCCGATCTGGGTCTGAGTAGTTTACAGTTTGGGGTTCTGCTGGCTATGCCCATGGCGGTCAGCGCCATCCTGGCGATTCCGGCCGGGCTTGCGGCGCAGCGATATGGTGCCCGTGAAGTCATGCTGTTGTGTCTGTGCGGTCTTGCGGTGTGCATGGGGATACTGCTGCTGACAAACACCTACACTGGCTACCTTATTGCCGCCGCCGGGCTGGGGCTGGCTGGCGGCTTCTACGGCGCCGGCCTGCAGTTCGTGGTCAGTCATTGCCAGCCCAGGCGGCTGGGTCTCGTACTCGGCGTTTTTGGCTCCGGGGTAACCGGAGCAGGTTTCAACTATTATCTGGTGCCGCTGTTCCATGAGGCGTTCTCCTGGCAGGGTGTACCTCTGGCCTACCTCATTACCCTGCTTCTGGTGATCGCGCTATTGATTATGCTGACCGACGCCACGGGTGAGGAAGACGAAAGCCGTGAACGATCAGCCAGGGAAATTCTCGTGGTGATCCGGCAGGGTCGGAATCTACCCCTGTGTTTGTATTTCGGTGTGGTTGCCGGCAGTTTCTTTGCGCTGGCGTTGTGGCTTCCGGATTTCCTCTCAGGCCAGTATGGTCTTACGCTGGATTCCGGGGCCCGCCTGGCGCAATGGTTTGTCATTCCCGGTGCGGTAGCTCAGGTGGCCGGCGGAGGCTTGTCCGATCATTTCGGTTCCGCCCGGGTTGCGACGCGGGCACTGGCGGGTTGTCTGATGGCACTCGTGGTGTTGTCCTATCCCCCCATGACTTTGTTCATTACCGGCGTGGAAGAGGAGCTGGTTGTGGAGTTTGCTTTGCCAGTTGTGCTTGAAAGCGCGTTGGTCGTGATTCTGGGGGTGGCCATGGGCACTGCTATGGGGTCCCTTCAGCGTATGGTGATTCTGGCCAATCGACAGGAAGCGTCCTTGTTTGCCGGTGTATTGCTGGTCAGCGCCTGTGCCGTTGCATTTGTCCTGCCAGTTGCGTTTGGTGGCTTGAACCTGTGGCTGGGCGTGCGTACGGCGGTATTCATGATTCTCTTCCTGTTGCTGAGTGTCAGCCTGCTGCTTTTCTCCCGACATGCCCGCAGGGAGGAGCGAAAGATGCTTCTCCAACCCGGGTTATAGGTCGCCTACCCACAGGGTGGTATACCCGGGTTATGTGGTAGTAACCACGCAGATTTCAGGGGTTTGATCCCACACAATGGTCTCCATTCGGAACAACGATCCGGCAAACGGGTTGATGGAGAGAGAGACCATGAGTCATTTGATCGACAAGTTGAACTACTTCAGGAAGAACCGCGAATCGTTCTCCAACGGTCACGGTGAAACCCACGAAGTGAACCGCGACTGGGAGAACAGCTATCGCCAGCGCTGGCAGCACGACAAGATTGTCCGCTCCACCCACGGCGTGAACTGCACCGGCTCCTGCAGCTGGAAAATCTACGTCAAGAACGGGCTGGTCACCTGGGAAACCCAGCAAACCGATTACCCCCGCACACGCCCGGATCTGCCCAACCACGAGCCCCGTGGTTGCCCTCGTGGCGCCAGCTACTCCTGGTACATGTACAGTGCCAATCGCCTGAAATACCCGCTGATGCGCAAGAGCCTGATGAAGCTCTGGCGTGCTGCCCGTATCCAGTTCAACGACCCGGTGGAAGCCTGGGCCTCTATTGTTGAAGATCCCGCCAAGACCGCCGAGTACAAGCCTCGCCGTGGTATGGGCGGTTTTGTCCGTTCCAGCTGGGACGAAGTCAACGAGCTGATTGCCGCCTCTAACGTCTACACCGCCAAGAAGTTCGGCCCGGACCGTATCATCGGTTTCTCTCCGATTCCTGCTATGTCCATGGTCTCATACGCCGCGGGCAGCCGTTACCTGTCCATGATCGGTGGCGTGTGCATGAGCTTCTACGACTGGTATTGCGACCTGCCGCCCGCCTCCCCGCAAACCTGGGGTGAGCAGACCGACGTGCCGGAATCCGCCGACTGGTACAACTCCGGCTACATCATTGCCTGGGGCTCCAACGTACCCCAGACCCGTACCCCGGATGCCCACTTCTTCACCGAAGTACGCTACAAGGGCACCAAGACCGTTGCCATTACCCCGGACTATGCGGAAGTTTCCAAGCTGTCTGACGAGTGGCTGAACCCGAAGCAGGGTACCGATGCCGCCCTGGGCATGGCCATGGGCCATGTGATCCTCAAAGAGTTCCATGTCGACAAGCCCAGCGAGTACTTCACTGACTACGTTCGCCGCTACACCGACATGCCCTACCTGGTGATGCTGGAACAGAAAGACGACGGCAGTTTCGTGCCGGGCCGCTTCCTGCGCGCCAGCGATCTGGTGGACGGCCTGGGTGAAGAGAACAACCCCGAGTGGAAGACTATCACCATCGACGAGGCTTCCGGTGAACTGACTGCGCCCAACGGCTCCATCGGCTATCGCTGGGGTGAGAAGGGCAAGTGGAACCTGAAGCAGACCGCCAAGGGGTCTGATGTGAACCTTCAGCTGTCCATGGTCGAGAAACACGACGAAGTCGTCGATGTCGCCTTCCCGTATTTCGGTGGTATCGAACACGACCATTACAACCACGTGGAATTCAAGGACATCCTCAAGCACAAGTTGGGTACCCGCAAGGTACAGCTGGCCGATGGCTCCGAAGGTCGCGTGGTGACTGTGTACGACCTCATGGTTGCCAACTACGGCATCAGCCGCGGCCTGGGTGACGACGATGGCGCCACTTCCTATGGCGAAGTGAAGCCGTACACGCCTGCCTGGCAGGAGCAGATCACCGGCGTACCGGCCGAGAAAGTGATCCGCATCGCCCGTGAGTTCGCCGACAACGCCGACAAGACCAAGGGCCGTTCCATGGTCATTGTCGGGGCCGGTATGAACCACTGGTACCACATGGACATGAACTACCGCGGCCTGATCAACATGCTGATCATGTGTGGCTGTATCGGCCAGAGCGGCGGTGGCTGGGCCCACTACGTGGGTCAGGAGAAGTTGCGCCCGCAGACTGGCTGGCAGCCGCTGGCCTTTGGTCTGGACTGGCAGCGCCCGCCACGCCACATGAACTCCACCTCCTTCTTCTATGCTCACTCCGGCCAGTGGCGCTACGAGAAACTGGGCGTGGATGAAATCCTGTCGCCGCTGGCAGACAAGTCCAAATTCGGTGGCAGTCTGATCGACTACAACGTACGCGCCGAGCGCATGGGCTGGCTGCCGTCTGCGCCGCAGCTGAACCGAAACCCGCTGACCATTGCCGCGGAAGCCGAGAAGGCCGGTATGGAGGTGGCGGACTACGTGGCCAAGTCCATGAAGGACGGATCTCTGGCCTTCGCCAGCGAAGATCCGGAAGCGCCGGAAAACTGCCCGCGTAACCTGTTCATCTGGCGCTCCAACCTGCTGGGCTCCTCAGGTAAAGGTCACGAGTACATGCTCAAGTACCTGCTGGGCACCAAGAACGGATTGCAGGGCAAGGATCTGGGTGTCGAGGGTGGCGCCAAACCGGAAGAAGTGAAATGGCGCGACCAGGCGCCGGAAGGCAAGCTCGACCTGCTGGTGACTCTGGACTTCCGTATGTCCACCACCTGTCTGTATTCCGACATCGTTCTGCCGACCGCAACCTGGTATGAGAAGAACGACCTGAATACCTCCGACATGCACCCGTTCATCCACCCGCTGACCGCTGCCACCGATCCGGCCTGGGAAGCGCGTAGCGACTGGGAAATCTATAAGGGCATTGCCAAGTCTTTCTCCAAGGCAGCCGAGGGTCATCTGGGTGTCGAGAAAGACGTGGTCACCCTGCCGCTGCTGCACGACGCGCCGGCGGAACTCGGCCAGCCGTTTGATGTGAAGGACTGGAAGAAAGGCGAATGCGACCTGATTCCGGGCAAGACCGCGCCCAACTTCATCACCGTGGAGCGGGATTACCCGAACACCTACGCCCGCTTTACCTCCCTCGGTCCGCTGATGGACAAGCTGGGTAATGGTGGCAAGGGCATCAACTGGAATACCGAGAAGGAAGTCAACTTCCTGAAGGACCTGAACTACACCCACCTTGAGGGTGCCAACGCAGGTCGCCCGAAGATCGAGAGTGCCATTGATGCCGCTGAGGTCATCCTGACCCTGGCGCCGGAAACCAACGGCCAGGTGGCGGTGAAGGCGTGGGCTGCCCTGTCTGAAATGACCGGGCTGGACCACACCCACCTGGCGACCAACAAGGAAGAGGAAAAAATCCGCTTCCGGGACATCGTGGCGCAGCCGCGCAAGATCATTTCCAGCCCCACCTGGTCTGGCCTGGAAGACGAACACGTGTCCTACAACGCCGGTTACACCAACGTGCACGAGCTGATTCCCTGGCGCACCCTGACCGGTCGTCAGCAGTTCTATCAGGACCATGAGTGGATGCGCGCCTTCGGCGAGAGCCTGCTGGTGTACCGTCCGCCTATCAACACCAAGGCCGTGGGCAGCATGATCAACCAGCGCAGTAACGGCAACCCAGAGAAAGCGCTGAACTGGATCACCCCGCACCAGAAGTGGGGCATCCACAGCACCTACAGTGACAACCTGTTGATGCTGACCCTGTCCCGTGGCGGCCCGATTGTCTGGCTGAGTGAAGACGACGCCAAAGAGATCGGCGTGGAAGACAACGACTGGATCGAACTGTTTAACGCCAACGGCGCCATTGCCGCCCGTGCGGTGGTGAGTCAGCGGGTGATGCCCGGCATGGTGATGATGTACCACGCCCAGGAGCGGATTGTGAACATACCCGGCTCCGAAATCACCGGGACCCGTGGCGGTATTCACAACTCGGTTACCCGGGTGTGTCCGAAGCCGACTCACATGATTGGTGGCTATGCCCAGTATTCCTACGGCTTCAACTACTACGGCACCGTAGGTTCCAACCGGGACGAGTTCGTGGTGGTCCGCAAGATGAAGAACGTGGACTGGCTCGACGGTGAAGGCAATGACTATGCTCAGGAGGCTGTAAAATGAAAATCCGTTCCCAAGTCGGCATGGTGCTGAACCTGGACAAGTGCATTGGTTGCCACACCTGTTCCGTCACCTGCAAAAACGTATGGACAAGCCGTGAAGGCATGGAATACGCCTGGTTCAACAACGTCGAAACCAAGCCTGGTATCGGCTACCCGAAAGAGTGGGAGAACCAGGACAAATGGAAGGGCGGCTGGATGCGTGACAGCTCCGGCAAGATTCGCCCCCGCATTGGTGGCAAGTTCCGGGTACTGGCGAACATTTTCGCCAACCCCGACCTGCCGGAAATCGACGACTACTACGAGCCGTTCGACTTCGATTATCAACACCTGCACACCGCCGGTGACACCAAGCACCAGCCGGTCGCAAGGCCACGCTCGCTGATCTCCGGCGAGCGTATGAAGAAAATCGAATGGGGCCCGAACTGGGAAGAAATCCTGGGCACCGAGTTTGCCAAGCGCCGTAAAGACAAGAACTTTGACCAGGTGCAGGCAGACATCTACGGCCAGTTCGAAAACACCTTCATGATGTACCTGCCGCGCCTGTGCGAGCATTGCCTGAACCCGGCCTGTGTCGCTAGCTGCCCGAGCGGTGCCATCTACAAGCGCGAAGAGGACGGTATCGTCCTGATCGACCAGGACAAGTGCCGCGGCTGGCGGATGTGTGTCTCCGGCTGCCCGTACAAGAAGATCTACTTCAACTGGAAAACCGGCAAATCCGAAAAGTGCATCTTCTGCTACCCGCGTATCGAAGCCGGTATGCCGACCGTATGTTCCGAGACCTGTGTGGGCCGGATCCGCTACCTGGGCGTGCTGCTGTATGACGCAGACCGCATCGAAGAAGTGGCCAGCACACCGGGCGAGCACGAGCTCTACGAGAAACAGCTGGAAATCTTCCTGGACCCGTTCGACCCGAAAGTGATCGAGCAGGCCAAGAAAGACGGCATCCCGATGAACGTCATCGAAGCTGCCCAGCAGAGCCCGGTGTACAAGATGGCGGTGGACTGGAAGCTGGCCCTGCCACTGCACCCGGAATACCGCACTCTGCCCATGGTCTGGTACGTGCCGCCTCTGAGCCCGATCCAGTCTGCGGCGGAAGCGGGCAAGGTCGAGTTCGACGGCGTGCTGCCGAAGATCGAGAGCCTGCGGATTCCGGTCAAGTATCTGGCGAACCTGCTGACTGCCGGTGACGAGAAGCCTATCGTGCGCGCGCTCAAACGGATTATGGCCATGCGTTTGTACAAGCGCGCCGAAACCGTGGAAGGTAAGGAAGACCTGCGTGCCCTTGAAGAGTGTGGCCTGACCAAGGCCCAGGCGGACGAAATGTACCGCTACCTCGCTATCGCCAACTACGAGGACCGCTTTGTGATTCCTACCAGCCATCGTGAGCTGGCCAAGGAAGCCTTCCCGGATGCGACTGCTTACGGCGAGCGCGGCGGATGTGGCTTCAGCTTCGGCGACGGCTGCAACGGTGGTGACAGCGACTTCAGCCTGTTCGGCGGCAAGAAGCAGACCACCAGCATGGTCAGCAAACTGGCGACCGTGAAGCAGGTTGACCCGAAGCAGCTGCAGGACTGAGGAGGCCACAATGCAACTTTTGAAAGTACTGGCGCGGGTACTGGAGTACCCCACCGAAGAACTGCAGCAATCCAAAGACGCCCTGGTTGCCGCTGTCCTGGAGGACAGCCGGCTGCCGCGGCAGAACAAAGAACAGCTGCTGACCTGTATCGACCGCCTGTGCGACGGCGACCTGATGGACCTTCAGGAAGCCTACGTAGGCACGTTCGACCGGGGCCGGGCCACCTCCCTGCTACTGTTCGAACATGTGCACGGCGAATCCCGCGACCGCGGCCAGGCCATGGTAGACCTGATGGAGCAATACCGGGCCAATGGCCTGGAGATTGATGCCAAAGAACTGCCGGATTACCTGCCGCTGTTCCTGGAATACCTCTCCACCCGCCCCTGGGAGGAAATCCGCAACTGGCTGGAAGATATTCACCACATTCTGGGGTTGCTTGGAGAGCGCCTGTACCAGCGTGAAAGCCTCTACCACGTTGCGATGGATTCCCTGCTGGTGTTGTCCGGCCGCAAGGCCGACCGCCAGGAACTGGCGCAGCTCGTTGCCTCGGAAGAGCGCGACGACACCCCCGAAGCACTGGACAAGGTCTGGGAAGAGGAAATGGTGAAATTTGTGGATGACCAGGGCAGCTCCTGTGGCACCGGTGGCGTGGTTGGACAGCGCCGCCGCGAACTGGAACAGACCCAGACCATTCACCTGAGCGATCAGCTGATGACGGACGCTACCCCCCGTCAGGCAGGGCGCGCATAAGCGCAGGAGGAAATGACAATGTCCTATCTACACACACTGGTTTTCGGGGTATACCCGTACATCGCCCTGGCGGTCCTGTTCATCGGCACCTGGGCGCGTTATGACCACGGTCAGTTCACCTGGAAAGCCCATTCCAGCCAGATGCTGAGAAAGAAAAACATGGTACTGGCCAGCGTGCTGTTCCATGTGGGTATCCTGGTGATCTTCTTCGGCCACCTGGTTGGCCTGCTGGCGCCGAAATGGGCCTACGAATGGCTGATGACGCCCGGCCAGAAACAGGTCATGGCCGTGGTGGTCGGCGGCATCGCCGGCGTCATGTGCCTGATTGGCGGCGCCATGCTCGCCTACCGCCGCCTGACCGACCCACGAGTTCGTGCCAGCAGCACCGTCGCTGACAATCTGGTCATCATCATCCTGGTTGTGCAGGTCGCCCTCGGCCTGGCCACCATCCTGCCCACCATGGGGCACCTGGACGGCTCCGAAATGCTCAAGTTCTCTGCCTGGGCACAAGGCGTGCTGACCTTGCAGGGCGGTGTGGCTGGCCACATTGCGGATGTGCATTGGATCTACAAAACCCACATCTTCCTTGGCCTGACCATCTTCGTGCTCTTCCCGTTCACCCGACTGGTGCACATGCTCAGCGTGCCGGTGGAGTACTTCGGGCGGAAGTACCAGGTGGTTCGCAAACGCGCCTGAATCTGAAGCAGCCACGGACGGCTCGGACTCACACGGACAGGAATGACTTTATACAAGTTCCTGTTCGTCTTTGTCCGTGAATGTCCGTGCCGTCCGTGGCAAAGAATCTTTTTGGAGAAGCAACATGCAAATAATCCCCGTCGGCGAAGCCGGCAAACCCAGAAACCAGTTCCCGCCGGTCTACGTGGGTGACAAGCTGATCTACGAAGATGACATCGCCCGGGAAATGCAGCATCACCCCGCCGGGGAACTGGCTGAAGCCTGGCACGAAGCAGCCAGAAGCCTTGTCATCCGCGAACTGTTGCTGCAACAGGCCGGCCGCCTGAACCTGGATAACATCGAAGACGAAGAAGACCGCATCGCCCGGGTACTGGAACTCGAACTCGATGTGCCAGACCCCAGTGAACAGGACTGCGAACGCTTCTACGCCGCCAACCCCGGCCGCTTCTGCAGTCCCACCATCATGGCCGTCAGCCACATACTGCTGGCTGCCGCTCCGGATGATATTGAAGAGCGCATGCGCCAGGAAGAAGCCGGCCGACAACTCCTGTCTGCCCTCCTGGATGGGCGCTCCCAATTCAACGAACTGGCCAAACAATATTCCGCCTGCGAATCCCGCCACCAGGGCGGCAGCCTAGGCCAAATCAGCAAAGGCCAGACCGTCGAAGAATTCGAGCGCCCGGTCCTGAGCCTGAACGAAGGCCTGCACCCGGAACTGATCGAAAGCCGCTATGGCTGGCACATCGTTCGAGTAGACCAGCGAATCAACGGCGAACTGTTACCTTATGAACATGTAAAACCACAAATTCGCCAGTACCTGAGCGAAAGCGTGACCCGCCGGGCATTCCGGCAATACCTGCAGGTATTGGCTGCGGAAACCGGTGTGGAGGGCGTTGATCTGGAGCTGCCTGATTCGCCTTTGATGCAATGACTGCTTGGTTAGCAAAGCGAATAATTGAGCTAAGTCAATTACCCAGGAATAACACCAAGGATACCCCCATCGGGGGAGCGATTTTTCATCAGTATCCTTCTAGTATTTAAAATAAGATTTTGAATGCATGAATATGCAGAGAGGGTACACCCATGGCCATGACACAAACTGCTGAACAGCGATATACCAAGCCGGTGCTTGTCGCCATCAACAAACCACTTGATGAAGAAGACAGCCTGGAAGCGCTTCGCAGCCATGCCCTGTTCTGCAATCTGCGCCCGAAAGACCTCGATAGTCTGATCCAGCAATCGCGCCGGCTGAGACTCGGTCACCACCAGCTGCTCTACCGTCAGGATATGCCGGCCCATCACTTCTTCTTTGTGATTTCTGGTCGCCTGCGTCTGTATCGCCTCGATTCCTCCGGCGTAGACCGAACCCTTGACAGTATTGCACCCGGGGACTGTTTTGCCGAAGTCATGATTTATGCCAATCCGCCCAGGTATGCATGCTACGCAGAGGCCCTGAAGTCCAGCGAAGTGCTCATGATCCCGGTTAAAGCTTATCGGGAATTGCTGGATCGGAATCCCGAGTATGCCCAGGCGGCCCTGAGCCACTACGCCATGCGTGCGGTCTCCAGATTCCACGATCTTGAGATCATGACCGTCCAGAATGCCCGGGACCGTTTGATTCGTTACCTCATTGACTTGCTGCCGAACGGCGCGGAAGAAGGTGGCGAAGTCGAGTTGCCGTTGCCCAAATGCCTGGTGGCTTCACGTCTGGCCATGCAGCCCGAGACTTTCTCCAGAATACTGGCAGATCTCAAGTCAAATGGTTTGATCAGAGTGAATCGCAGCAAGCTCTTTATTTCCGACCCTCAGCGGCTGATCGCTATCAGCCAATAGCCTCTCCGGGCCTCCGGGCCCGGCTTTTTTGACCGCCTTGAACACCAGGGGATAGTGATGATCAGCAGTTACCAGGATCTTGTTCAGGCCAGCCGGAAAGAACCGGAGCCCCAGCGCTTTCTGTTCGTTTTTTGCAAAGCCGAATTACCAGACGACGCCAGTGCGGCAGAACGGGCTGCTTTTGAGCGCGGCGAGGGTGGCGCACTGACGCCGGTCATCTGTGTCGACAAAACCCCCGATGAGGTTCCTTATTTCGATGTGTTGGCGGAGGAATCCCGCGCGACAGGCCAGGACTGGGACATGGTCTTTGTCGCGGCCATGTCGGGCCGTGGCGGCCATGCTCCTTCCAGTGATGAAGCTCAGCAACCCCTGACGATGATGGTGGAAAGCATCCGCATGGGGCATCTGGGTAACTACCTTCCCCTCAATAAAGCCGGCCACGCCATTAGCCTTGACTGAACTCAAGGCGCCTCTGGTGGGCCGAGGACTATCCTCAAAGAGGTATTTGATTTTCCTCAAAATTGAACGACCCTTGATGTAATCCATGGGGTATTGGGAGTTGTAGTGAGAAACGTCCTCCGTTGTGTCCTATCCATCTTGATGATACTTGCGGCTCCGCTGAGCTGGGCCCAGCCGTTATCGGAATACAGCCCTCCGGCCGGACGCCAGCTCATCGAAAAAGCCTTTCCGGAAGCGACAGAACTCCAGCCGATGGAGGGCAACCGTGCCATCCAGCAGGTGTATTCCGGTGAGGAGCTTATAGGCTACGCCTACCAGTCCCTGGACTTTGTCCAGACCCCCGCCTATTCCGGCAAACCCCTGAATGCCATGGTGGTACTCGATACCGCCGGAGAAATTCGTGCCGCTAAAGTCATACATCACGATGAACCCATCCTGCTGGTGGGTATCCCCGAAAGCAAGATGCATGAGTTCACTGACCAGTACACCGGTCTGAAAGCTGACCAGCGGGTGACCGTTGGTGGCACGTCTACCGAACGCAAGGTGGCGGTGGATGGCTTGTCCGGCGCTACGGTCACCGTGATGGTTATTAACGAAGTCATCATGCGCACTGCCCACCGGGTGGGGGTCGAGATTGGGTTGATTGAAGGTGGCAAAAGCAACCGTCCGCCCATGGCCAATGTGAACTCGGAACAGTTTCAGGAGAAGTCCTGGCAGGAGTTGACCGGTGACGGTTCCATTCGCCGCCTGGTGTTGACCAAAGGGCAGGTCGACGACTCTTTTGTGGGGACCCCTGCCGAGGGCATCGAAACTGCAGACGCGGGCGAACGCGATGACATCCTGATCGAGCTCTACGCTGCTTATCTGGATGCGCCGACCATTGGCCGCAACCTTCTGGGTGAAAACCAATACCAGTGGCTGATGTCGGAGCTCCAGGAGGGGGAACATGCCATCGCGGTGATGGCCAACGGTGAATACTCCTTCAAAGGTTCTGGCTACGTACGGGGCGGCATTTTTGACCGGGTGCAGATTCGCCAGTTTGGCGACACCTTCAACTTCCGGGATCTCGATTTCCATCGGCTCAGCGACGTTTACGGTGAGGGGATGCCCGAGTTTTCGGAAATGGCGATCTTTATCGTGCGCCAGCAGTACAACTTCGATCCTGGCACGCCCTGGACGCTGGAGCTGACTGTCAAGCGCCAGACCGGCCCGCTGGACAGTGAATTCCAGGTGTTCCCTCTGGAGTACCAGTTGCCAGACCAGTACTACACCCGCCCGGAACCGGTTCTGACCGACGAAGAGTGGCTTGAAAACCAGCCGCTGTGGATTCAGGTGTGGTACCAGAAGCAGTTCCAGATCACCGTGTTGGGGCTGGGTATCGCCGTGCTGCTGTTCATCCTGTTCTTCCAGGACTGGCTGGTACAGAAGCCGAAGATGATGCGCTGGATTCGCCACGGCTTCCTGGTTTACACCCTGTTCTTCATTGGCTGGTATGCCCTGGGTCAGCTTTCCATCGTCAATGTGCTGACGTTTGTGAACAGCCTGATCAGCGGCTTCAAATGGGAAACCTTCCTGATCGATCCGATCATGTTCGTGCTCTGGGCCGTGGTGGCTGGCATCGTGCTGCTATGGGGTCGGGCGGTCTACTGTGGCTGGCTATGCCCGTTCGGCGCCCTGCAGGAGTTGATCAATGAAATCGCCCGCAAGCTCAAGGTACCGCAGTACACCGTGCCTTTTGCCTGGCACGAGCGCCTGTGGGCCATCAAGTACATCATCCTGCTGGTGCTGTTTGGTATTTCTCTGGAGTCCATGGCCACTGCCGAGCGCATGGCTGAAGTGGAGCCGTTCAAGACCGCTATTACCCTGCATTTTGACCGCACCTGGCCGTTTGTGACCTACGCCGTGCTGTTGCTGGTGGTCAATATCTTCACCCGCAAGGTGTACTGCCGCTACCTGTGCCCGCTGGGTGCCGCCCTGGCGTTGCCCACCAAACTGCGGGTGTTTGACTGGCTCAAACGTCGCAAGGAATGCGGTAACCCCTGCCGTCTCTGCGACAAGGAATGCGAAGTCCAGGCGATCCATCCGGATGGACACATCAATTACATGGAGTGCCACTACTGCCTGGATTGTCAGATGACCTATTTCGACGACCACAAGTGCCCGCCGCTGATTGTGAAGCGCCGTGGCAAGCGCCGTGGTCACAACGCACCCGGCCACCCAGAGGAAATTCCGGTGGTGCAGGTGAACTGAGTAGTCCCGAGGAGCCAACCATAAGGCCCCGGAAAGCCATGAGAAGCAATAACCGCCATAACCAATAACGGAGTTGGATGCTATGAAAAAAAGAGATGATCTGACCAAGGACACGCCGGAGGTTTCCGAAGGTGGTCTGAGCCGTCGTCGCTTTATGGGTGCGGCTGCGCTGGCCGGTGTCGCTGGTGCGACCGGTCTGGGCACCTCGGTCATGTCCCGTGAGACCTGGGCTGCGGCTGCTGAAGAAGCCCGCAACAAGGCTCACATCGCCCCGGGCGAACTGGATGAGTACTACGGTTTCTGGAGTGGTGGTCACCAGGGCGAAGTGCGCGTGCTGGGCGTGCCCTCCATGCGTGAACTGATGCGTATTCCGGTGTTCAACGTGGATTCCGCAACGGGTTGGGGTATTACTAACGAAAGTAAGGAAATCCTGGGCGGTGACCAGCAGTACCTGAACGGCGACTGCCACCACCCGCACATTTCCATGACCGACGGTCGTTACGATGGCAAGTACCTGTTCATCAACGACAAGGCCAACACCCGGGTTGCCCGTATCCGTCTGGACATCATGAAGACGGACAAGATTACCCACATCCCGAACGTCCAGGCTATTCACGGTCTGCGCCTGCAGAAAGTACCCAAGACCAACTACGTGTTCTGTAATGCCGAGTTTGTCATCCCGCAGCCCAACGACGGCACGGATTTCAGCCTGGAGAACAGCTACACCATGTTCACCGCCATCGACGCGGAAACCATGGATGTGGCCTGGCAGGTCATCGTTGACGGTAACCTGGATAACACCGATGCCGACTACACCGGCAAGTATGCTGCTTCTACCTGCTACAACTCAGAGCGAGCAGTAGACCTTGCAGGCACCATGCGTAACGATCGCGACTGGGTGGTTGTTTTCAACGTGGAGCGCATTGCTGCAGCGGTAAAAGCTGGCAACTTCAAGACCATCGGCGATTCCAAGGTGCCGGTTGTAGACGGCCGCGGCAAATCCGAGTTCACCCGCTATATTCCGGTGCCGAAGAACCCGCACGGTCTGAACACATCTCCGGATGGCAAGTACTTCATTGCCAACGGCAAGCTGTCACCAACAGTATCCGTGATTGCCATTGATAAACTGGACGACCTGTTCGAAGACAAGATCGAATTGCGGGACACCATCGTGGCCGAGCCGGAGCTGGGTCTCGGGCCCCTGCACACTACCTTCGACGGCCGTGGCAATGCTTACACCACGCTGTTTATCGACAGCCAGGTGTGCAAGTGGAACATTGCCGATGCCATCAAGCACTATAATGGTGACAAGGTTAACTACATCCGCCAGAAGCTGGACGTGCAGTATCAGCCGGGCCACAACCATGCGTCTCTGACCGAATCTCGCGATGCCGACGGCAAATGGCTGGTGGTTCTGTCCAAGTTCTCCAAGGACCGTTTCCTGCCGGTTGGGCCGCTCCATCCGGAGAACGACCAGCTGATCGATATTTCCGGCGAGGAAATGAAACTGGTTCACGATGGCCCGACTTATGCCGAGCCGCATGACTGTATCCTGGTGCGTCGTGACCAGATCAAGACCAAGAAGATCTACGAGCGCAACGACCCGTACTTCGCCAGCTGTCGAGCCCAGGCTGAGAAGGACGGTGTGACTCTGGAATCCGACAACAAGGTGATCCGTGACGGCAACAAGGTGCGTGTTTACATGACCTCCGTTGCGCCTCAGTACGGTATGACCGAGTTCAAGGTGAAGGAGGGTGATGAAGTCACTGTGTATATTACCAACCTCGATATGGTTGAGGACGTGACCCACGGCTTCTGTATGGTGAACCATGGCGTGAGTATGGAGATCAGCCCGCAGCAGACCGCTTCCGTGACCTTTACGGCAGGTAAGCCAGGGGTTTACTGGTACTACTGCAACTGGTTCTGTCATGCTCTCCACATGGAGATGGGCGGGCGGATGCTCGTCGAAAAGGCCTGATAGAGAGTTGCCTGACTTGGGGTCCCGTTTTCGGGGCCCTAGTGTCCCGTCTGGCTAATTCCTTAACCTACTGAGCTTCTGAAAAACCGAAGAGCTAGGCGTGCTGGTGAAGGTTTGGTGGTTCCAAATCGAGCCAGCAGAACGACGTTCTTCGGTTTTTCAGAAGCTCCCGGAGGGCTTGTCTCTGAGGACTCTGAGCCCTGTGTTGCCAGTCCTTGATGTGGAACCACCACATCTGCAGACTGGCGCCTTGGTCAGAGTCCTCAGAGGCAAGCAGTAGATTAAGGAATTAGCCAGACGGGACACTAGTTGCTTATCACTATCTCGAGATCTATTGATGTATCAACTATTGCGTTATGGAGTGGCCCTGTCAGTCGCTCTGTTTGCGCTCTCCGCCAACGCGGACCTGCAGCAAGAGCTGGATAACCTGGCCCCGGGCTCGTCGTTTCAACTTCCTCCGGAAACTTTGTCTCCACTGGTTATCAGGGTGCCCGGGGTATCTATGTCCTGCGCTCCGGAAACGGTGATTGACGGTGGCGGGCAGGGCAATGCGGTTGAGATTCTGGCAGAGGCGATCACCTTTTCCGATTGCCAGGTTCGCAATTGGGGCAAAGACCTGAATGAACTGGATGCGGGAATCTTCGTGGCCCGCGAAGCGCAGGGTTCGGTGGTGGAAAACAACCGTCTTCAGGGCCCGGCGTTCGGCGTGTGGCTGGATGCAACACCGGATGTGACCGTGCGGGAGAATCACATTCGCGGTGATACCAGCTTGCGGTCCCAGGATCGTGGCAATGGCATTCACCTGTTCAACACCACGGGTGCGCTGATTGAAGGTAACGATATCAGTGAGACCCGGGATGCCATTTACATCGAGACCGCGAACCGAAATACCATTCGCGACAATGTGATGAGTGACCTCCGGTACGGCATTCATTACATGTATTCGATGCATAACCTGCTGGAAAACAACGTCACCCGAGGTACGCGTACCGGGTATGCGTTGATGCAGAGCAAGTACCTGAAGGTATTCAATAACCGCTCCGAGAATGACGAGAACTACGGCATTCTGATGAACTTCATCACCAACTCCGAGTTGCGCAATAACGTTGTTACCGGAGTGTCCCAGGGTCAGAGTGCCGGAGTGGTGATTTCCGGTGCCGAGGGTAAAGCGGTGTTTATCTACAACTCGCTGTATAACACCTTCGAAGGCAATTATTTCGGCCACAGCAACATCGGTATTCATCTCACTGCGGGTTCCGAGGAAAACCAGGTGTTCAACAATGCCTTTGTGGAAAACCAGCGCCAGGTGAAGTACGTGGCCACTCGCACCCAGTTCTGGGCCGAGGATGGCAAAGGCAACTACTGGAGTGACTACCTGGGCTGGGATCGAAACCAGGACGGCCTCGGCGATGTGCCTTATGAACCGAATGACAACGTGGATCGGCTGCTGTGGAAGTATCCGGAGGCCAAGGTACTGATGTTCAGCCCGGCGGTGGATACCCTGCGTTGGGTCCAGGATGCCTTCCCGGTAGTGAAGTCTGCCGGGGTGAGTGATCCCCATCCTTTGATGCGAATTCCCGACCACCTGCAATCGGAGATCCGATGAACTGTTTTCGACTGGAGAACGTCAGTCACCGTTACGACAAGGCCACGGTGCTGCACGGGGTAGATCTTCGGCTGGAGCCGGGGGAAATTCTGGGCCTGTTCGGCCACAACGGCGCGGGTAAAACCACCTCGATCAAGCTTATCCTCGGCCTGATGCAGCCCACCGAGGGCAAGGTTTCCGTGCTGGAAGGCGCGGCTGGCGATCCCCAGGTAACCCAGCATATCGGCTACCTGCCGGAGAACGTGATGTTCTACCCGCAGCTGACCGGCCGTGAAATCCTCAGCCACTTTGCCCGCCTCAAAGGCGCGCCGCTTAAGCAGGTGCCCGAACTGTTGGAGCAAGTTGGCCTGGGAGACGCCATGGACGCCCGCACCAAAACCTATTCCAAAGGCATGCGCCAGCGTCTTGGCCTGGCTCAGGCCCTGCTCGGAAAGCCCATGCTGTTGATGCTGGATGAACCCACCGTCGGCCTGGACCCGGTTGCAACGGCGGACCTATACCGCCTGTTGCGCCAGCTTCGGGATGAGGGGGCGGGCATTGTGCTCTGTTCCCATGTACTGCCAGGTGTCGAGCCATACATTGATCGTGCCGCGATTCTGACCGAAGGCGCCCTGAAAGCATCTGGAGACCTGCCATCGCTGCGGCGACAGGCGAACATGCCGGTCACCCTGACTCTGCAGCCTGCCACGAGCCTGTCGGCGTTGGAAAAAGCCATTGACCAGGCCGAGCAGCGCGCCGGATTGATGATGAAAAGTGAAAACGGACGATTGCAGGTAGACGTGAGACCCCAGGAAAAAATGGAACTGATCAAGACCCTGATGGCCTCCGGCGAAGTGGCAGACCTGGGCATCCATCAGCCCAGCCTCGAAGACATCTACGTGCACTTTATCGGCTCGGGTGGCCTGGCTCACCGGGGAGGAGGCCAATGAACGCCATCTGGACCATCGCCCGTAAGGAACTGAGCGACAGCTTCCGCAATCGCTGGCTGGTTGCCATCTCCCTGGTGTTCGCCACCCTGGCACTGGGCATCGCCTGGTTCGGTGCCGCCGCCTCCGGGCAGGTGGGCTACGCCTCCACACCTGCGACCATTGCCAGCCTGGCCAGCCTGGGGATCTTCCTGATCCCGCTGATTGCACTGTTGTTGGCCTACGACGCCATCGTGGGGGAAGAGGAGGGCGGCACCCTGTTACTGCTGATGACCTACCCCCTCAGTAAAAGCCAGTTACTGTTGGGCAAATTCCTCGGCCACGGCCTGACCCTGGCGCTGGCCACCATCATAGGCTTCGGTGTGGCTGGTATTGCCATCGCCGTGTTGGTGGAAGATGTCGCCATTGCCGCCCTGGCGGTGGCCATGGGGCGTTTTGTGGGCTCTACCGTTTTGCTGGGCTGGGGCTTTATCGCACTGGCCTACCTGGTGAGCGTGCGGGTGAGCGAGAAACCGGTTGCTGCCGGGCTGGCCCTGGCGATCTGGTTTTTCTTCGTACTGATCTTCGACCTGATGCTGCTGGGTACCCTGGTGGCCAGTGAAGGCAAACTGAATCCCGAACTGCTGCCCTGGCTGCTGATGCTCAACCCCACTGACATCTACCGCTTGCTCAACATCGTTGCCTTCGGCGACAGCGGTCAACTCAGCGGCGTACTCAGCCTGGGTACAGACCTGCCCATCGGCGCGGCAGGCCTCTGGCTGGGCCTGATCCTGTGGTGCGCCATACCCCTGACCGGCGCACTGTTACTGTTCACAAACCGACGAATCTGATCCTGACCGGAGACACACAAACATGGCAAACCCAGCAACCAAATGGCTCATCGCCGCCTTCGCCGTCGCCCTTCTAACGGGCTGCTCTGGCAGTGAACCCGAGATCGTTGAAAAACCCGACCCGGTCCACTTCGAATCCGGCGACGAATGCCACGTTTGCGGCATGGCTATCACTGGCTTCCCCGGGCCTAAAGGCCAGGCCTTCACCGAGCGAGAGCAGAACATCCGGAAATTCTGCTCCACCAAAGACATGTTCGCCTGGTTCCTGCAGCCTGAAAACGAAAACCGGGATCACACCCTCTACGTCCACAACATGGCCGAAAGCCACTGGGACAGCCCGGATGACACCCACCTGATCGACGCCCGCGAGGCCTTCTACGTGGTCGGCTCAAACCTCAACGGCGCCATGGGCCCAACCCTGGCCTCGTTCGCCAGCGAAGCCGACGCTACAGACTTCGCGGCCGAGCATGGCGGGAACGTACTGGCGTTTGCCGAGGTCACGCTGGAGCATCTGAATAATGGTATGACGATGCACGATATGAGCGGGATGGATGATATGGCTGGTATGCATGAAGACCATGACGTAAACGGAGAGTCTGAAATGGCCCATTAAAACATGGGCTCCTTGGCGATTACTCCAGTGCTCTAAAGATCAGGTGCGGGTAGCCTTTCCAAAAATTTGCGGAGCCAAGGATGGCGGAGCAGAAGCGCCACAGGGGCTCAGCCGCCAGTCATATTCATAAACCGAAGAATCTGCACATCCCCATTGCTGGAAAAATGATGCCGCTCCGGCTTCAGATCCATGGCCTTGATGATCGCCTCCTGCAGCTTGTCATCCGTCACCGGATGCCCCCGCAACACCCGGCGAAGATCCACTGAATGCTCATTGCCCAGGCACAGCAGCAGACGCCCCTCCACTGTCACCCGAACCCGATTGCAGGTCGAACAGAAATTGTGGGAATGCGGCGAAATGAACCCGACGCGAACCTCGCTGTCCGGCATCCGGAAATAACGCGCTGGGCCGCCGGAATCCTCAGTTGCCGGAATCAGCTCATGGTGCCTGCGGATAATGTCGCGCACCTCCTCACTGGTGCACAGTGCCAAACCGCGGTCATGCTCCGAAATCTGCCCCAGCGGCATCTCCTCAATAAAGCTGATGTCCACCTGCTTTTGACGGGCAAACTCAATCAGCCCCGGAATCTCCTCGTCGTTGCGGCCTTTCATCACCACCGTATTCAACTTGATACCACGGAAACCTGCGTCCCGGGCAGCATCAATGCCATCCAGAACCTGGCTGAGATTACCGGTGCGGGTAATGGCGCGGAATTTGTCAGCGTCCAGAGAATCCAGACTGATATTGAGACGCTGCAAACCGGCCTTGCGCAATGATTCCGCCATGGTGGGCAACTGACTGCCGTTGGTGGTCATGGCGAAGTCACGGAGGCCATAAGTGCCGACTTCGCGTACCAGCTCGAGGATATCGCGGCGCACCAGAGGCTCTCCGCCGGTCAGCCGGATCTTCTCCGTCCCCAGAGCAACAAAGTTCCGTGCCAGCCGGGCGATCTCTTCAAGAGTCAATACCTGTTGGCGCGGCAGAAAGGTCATGTCCTCTGCCATGCAATACACGCAGCGGAAATCACAGCGGTCAGTCACCGACAGGCGAACGTAATTTACTGTGCGGCCAAAGCGGTCTGTCAGTCGGGTCTGGGGCATTGAAGCCAGGTCCTGTTGCAATATCACCATTAGTTTAGGCCAAGTATGGCAAAGCGCGCGGCGGATTCCGATACCCCTCGGGGAGTATCTCCCGCGACCTTGCAAAGCCATCGGTCTTCCTCTATAACATTTAAATAAAATATATGTTAAAAAGTGGAGCGACACCAATCGCAATGGTGTTGCCAGTTTAAAACTCATCGAAAGCCTGGGAGATCGCTATGTGGTTCTACGAGAAATGGCTCGCTCGTGCTAATGCGGGTGTTCTGGTCAGTGTGCTCGGATTACTGTTAACCGTTGCTTTGGCATATCCTCTAGCGGCCAGATTGCCAATCGCGATTCAGATACTCGCCCACATGGGAACGTTAATCTTCGCAGTCGGGGTGAAAATCGCGTATGTCGCCCGCTTGGCGTTCCTCAGTAAACTGGGAAGACCTGTGCACTGAATCACGGTAGAATAGATGCAGTTATGAACGGTCAAGAGGCCCACGCCATGGGCGCACAGCCAGGTAAAACCGGTTTCCGGATTCTTGCGTATATGAGTGTAGGGTTGGCGGCAGCGGGTGTGGTTTTGCCGCTTTTGCCAACAACCCCTTTTGTTATTCTCGCGGCCTTTTTCGCCAGCAAGAGCTCCCCGGCCTTTGCCCGGTGGTTGGAAGAGCACCCGACGTTCGGCCCGGCGATTGGAGAATGGCGCGCCCGGCGTGCCATTCCACGCAAAGCCAAGTTGCTGGCCTTTGCCATGATGGGGCTGAGCTGGAGCATGCTGGTCTGGCTTGGATCGCCGGTTCTGGTACTGGCTGTCTCGGGGCTGTTTTTACTGGGTGTTGCCGGCTATATGCTGAGCCGGCCATCCTACTGATGTTTTTCTGTCATTTTGGAGTCATGAATGCACATCACCCGTTATACCGATTACTCACTCAGAGTGCTGATCTATCTGGCTGCAGAGGGTGATCGTCTGGCGACCATTCAGGAAATTGCCGACAGCTACGACATCTCCAAGAATCATCTGATGAAAGTGGTTCACCAACTGAACAAGAAAGGGTACATCGAGACTATCCGTGGCAAGAAGGGCGGGATGAGGCTGCATATGGCGCCGCAGGATATCAATATCGGAATCCTGGTGCGCGAAACCGAGCAGGACCTCAGCATCGTGGAATGTTTTTCCTCCAAAAATGCCTGCAAGATCACTCCGGTATGCGGACTTAAATCCATGTTTGGTGAAGCCCTGAAAGCCTTCCTTGAGGTGCTTGATCGATACACGCTCGCCGACGTGATTCAGGACCACCACCGACCACAGCTGTTGCGACTGCTCCAGATTGCTTGATTGCTGAACTGACGCACTGCTGTATTTGCAGTGCGTCAGACCTCCCAGGCTTCAAACGAGTATCCAGAGTTATACGTTTACGGGGTTGGCGGATCTCCGTTCCGGCAGTGAATATCGCAGGACTCTCTGCAACACAGTTTTATACTGGCTCATAAATGAGCCCGTGTTGTAGTGAATGCCGTGTTTGCGACAGATTTCCTGCACCCGCTCGGAAATCTCAGGATAGCGGTGCGCTGGGAGATCCGGAAACACGTGATGCTCGATCTGATAGCTCAGGTGTCCACTCAGAATGTGCAGCCAGCGGCCACCCGTGAAGTTGGAAGAGCCGGTAAGCTGGCGCAGATACCAGTGGCCCTTGCTCTCACCTTCGCATTCCCGCTCTGTAAAGGTTTCTGCGTCCTGAGTGAAGTGACCGCAGAAAATCACCGTTGAGGCCCAGAGGTTCCGGATCAGGTTAGCCCCGACGTTGCCGGCCAGCACGATAGGGGCCACTGGTAGAGTCAGCAATGGAAAGAAGACATAATCCTTGAATGCCTGGCGGCCGCCTTTACGGAAAAAGTCTTTCAGGAACGGCACTTTCTCGCGCCAGGAAATCTCCCGGCGACGTAGCTTCTCGGTTTCCAGTTCATGTAAACCTACACCCCACTGAAAGAACACGCTCAGCAAGATGTAGTTGATGAACTGCAACGTGTGCCAGGGTTTCCAGGGCTCTTCGTCGCTCAGGCGTAGCACCGCATAACCGTAGTCCCGGTCTTTGCCGATGATGTTGGTGTAGGTGTGGTGCTCGTAATTGTGAGTCCGGCGCCAGGATTCACTGGTGCACACCGTATCCCACTCGTAGGTCTGTGAGTTGAGGGTGGGATCGTTCATCCAGTCGTACTGGCCATGCATCACGTTGTGGCCAATTTCCATATTCTCCAGAATCTTGGCCACGCCGAGGGTGGCCGTTGCCGCCACAAACACCGGCGGAATAAAGCCGAAGGGCATCATCACCCGGCCGCCGACTTCAAGGGCGCGGTGCAGGCGAACGATCTTGCGAATGTAGCGGGCATCCCGCTCGCCAAGATCGGCCAATACTTCGTCGCGTACTGTATCCAGATCTTTCTGAAGCTCGTTGAGCTGTTGTTCATCAAGTTTGATCATAAGGTCTCCTTGCGGCTGTATGAGGCCGCGCTCGAATTCTGTGTGTCAGGCTTCCAGATTCACCGGGCCACGGGGTACGGAAATGCAGAGTTGAACGCTTTCCTCTCCGGGACCGGAAGCTTTACCCGTCAGCCGGTTAATCACGGTGCCGCTGGTTTTTCGGCAACTGCATTGGTGGCAAATGCCCATGCGGCAGCCGTATTGAGGTTTGAGGCCCGCGGCTTCTGCGATCTCCAGCAGTGTGGCATCGCCGGAAGAGTCCACATTGAGGTCCGCGCGGGCAAAACTCACTTCGCCGCCGAGTGTTTCATCACCCAGAGGGGAGGAGATCGGAGGGGCGAAAAACGTACAGTGAATCTGCTCTTCGCCGAGACCGCGCTGGTAAAGCAGGTCATTGGCGAGATCCATCAGCCCGCCCGGTCCGCACAGATAGACCTCGCGGGCCTTCAGACCGGGCACGGAATCCAGGTCGGCGTCGTTGAGGTAGCGCGGCTCGTCGGTTTCGTGGGTGCATATAATACGTACCGAGAGTGCCGAGTATCTTGCCGCCAGTGCTTCCAGTTTTTCACTGGCGATCACGTCCTCCTGAGTGCGAACAAAGTAGAGCAGCGTGACCGGTGCCCGGAAGTGCTCTGCCGCCATGGTCTCCAGCAGGCTTAGAATCGGCGTAATGCCGCTGCCCCCGGCAATAAACAGCACCGGTTTGGGCATGGCTGGCATCAGAAAGTCGCCAAAGGCTTCGGTCAGGCCCAGCACCGCGCCTTCTTCCAACTGATCATGCAGCCAGTTGGTCACCAGCCCTCCTGGCAGGCGTTTGATGGTCAGTGTGACCACGCCGTCGTTCTGCCAGAGCAGGGGGGAGCTGGACAGACTGAAGGTGCGCTGGCGTCGCACACCATCAATATCTACACAGATGTTCACGTGCTGGCCGGCACGAAAGCCACTCCATCGGCTGGCAGGCCGGAGCACAAAGGTCTTGGTGTCGTGAGTCTCGACCAGAATACGCTCTACCCGTGCAGGTGTGTACGCTTGTATCCACATGGGATTGATGGCCTCCGCCAGTGGATCAAAATAACTGGCAGGGTTGCTTCGGTTCAGTAGCTGTCGGCCAAGCCAGTGCATGGCGCGGGTCTGGTTCATTTTTGCCAACATAGGTTTTCTCCAAGGTTTGTACCTGATCGTTGATAACGATGTGTACACTTGTTCACTTATGTGTACGACTGTACACAGTGAGGGTTGTCGTAACAATCAGGGGCGCTTCGTTGGCTCGAAATGACAAATTTTGCGGACTTTTCTGCCGTCAGATGTGTACACTTGTTACCGCAACTATCGTGATAGGAAGACCATGGCAGACAGAACGAAACGCAGGCCCGGCGAAACCCGAGAGAAGCTGATGAACGCAGCGCTGACTCTGGTGGGCAAGGGGCGACACTTTGCCAGCCTCGGTATTCGGGAAGTGACCCGGCAGGCCGGCGTGGTGCCAACGTCGTTCTATCGCCACTTTCGCAGCATGGACGACCTGGGTTTGCAGCTGGTGGACGAGCTCGGGCTGGTCCTCAGGCGGATGATGAGGGAGGCCCGGGCCAACGTTTTGCAGGCCGACAAGCTGATTGAGGAATCGGTGGGTATCTTTGTGGCCCATGCCCAGGCCAACCGCAGTTTTTTTCTGTTTATGGCGCAGGGGCTGGCAGGCGAGAGCCGGGCCGTTCAGGAAGGGATTCGCAGCGAAATGCGATTTTTCGCCAGTGAGCTGGCCAATGACTTGCGCCGGCTCCGGCTGATGGAACACCTGAGCGATGCCGATCTGGAGTTGACCTGCGATCTGGTGGTGCGCACCGTCGCCTTCAGTCTGACCGATCTGCTCAGCATTTCGGAAGACGACGATTATCAGATCGGCCAGGTGCGAAAACGCACCACCCGATTCCTGCAGATGATTTTTGTCGGGGCTGGTCACTGGCAAAGCGACTGACCCCGTCCTGGGTTACTTGCGGGTTCGGGCGCGCTTCTTCGGCGGCAGTATCAGCGATTCCAGCTCATCCAGAGCCTCACCGGTATAAACCGCCAGTTTCTGCATGCTTGGCAGCGTATCCCGACAGCCGGTAAAACCGAAATTCAGCGATCCGGCATAGCTCAGGCAGGTGATATTCAGGGCGCCGCCGTGAGCGATCAGCGATACCGGATACATGGCCTCAAGCCGGGCACCTTCATAATACAGCGTGTCTTCCGGGCCGGGCACGTTGGAAATAGTCACGTTGAAGACTGGTCGCATCCGCCCCCCGAGACCCGACATCAACTGCAGAATGTAGGGTGACATCAGCAGCATGGTGTACTGGGTCAGTGCGCTTTTGGGAAGTTTCTGCAGGTGTTCCTTGGCCCGTCGGGTCGAGGTTTTGATCTGTTGCAGGCGGTTCAACGGATCAGCTTCGTCGGTGGCCAGCGAGGCAATCATGAAACTGATCTGGGTGCCCGTACCCTCGTCGTCTGCCGGCCGGATATTCACCGGTATACCGGCCGTCAGTGGGGTGTCGGGCAGATTGTTCTGCTCCGCCAGAAAGCGTCGCAGCGCCGTGCCACACAGGTAAAGCACGATATCGTTCAGGGAGCCGCCGGAAGCATGAGCCAGGTTCTTCAGCCGATCCAGTTGATAGTGCTGGGTGGCGAATCGCCGCTGCGCCGTAACCCGGTGGTTGAGCACGGAAACCGGGCCGGTGAAGGGGGCGGTCAGTCCGTCTTCCGGGTGTCGAACCGAATGCACCAGGCGATTGCCGGCCTGCCACAGCCTGGGTGCCATGTCTGCCTGCAGTTTCAGGGCGTCCATGGCCTGGGAAACCGCGGCGGGGACACTGGCCTCTTTGTCGGTTTTTGCGCCACGGCGTTGGTGCGGGCGTACCGTCCAGGGCGGCGGCATATTGCAGCGTTCCGGATCGGTGGTGAGTACCCTTTGCATCAGCCGCACGCCACTGATGCCGTCAATCATCGAGTGGTGCATTTTGGTGTAAAGGGCAAAACGGTTATTCTCCAGGCCTTCAATAACGTGGCATTCCCAAAGAGGGCGGGAAAAATCCAGGGGGTTAGAGTGCAGCCGGGATACCAGAATGCCCAGTTCGCGCTCACCGCCGGGGCGGGGCAGGGCTGAGTGCCGGACGTGATAATCCAGATCGATATCCTTATCGACTTTCCAGGCCGGGGCGATCACACGCCCGAGGAAACCGGACCAGGCCAGTTTGTATCCCCAGGGTGGTGCCACATCGCCGGCTTCTTTCATTCGAGTGACCATGTCACGCAGGAAGGTTTCTGGTGCGCCTTCAGGCAGTGAGAAAATCTGAAGCGTACCCACATGCATCGGGGTGTCTTCAGATTCAACCGCCAGCCAGGAGGCATCCAGGGTTCCGAGACGTTTCATTCCTTGTCATTCTCCGCCAGTCATTTGTGTTTTGGTTGTTTCCTGCAAGTATACTGATATCCGCAGGTGCACACGATCAAAACCGGGATTGGGCTCCCATCTTTTTGCAGGGTTTAACGGTTACATAATGTCGCGAACCCATGCTCCCGGTGACAAGGTTCGTGTGCTAATTTCTACGGCCATAGAAACTGATAACAAAAATATTCGGAGGCTTTGTGGAATCCAGCCCGCTGATCTCGGCAGGTTTGCCGATCGCGTTGTTCATTATCATGATCGGTATCGGTATGACCCTTACCCTGAGGGATTTCCGCCAGGTGGCGGTGTATCCGAAGGGCATGATTGTGGGCACCTTCGCCCAGATTCTCCTGATGCCGGTGGTGGCGTTCGGGCTGGCCTGGCTGTTCGGCGTGTCGCCGGCCATTGCCGTTGGGCTGGTGATCATTGCGGCCTGCCCCGGGGGTACCACATCTAACCTGTTTGTGCTTCTGGCCCGGGGTAATATTGCGCTTTCCATCGTGCTGACGGTCTCCGCCAGCCTGATCACCATTCTTACCCTGCCACTGTTTACCAACATGGCGCTGCAGCATTTCATGGGCACGGAAGAGAACATCTCGCTGCCGGTGGGCAAGACCATTGCCATGCTGGTGGTTATTGTTCTGCTGCCGGTGGCCATTGGCATGCTGGTGCGAACCCGCAAGCCGGAGCTTGCGCGCAAGGCCGAGAGCCTGGTCAGCATCTTTGGTGGCATCGTGCTGGCGGTGCTGATTGTGGCGTTGCTCTATGGCGTTCGGGACCAGATGTGGGATCTGCTCAAACAGGCAGGCCCCTCCACTATTGCCCTCAATGTCGCCGGTATCGCCCTGGGCCTGCTGGCGGGCAGGGTGGCCGGACTGACCCAGCGGGAATCCCTGGCGGTGGCAGTGGAGCTCGGTGTGAAGAACGGCACCATTGGTTTGATGGTCACCCTCACGTTGCTGGAGTCCAGCACCATGTCGATTCCCGCTGCCGTTTACGGTGTGCTTATGTTCCCCATTGGCTTCCTGCTGGCAATGTATGGCCGGAAGGTGATTCCCAAAAGCTACGTGGCACATGCAGCTGGGGAAGCCTGATTGATGAAGTTTCTGAACGGTGTGACGTTACTGCTGGTTTATCAACTGACAGGCGAGATTCTGGTACGACTTCTCGGGCTGCCGATCCCGGGGCCGGTGCTTGGCATGGTCATGCTGTTCGTTACCTTGATGATCCGAGGTAGTGCCCCGGATTCCCTGAGCGAAGCCTCCAGCGCGTTACTGAGCCATCTGTCTCTGCTATTCGTGCCTGCGGGCGTGGGGATGATGACGCATTTCGGGCGTATAGCGGATGAGTGGCTGCCGATCACCCTGGCTCTGTTTCTGAGCACGGTGATCACCATGGTTGCCACGGCGTTGATTATGCAACTGACGACGCGCTGGTTTGTCCGTTCCGTTTCAGAACAAGGTGGGCAGCATGAATGAACCGGGTTTGCGCGACATCTGGGTCTACCTGTCGGCGTCGCCACTGCTAGGGCTGACCATTACTCTGGTGGCCTACGGGCTGGCCTACCGACTCTATCTGAAAACACATTCCAACCCGCTGGCCAATCCCGTCGTTACTTCGGTGGCGATGCTGATTCTCCTGTTGTTGGCAACGGGCACCTCATACAGCGATTACTTTGAGGGCGGTCAGTTCGTGCATTTTCTGCTGGGGCCGGCAACGGTGGCACTGGCGGTTCCTCTGTATCAGCAGTTTCGACGGCTCCGTCAACTCTGGTTGCCGGTCGCGATATCGTTGATCAGCGGGGTGGTTATTGCTGCTGGCAGTTCGGTGGGCCTGGCAAGGTTGTTGGGGGGTTCCCTGGAAATCCAGATGTCGCTGGCGCCTAAATCGGCAACGGCACCGGTGGCCATGGGTATTTCCGAGAAGATTGGTGGTTTGCCGTCGCTCACGGCGGTGCTGGTGGTGTTGACCGGAATTACCGGTGCGGTGCTGGGCACCAAACTGTTTGAATGGTTGCGCGTGAAAGATGACACCGCAAAAGGGATTGCCATGGGCGTGGCGGCCCATGGTATTGGTACCGCCCGGGCATTCCAGGTCAGTTCCCAGATGGGCGCGTTTTCAGGCCTGGCCATGGCGCTTTCGGCATTCGCCACGGCGCTGCTCGTGCCCTGGCTGGTGGACATGCTGGAAAACTGGTTGCCCATGTAAACGCGCAGTTCTTTCCGGGGTGCCGCATTACACTCTTTTTATGTCTGTCTGGAATGGCTATGCTCAGCCAATCATTGGCACAACATCAGGGTCTTAACATCATGCAAACCAAGTTCTTGCTCGACGAAGAACAGATGCCCAGGTATTGGTACAACCTGCAGGCGGATTTCCCCGAACCCCTGCCGGCCGTCCTCCACCCGGGAACAAAGCAGCCGGTCGGTCCAACGGATCTGGAGCCATTGTTTCCTGCGTCGCTGATTGAACAGGAAATGACTACGGAACGGGAAGTGGAGATTCCGGAGCCCGTTCGCGATGTTTATCGGATGTGGCGGCCGGCGCCCATGTTTCGGGCGCATCGGCTGGAAAAAGCCCTGGGCACCCCGGCCAAGATCTTCTACAAGTACGAGGGTGGTAGTCCTGCGGGCAGTCATAAACCCAATTCCGCGATTCCTCAGGCCTTTTTTAACCGGGAGGCCGGTATTCGGCGTCTGACGACAGAAACTGGTGCTGGTCAGTGGGGGACCTCGCTGTCGTTTGCAGGCTCCCTGTTCGACATTGATGTGACCGTGTTCCAGGTTCGCGTGTCCTACAACCAGAAGCCCTATCGCCGTGCGGTGATGGAGACCTACGGGGCTAACTGCGTGGCTTCACCATCAGAAATGACGGAGTTTGGTCGTCGGGTGCTGGGGGAAAACCCCGACCACACCGGCAGTCTCGGTATTGCGATTTCCGAGGCGGTGGAGCTGGCCGTTCAGGATCCGCACACCAAATATGCTCTGGGTTCCGTGCTGAACCATGTCCTGTTGCATCAGACCGTAATCGGCCTGGAGTCCATGAAACAGATGGAGATGGCCGATTGCTGGCCAGACGTGATCGTTGGGTGCACCGGTGGCGGCTCTAATTTCGCGGGTATTGCGTTCCCGTTCATGGGCCATGCGTTGAGAGGCGGGGAGAAGTCCCGGATTCTCGCGGTTGAACCTTCAGCGTGTCCGACGTTGACCCGGGGTAAATACGCCTATGACTACGGCGATACGGCACAAATGACACCACTCACCAAGATGCATACCCTGGGTTCAGGTTTTACACCGCCGGGGTTCCATGCTGGCGGCCTGCGCTATCACGGCATGGCTCCGATGGTGTCGCACGCCAAGGAGCTGGGACTGTTCGATGCTGTTTCCTACACTCAGCGCGAGTGCTTTGAGGCGGGTGTCCTGTTTGCGCGCAACGAAGGGATCGTACCGGCCCCTGAAGCCAATCATGCCGTGAAGGGTGCGATTGACGAGGCGTTGCGGTGCAAGCGCGAGGGCAAGGAGGAGGTGATCCTGTTCAACCTTTGTGGTCACGGGCATTTCGATATGGCGGCCTATACCTCGTATTTTGCCGGTGAACTGAGCGACCATGAGTACGGCGAGCAGGAGCTGGCTATGGCGTTGTCGGGGCTGCCCTCGGTCAGCGTCTGATTGAACTTGCCCCCGGTCAGGCACTGTGCCTGACCGGGTTGCGGCTTCCTGCTCACTTGTCCCTTTCGATCTTCAATGGCTCCAGGCTTCCGATCCGGAACTTCAATTCCAGTTCCGCACCGTTTTCATCATCGCCTTCCACTTCAATATCGCCATTGCGGTTGACCTTTAGTTCCTCAATAGTGGCCATTCCCTGCTGCTGAGCGGCTTTCAGATAAGAGCGCACATCGTCCGCGCTCACACCGTAGATCTCGCCTTTGGCTTTGCGGCGCTGCTCCCGGTCGATGTCGCCGTTGCCGTTCAGGTCCAGTTCCACGAACCAGTCCTGGCCCATCCAGCCTTCGAGCTCGATTTCATTATCATGGTCGTCGTCAAATTCGATGCTCTGGAAATGGCTGATACCGTAGTTGTTACCAACCTGAAGCATGCGGTCCGCATCGTCAAAGCTGCCTTTGGCGAAGGCTGCGGGGGCTGCGACAAGGCCGCTGATCAGCGCGATGGTCAGAGTCTTTTTCATGGTGTTCTCCTAGCTTGTCTGTGTTTGAAAAACTGCCGGTTCTGCCCGGTTGGCTACCAGCTTGAGCCCAGATTAACGGGGCAGGGCTTTCAGCATCGTGATAGGCTCATTCATGATTCGTTCATCTGGCTTTTGTCACCATAAACACCATGACCAGACCTCGTTTACATTCATCGCTGCTACCCGAAGACCGGTTTTCACGCCGGGTGTTCCGGGTGTTGTTGCTGACTCTGTTTGCGGTGGGCGCGCTGCCGTTTGCCCAGGTGGCCTGTGCCGATGATGACGACGACTGGCGGCGCCTGCACCACGAGGTTGAGGCCGGCCGTATCAAACCCCTGAGCGAAATCCTGGACAGCCTTGCCCGCGACTGGCGCGGAGACGTGATCGATGTGGATATCGAGAAAGACGATGGTGAGATCCTCTACGAGATCGAGTTGTTGGGCCCGGAAGGCCAGGTGGTGGAGTTTGAGATCAATGCCCGGACCGGAGAGGTTCTGGAGATAGAGGGCAGGAATATCCAGGGCATGAAACGCTGATGAAAATTCTTCTGGTGGAGGACGATGCCGCGCTGGCACAAGGGCTGGCCGGTAGCTTGCGGGATGCCGGACTGCTGGTGGAAGTTGCCGGGGAAGGCCGCACGGCCGACTTTCTGGTGAGCACCGAACGTTACGATGCGGTGGTACTGGACCTGGGCTTGCCGGATGGCAATGGCACCCAGTGGCTGGCCGGTTGGCGGGAGCGGGGTATTGATCTGCCGGTGCTGATTCTGACCGCCCGGGAGCGCTGGTCCGATAAAGCCGCGGGGTTCTCTGCCGGTGCCGATGACTATGTCACCAAGCCCTTTGAAACGGCTGAAATCCTGTTCCGCCTGCGGGCCCTGGTGCGCCGGTCCCACGGCCACGCCCACCCGGTGATTACCGTGGGTGACATTGCGCTGGATACCCACGCCGGGCAGGTGACCCGGGCAGGTATGCCGGTTTCACTCACGGCTCAGGAGTTCCGGCTGTTATCGCATCTGATCCACGCAGCGCCCAGAATCGTGTCCCGCACCGAGTTGTCCGAACATGTCTATGACGGCGACCAGGAGCCGGATTCCAATGTTATCGATGTCCAGGTCAGCCGGTTGCGGCGCAAACTCGGCGCCCAGGCTATCGAGACCATCCGTGGCCAGGGCTACCGTATGAACGGTCACGGAGAACCATCCTGATGCTGACACGTCTGCGCCGCTGGCCGGTGGCGCTGCGGATGCTGGTGTCTGCCCTGGTATTGGTCCTGGTGGTGTTGCCGCTGGCCGGTACCGTATTGGCCTGGAACTTTCGCCAGACGCTGAGCCAGTCCTTTGATGAGCGCCTGTTATCGTTCCTGAATGTGGTCATTGCCGGCATTGAGTCTGACCCTCAGACCGGTGAATTGACCCCCGGCCCGCAACTGGGTGAACCGCGCTTCGAGCGGGTGTATTCCGGCTGGTACTGGCAGGTCAACGACAACAGCGGGCGGGTGATCACCTCCCGGTCATTGTGGGACCAGCGACTGCCACAGATCAGTGGCCGGGGGCCGGACTGGGCCCAGGCCCCGGGGCCGCGCGGCCAGACACTTCGGATAGTGGAGCGGGATGTCCAGTTACCGGCTTTCGAAGGCTGGTTATCGGTGTCTGTCGCGGCCGACCAGGCGGAGCTGGATGCCCAGGTTGCGCGCTTCAACCGATTGCTGGTGGTTTCGCTGACCACGCTCGGTACGCTGTTACTGGTGATGATCGGGTTGCAGATCCGCTGGGGCCTGGCACCGCTTCGGCGTCTGGAGCGGGATCTCCGGGCCATGGAGTCCGGCCAGACCCGTTCACTGACCAGTGATCTGCCCGAAGAACTTGCGCGGCTCTCCGAGGCCATGAATCAGGTGCTTGAACGGGATCAGATACTGATTGAGCGTGGGCGCACGGCTGCGGGCAATCTGGCCCATGCCCTGAAAACGCCGGTATCTGTGCTTACCACCCTGAGTGATCGTTTGCCGTCGGTGCAGAGAACCGCTTTCCGTACCGAACTGAGCCGCATCGATGACGCCGTGCGCCATCATCTGGCCAGGGCTTCAGCGGCCGGACCGGCCGCCCTGGGGCGTGTGGATCTTGGTGAAACCCTGGCGCCGGTGCTGTCGGCACTCAATACTCTCGCGCAACGCCGTGGCGTTACCCTCGAAAGCGACCTGGGCGATACGGGCGCGGTTCGGCTTGAACAACAGGATTTACAGGAAATTGCGGGCAACCTGCTGGAAAATGCCATCAACTGGGCGGAGAGTCAGGTAAAGTTTCGGGTAGAAGGCTTGCCGGATGGTCTGGCGCTGATGGTGGAGGATGACGGCCCTGGCCTGTCTGACGCCGATATCGAGCAGGCTCTGACACGGGGCACCCGGCTGGATGAAACCCGGTCCGGTTCCGGTCTGGGCCTGGCGATCGTCAAAGAGCTGGCTGAACTGTATGGCGGCACGCTGACCCTGGCCCGATCTCCCCTCGGAGGGTTACAGGCCAGTGTGCGCTTTCCATCTCACTCATCGTCCAAGGCCCGCGGCGGGCAGTGATGCTCCTCCACCAGCGTGCCTTCATCCACGCTTTCCAGGTGTACATCAAAGCCCCAGAGCCGATGTACGTGCCTCAGCACTTCATCAGTTTCGTTGCCCAGCGGCACCCGGTCTACCGGGATGTGTCGCAGGGTTAACGAACGATCACCGCGAATATCCACACTCCATACCTGAATGTTCGGCTCCCGGTAACTGAGGTTGTATTGGCGCGCCAGCTTTTCCCGCAGCGCACGATAACCGGGCTCATCGTGAATGGCGGTGACGGTGTAGTGGTCTTCCCGATCGTCGCTTTCGATGGCGAACAGCTTCAGGTCACGCATCACCTTCGGTGAGAGAAACTGCTGGATAAAGCTCTCGTCCTTGAAGTTGTGCATGGCGAAATGCAGGGTTTCCAGCCAGTCTGTACCGGCGATGTCCGGGAACCATTCCCGGTCCTCATCGGTAGGGTTTTCACAGATACGTCTAAGGTCGGTGAAGATGGAGAAACCCAGGGTGTAGGGGTTCAGGCCGGAATACCATGGGCTGTTGAACGGGGGCTGGTATACCACGGCGGAGTGGCTTTGCAGGAACTCCAGCATGAAGCCATCGTTCACCAGCCCCTTGTCGTACAACCGGTGCAACAACGTGTAGTGCCAGAACGTGGCCCAGCCCTCGTTCATCACCTGGGTCTGGCGCTGTGGATAGAAATACTGGGCCAGCTTGCGCACGATGCGTACCAGTTCCCGCTGCCAGGTTTCCAGCAACGGCGCGTTTTTCTCGATGAAGTACAACAGGTTTTCCTGAGGCTCCTCCGGGTATCGGGGCCTGCGGCGAACCGGGTCCCCGTCGTCCTCTGCTTTGGGGATGGTTCGCCACAGATCGTTGATGCGGCGTTGCTCGTATTCCTCCCGCTCCTTTTGCCGGCGGGCCTCCTCGGCGGCCGAAATCGGGGCAGGGCGCTTGTAGCGGTCTACACCGTAGTTCATCAGTGCGTGGCAGGAGTCGAGAATCTCTTCCACGGCATCCACGCCGTGTCGCTCCTCGCACTCCGACACATAATGCCGGGCAAACACCAGGTAATCGATGATGGCGCTGGCGTCTGTCCAGGTACGGAACAGATAATTGCCCTTGAAGAACGAGTTGTGGCCATAGCTGGCGTGGGCAATCACCAGGGCCTGCATGGGCAGGGTGTTCTCTTCCATCAGGTAGGCGATACAGGGATTGGAATTGATCACAATCTCATAGGCCAGCCCCATCTGGCCCCGCTGATAGCCCTTGGAGGTTTGCAGAAACTGCTTGCCGAAGGACCAGTGATGATAGCCCACTGGCATGCCGACGGAGCTGTAGGCATCCATCATCTGCTCGGCGGTAATCACTTCAACCTGGTTTGGGTAAGTGTCCAGTCCGAACTCGGCGGCGCATTTGGCAATTTCCTCGTCGTATTTCTGGATCAGTTCGAAGGTCCATTCCGAACTGGTGGAAATGGGCGTACCTGCCTTGGGTTGTTCGCTCTCCGGTGCGTTCGGGCGATCAATCAGGCTGCTCATGCCGCTTTCCTCTCGAACAACTGTCGGAAGACCGGGTAAATGTCTCCAGGATCGGCAATCTGCTGCATGGCAAAGCTCTGGGGAAACTGCTCCATGATCTTCTCGTATTCGTACCAGAGCATCTGGTGATCCTGGGGTGTGATTTCGATATAGGAGTAGTACTGAACCAGCGGCAGAATTCGCTCAGACAGCAGTTTGCCGCAGATGGGTGAGTCGTCGTTCCAGTTGTCGCCGTCGGATGCCTGGGCGGCGTAGATGTTCCATTCCGCTGGCGAGTATCGGGCTTCGACGATCCGGTGCATCAGTTTAAGGGCGCTGGAGACAATGGTGCCCCCGGTTTCCCGGCTGTAGAAGAACTCTTCTTCGTCCACTTCCTTGGCGCTGGTGTGGTGGCGGATAAACACCACTTCGATTTTCTTGTAGTTCTTCTTCAGGAACAGATACAGCAGGATAAAGAAGCGTTTGGCGATGTCCTTGTGCATCTGGGTCATGGAACCGGATACATCCATCAGGCAGAACATCACCGCACTGGTGGCGGGTTTGGGCTGCTTCAGGTGTTGCCTGTAGCGCAGGTCGATCTCGTCAATGAAGGGAATGCGTTTGACGTTGGCTTTCAGCCGCGCAATTTCCTCTTCCAGCACCTTGATCTGGTCTTCATGGCTGAAGGCCGGATCGAGATCATTCGGCGCGCTTTTCAGCGCCTCGAGCTGTTTTTCCAGGTCCCGGATCTTTTTCTTGCGCGCACCGCCCAGGCCCAGACGCCGGGCGTGGGCGCCCCGAAGGGAACGCACCACATCCAGCTTGGCGGGCACTCCCTGGGTGGTGAAGCCCGAGCGTACATAACTGAAGGCTTCGGTGTCCTTGAGTTTTTTCCGGGCCAGATTGGGCAGCTCCAGATCGTCGAACAGGAAGTCGAGAAACTCTTCCTGGGTAATCTGGAAGGCGAACTCATCCATGCCTTCTCCGTCCGGGCTGGCCTGGCCTTGCCCCTGGCCCTGGCCACCGCCGCTCTCGGGTTTGGGGATGGTGTCCCCGGCCACCCATTCCTGATTGCCGGGGTGCACCACCTCTCGCCGGCCACCGTGGCCATGGTGGAAGATAGGTTCGTCAATATCCCGGGTGGGAATGCTTACTTTCTCGCCCCGTTCGATATCGGTGATGGAGCGCTTCTGCACGGCATCCGACACCGCCTTCTTGATGTGGTGGCGGTAACGGCGCAGGAACCGTTCCCGGTTCACTGCGCTCTTGTTCTTGCCGTTCAGGCGCCGGTCAACAATGTGGGTCATACCCATGGTACTGCTCCCGCTGGCCGTTAATGGGATTTCCGGACGCGCAGGTACCACTCGGCAAGCAAGCGAACCTGTTTCTCCGTGTATCCACGGTCAACCATGCGTTCCACAAACTGTTTGTGCTTTTTCTGGTCTTCCTGGCTGGCCTTCGGATTGAAGGAAATCACCGGCAACAGGTCTTCGGTGTTCGAGAACATCTTCTTCTCGATCACGCTGCGCAGCTTCTCATAGCTGAGCCAGGACGGGTTCTTGCCACCGTTGTTGGCCCGGGCCCGCAGCACAAAGTTGACCACTTCGTTGCGGAAGTCCTTGGGGTTGGAAATGCCCGCCGGTTTCTCGATTTTCTCCAGCTCGTCGTTGATGGAGGAGCGGTCCAGAATCTCGCCGGTTTCCGGGTCCCGGAACTCCTGATCCTGAATCCAGAAGTCGGCATAGGTGACATAGCGGTCGAACAGGTTCTGGCCGTACTCGCTGTAGCTTTCCAGATACGCCGTCTGGATTTCCTTGCCGATAAACTGGACGTAGTGGGGCGCCAGGTATTCCTTGATGAAGCGCAGGTATTTTTCCTGCAACTCCGGCTGGAACTGTTCCTGTTCGATCTGCTTTTCCAGCACATAGAGCAGGTGCACCGGGTTGGCGGCAATCTCGGTGGTGTCGAAATTGAATACCTTTGACAGGATCTTGAAGGCAAAGCGGGTAGACAGACCGTCCATGCCTTCCATCACCCCGGCAGCATCCCGGTACTCCTGGATGGACTTGGCCTTGGGGTCGGTGTCCTTGATGCTCTGGCCGTCGTATACCTTCATTTTGGAGAAGATGCTGGAGTTTTCCGGCTCCTTGATCCGGGACAACACCGAGAACTGGGCCAGCATATCAAGAGTGTCAGGTGCGCAGGGCGCTCCGGACAGTGAGCTGTGCTTCAGCAGCTTGCGATAGATTTCAATTTCTTCAGTGACCCGCACACAGTAGGGCACCTTGACGATGTACACCCGGTCCAGGAAGGCTTCGTTGTGCTTGTTATTGCGGAAGGTCTGCCACTCGGATTCATTGGAGTGGGCCAGGATCACGCCGTCGAAGGGCACCGAGCCCATGCCCTCGGTGGTGTTGTAGTTGCCTTCCTGGGTGGCCGTCAGCAGCGGATGCAGCACCTTGATCGGTGCCTTGAACATTTCCACAAACTCCATCAGCCCCTGGTTGGCTTTGCACAGGCCGCCGCTGAAGCTGTAGGCATCCGGATCATCCTGGGAATAGTCTTCCAGCATGCGGATGTTGACCTTGCCCACCAGGGCCGAGATGTCCTGGTTGTTGTCGTCGCCCGGCTCGGTCTTGGATACACCGATCTGATCCAGCACCGAGGGGTAACGTTTAACCACCCGGAACTGGCTGATGTCGCCGCCAAACTCATGCAGGCGCTTGACTGCCCAGGGTGACATGATGTTTTTCAGGTAGCGGCCGGGAATGCCGTATTCCTCTTCCAGAATCGGGCCATCCTCGGCCGGGTCGAACAGGCCTAGCGGGCTTTCGTTTACCGGAGAGCCTTTGATGGCGTAGAAGGGGACCTTCTGCATCAGGGCCTTGAGTTTCTCGGCCAGGGAGGATTTACCACCGCCGACAGGGCCGAGCAGGTAGAGAATCTGTTTCTTCTCCTCCAGGCCCTGGGCCGCGTGGCGGAAGAACGAAACGATGTTTTCCACGGCATCTTCCATGCCGTAAAACTCGTCAAATTCCGGGTAACGCTTGATAACCTTGTTGGAAAAGATGCGTGACAGGCGGGGGTCACGGGAGGTATCGATCAGTTCTGGTTCGCCGATGGCAATCAACATCCGCTCCGCGGCGGTGGCGTATGCCGTTGGGTCCTTTTTGCAGATCTCCAGGTATTCCTCAAGGGAGTATTCCTCCTCCTGAGTCTGTTCATACCGGTCTTTGAAGTGCTGCAGAATGCTCATAGATGGCCCCTCGCTTACTCTTGCCTGTTATAGATTCACGCAATGTCCCCGTTGCTGTTTCGCCGCCTGTCCCGGCGGTGTGTCTGGTTAAGGAATGAATGGGATGGTGTTAAGCAGGTATACGTTATCCGGAGGTTTCCGGCCTGCTTAATCTGAGCTTAGTTCAGAGTTCGGGGGTTGGACAGTGGGCAGTCAAATTAGGTTCATTAAATTATGTTATGAGCGGCAAGCGAGAGACTTACCGCCCATGATTGCAGGTTATTTTTTGACGAGGGTAAACACGCTTTCCGTGGCGCCGTTTCTCAGGCCGCGACGTTTGGCAAACGGGTTGTCACGGGCCATGTCCCGTTTCAGCACCTGGTTGATCTCATAATCCTCACCATAGAGCCTGAACACTTCGTCGTCGGTAACGTTGAACGGTGGGCCCTGCATTTCCGAGCTGTCGTAATCCAGCGTGATCAGCAGGATTCTGGTGTCGTCCGGAATAATAGCGGTGAGATGATTGACATAGCTCTTGCGCATTTCCGGGGGCAGGGCGATCAGGGCAGCCCGGTCGTACACCAGGCGAATGTGTTTGAGGTCGTCCGGCACCAGCTGGAAATAATCCCCACACCAGATCTGCAGGTCGTCATGGCGGAAGGTGGTAAAGGGTTCACCCGGGTGAACGCTGGCTTTCTCCTGTGCTTCCTCGAAAAAATCCTTGCAGGCAACCTCACTTAACTCCACGCCGATAATCGGATGTCCGCGATCGTGCAGCCACCACATGTCATGGGCCTTGCCGCACAGGGGAACGAACACGGCGTCGGTGCCGTTGCCTGCCAGTTCGGGCCAGTGGTCATGCAGGTACTGATTAACCGTGCCTTCGTGGAAGCCGATTTGGTCTTTTGCCCAGCGTTCGTGCCAGAATTCGTGTTCCATGGGTAGCCTCCCGGAGATTGATCGTTTTCCTCAGTCTACCTTAATCTGTGGGGTCGATGAGTCAGGAGAAAAGTATGAAAGCCGTTTTTCTGGATGCCGCAACATTGGGCGAGGATGTGGATCTGAGCCCCATTGAAAACATTGCCGGTGGACTGACCTGCCACCCGCGCACCAACCCGGAGCAGGTGATTCAAAGAATCCAGGGCTTTGATACGGTGCTGGTGAACAAGGTGGTGCTGAACGGCGAACATTTTGAAGCCTGCCCGGAACTGAAAACCATCGCGGTGGTGGCAACCGGTCTCAATAACATCGATCTGGAGGCGGCCAAGGCCCACGACATCAAGGTAATGAACGTTACCAATTATGGCCGTTCCACTGTGGCCCAGCACACCATGGCTCTCATCCTGGCACTGGCCACCCGGCTGCTGGATTACAACCGGGGTGCCCGCAATGGCCAGTGGGCCAAAAGCGATATGTTCTGCCTGATGGACTACCCGATTATGGAGCTGGAAGGCAAAACTCTGGGCATTGTCGGCTACGGCGATCTTGGCCAGGGTGTGGCGGAACGGGCAAAGGCGTTTGGCATGAACATCGTCCTCGGCTGCCGGCCCGGCCAAGAGCCTGGCGAGGTGGATGGCTACCCGCGAATTCCGCTGGATGACCTGTTGGTGCGGGCTGATGTGCTATCACTCCACTGCCTGCTGACAGAAGAAACCCGCAACATGATTGGCGCCCGGGAACTGGGTTTGATGAAGTCGTCGGCACTGCTGATCAACACCAGTAGAGGCGGCTTGGTTGATGAATCGGCTTTGGCTGACGCCTTGCGGAATGGCGATATTGCCGGTGCGGGCTTTGACGTGTTAACCGAAGAACCTCCTCGCAATGGTAACCCGCTGCTGGCAGACAATGTTCCCAATCTGATTCTGACCCCACACTCGGCCTGGGCGAGCCAAGAGGCGCGGCAGCGAATTGTGGAGATTACGGCGCGTAATCTGGCGTCGGTTACCTGAAGTCGGGTGAAGGAAGCCCACCGCCAGGAGGATTTGTCCGGGTGTACAACAAATACCCGGTTTCCGGGTTGTTTACTGACAGCTGCCTGATAAGCTTGAAGAAACACTGACAAGCAGGATGTTACGTGGCTTCCACCCAGATGAAAGAGCGGCTCCAGGCTGCTGAAGACTGGATACTGTCCAATTCCAACCCACCGCAGACCTGGCCCTGGACCTGGCTGTATAAATCCGGGCGCTCGGCTTATGCCCTGATCCGCGATGTGATCAGTGGTCAGCTGACACTGCACGCCATGAGCCTGGTTTACACCACGTTGCTCAGCATTGTGCCGTTGCTCGCCCTGAGCTTTTCCGTGCTGAAAGCGCTGGGTGTGCACCAGCGCATGGAGCCATTCCTGTACCAGTTCTTCCAGCCGATGGGCCCACAGGGTGTGGAGGTGGCTGAGCGAATCCTGGGCTTTGTCGATAATATGAAAGTCGGTGTGTTGGGCTCGGTGGGTCTGGCCTTGTTGGTGTACACCGTCATTTCCCTGGTTCAGAAAATCGAGCGCTCGTTCAACATGATCTGGCGGGTGCCGGAAATGCGCTCCATGGCGCAGCGTTTCAGTAACTATCTGAGCGTCATCATGGTCGGCCCCTTGTTGATGGTTTCGGCTATCGGGGTAACCGCCACCATATTCTCTTCAGAAATCGCTCAGAATCTTATGGCCATCGAGCCGTTTGGTTCGCTGATTGTCCTTGCCAGTCGATTTACACCATTTTTCCTGGTGGTGGGCGCGTTCACCTTTGTTTACATCTTTATCCCTAACACCCGGGTGAAGCTGCGCTACGCGTTTATCGCCGGGCTGGTGGCCGGCGTTTCCTGGCAGGCTGGCGGCATGCTGTTTGCCTCGTTCGTGGCCGGCTCGGCCAAGTATGCGGCCATCTACTCCGGTTTTGCGGTCGGTATCATTCTGCTGATCTGGACGTATCTGAACTGGATGATCCTGCTGCTTGGCGCCAGTCTGGCTTTCTATCTGCAAAACCCGGGGGCCGTAGCCAAGCGCCGGAATGTCCAGCTGGCGCCGGAATTGCAGGAGCGGGTAGGGCTTGCCCTGATGTGGATGGTGGCCAAGCCGTTCAGCCGCGGTGAACCGGCGCCTCAGCAGGAGTCTCTGGAGCAGCAGTTGCGGATTCCCGGCGAAGTCACCCGCAAGATCAGCGACAAGCTGATACGCGCCGGGTTGCTGAATCTGGCGGGGCGCGATGGCGATCAGCTGGTTCCAGGGCGAACACTGGATCTGATTACGGTCGGTAGCGTGCTGCGGGCCGTGCGCAAGGACGAAGACCGGGTGGTGGATCGCCTGCCTGCCGGGGCCATGCCGAGGGAACTGATCGATCTTGCGCCCACCAGTGACGATGTCAGCTTTGCCAGCCTGCTGAATGCCGGTACACCGCCCGGTGCGGATATTGTCAAAGCACCGGAGTCAGGTCCGAACCTGTGAGCTTTTGCCTTCCTGGAGCATTCTGAGCAATACCGTACGTACCCTGCCCAGTTGCTCCGGGGACAGGTGCACAATACGAATCAGATTCTCTTCTGACAGGTTCCTCTGGCGGGCATGGCGCAGCACTTCCCGGGTGCCCAGAAGCAGGCCGTCGGTCAGTGCGGAGTGGGCCTGCCGCGGCGCCGGCCGTTCCGCCGACAGCAGCCAGGCATGGTATTTGGGTGGCAGATTCCATACATTGGCCAGTAACTGGCAGGTGGCCCACTGATAACGGGCCAGAGCCTGTCTCAGTATGGCCGGTTCCGGTTCATTGCCGGAGCCTTTGGTGCGGCAGATACGCCCCAGTTCCCGGCGAATGGTGATGTAGGCCAAGGCTGGCAACAGGCCGACCATGAAGTGGGCGCTGGTGTCATCCCTGTGAATCTTCGCAATCATTTCCGCCGCCCGTGCGCAGGTCAGGCCCCAGCGCCAGGACCGTTGTGCGAACAGCGCTTCCCGACTGTTCCTGGCCGCCATCATGGGGCGCATCACCGCCGCCGCAATCACGTTCCGGATGCCGTCCACACCCAGCACGAACACAGCCTGGTCAACGGATTCTATGACGTGTTCATTCGGGCGGAAGTAGGGGCTGTTGGCCACCTGGAGCAACTGGTCGGTCAGTGACGGGTCACTCAGAATGATGCGGGTTAGCTCTTTGCGTTCGGTGGCTTCATTGGACAGTGCTCGCATCAGCATGGGTAAACTGCCAGGCTTCCTGGGCAGTTCTTCCATTTCGTTCATTTGCAGGCGCCGCTCGAGCTCGGCCAGTTCCTTTTCGCCACTATCTGTGCCGGCACGAAGGCGCGCGGGTTCCACATCAAGCAGCCAGGTGAACAGGTGGTCTTCCAGTTGGCCAACAATGTCGCCTTCATCGTTGCTATTGCCGGGCTGGCTGGTGCTGGAAGGATTAAAAAGCCGGGTTTCGGAGGCAGCCTGTGGGACGGATTGAGTGCTGTTGAACAGACCTGATATCCAGGAAAAAAAGCCCGGCATCCCTTGCCTCCGCATAGCGTGTATAAAGAATGGACTGGTTATCTGGCCAGTATAGTAGCGTAATGCAACCCTGCCCAGCCCTGACAACGATCAGAAAAAGGACTCGCCAAAGACAAAGACCAGTTGGCACACACCGGCCACCAGACCCAGGAAGGCGCCCACCAGGATCAGTTTGATCTCGTCTTCCTGGAAGCACGGGCGCAGCAGATCCTGGAATTCTTCCGAAGACAGGGCATTCATCCGCTCCACCATAATGGACTCCACTGCCCGGGCCCGGTCTCGCTCGAACACGGGGTTGTTGAAGGAACTCTGGGATATCGCGATGGCTTTTTCACCCACCTGATTTTTCAGGGTGGCAAAACCCGTGGGGCCGAATGCCATCTGGGTCAGGGCCTTGCCCATGCCTGCGGTTTCATCCACCAGCGGTTTGATGTGCTTTTTCACCATGTTGCGGGCGCGGTCACCTTTGGGTCCTTCGAGGATGGCATTGATGATGTTGCCCACGGTGAGTATCTCGTGGGTCACGATATGACAGAAGGATTCTGCCACTTCTGGCTGGCGCTTGAGGAACAGGCCCTGGATTCGCAGAGGGCCGACCTTGTGTTCATGCAGGGGCCGGAAGATTACATTCAGCGCAATCCAGTTGGTGGCCCAGCCCACAAGGAGCCCGAACAGAGGCAACACCCAGATGGCCGGGTACAGGTACCAGACTCCCATCTGGATAATGCCGAACAGGAAGCCGAAGTAGAGGCCGGAATTGATGATGAAGCGGAACTCCACGTCGCCACACTCCAGAAATATCCGGTTGAGCAGCTTTTTATCCCGGGCCAGGCGTTCGATGACCATGCCTTTGATGTCGAGCAGGTCTTCAATGTTGTCTGAGATGTCTTCAACCAGGTTGTCGACCAGTTGTGGGGTGGATTTGCGTACCCGGTCGTAGACCATTTTGCGGGCCGAGGCGGGCAGGTTTTCCCAGAAGGTGGGGTATTCCCGCAGCATGAGTTCGTCGACATATTCCTCGATGCGGGGGTCGACGGTGTAGATGATGTGGGCGGCCAGGACTTTTGGGTCAATCTGTTCGAAGATCTCCTGAACGGTACCGATTTTGGAAATGGTGGCATCCACGCTTTTGGCCGCCATTTTGCGGGCTTTGGAGGGAATAATGCCCTGCCAGCCCAGAAGCGGTGGCTTGCCGATGAACTCCAGAGGGTAGAAGGTCATTTTGATGGCGAGCCAGTTGGTGCTCCAGCCGATGAGGGCGGCGATCACGGGGATGCTGAGGTATTGCCAAAATTCCGGATTGGTAAGTAGGTTTATCATCCTGGGCTCTTAATTGTTTTCTTGGGTGCAGGCGCCCATCCAAGGTGGCATTCCCGCCCACTTTTTGTCAGACAAGATAATGTTGTTCACTGACAGCTCTGTCAATGACTGGGATGCCAGGACGTGACGCCATGAATAGTCACCCGCCTGTCTCAGGCGCCGATATCCCCCCAGAGCCACTGACACAGGGCGATGGCGGCAACGGGTGCAGTTTCGGTGCGCAGTACCCGGGGGCCCAGGGCAACGGGCAGAAAACCGTTGTCCTCGGCCAGGGCAATTTCTTCAGCGGTCAGGCCGCCTTCGGGGCCTATCATCAGGGCGATGCTGGAGGGCTTTTCGAGGGTGTTCAGGGACCGTTCGGTGCGATGGTGTAGCACCAGGCGCAAGTCACAGGCCCGGGCGTGTTCCAGCCACTGTTGCACGGTCATAACCGGCTGTATGTCTGGAACCCGGGCACGGCCGCACTGTTCGGCGGCGCTGATGGCAACCTGTTGCCAGTGCCGAAGGCGTTTGTCTTCCCGGTCGCCTTTGAGTTTGACGTCGCAGCGTTCGGTGGTCAGCGGCACGATTTCGCTCACGCCCATTTCCACTGCTTTTTGTACGGCGTAGTCCATGCGGTCGCCCTTGGACAGGGTCTGTGCCAGTACTACTCTGAGGGGCGATTCTGTTTCGTTTTCAGCGGCTTCCGTGACTGCCACCAGCACGTGTTTCTTTCCGGCTTCGGTAATGGTGGCGTGATAGTCATGACCGTCACCGTTGAAGAGCAGAAGTGCCTGGCCTGCCTGCATGCGCAGGACCCGGCCTACATGGTTGGCGGCGTTGTCGTCCAGCTGGCACTGGCTGCCGACAGCCAGGGGGCTGTTGGTGAAGATGCGCGGGATTCTCATGGCGGCGGTTCTCAGTCCTTGACCGCGATTTCGATGCCTTCGGTGGCCACCTGAGCCAGATGGCGAATCTGTTCTTCGGTGATCACGTAGGGCGGCATGAAGTACAGCACGTTACCCAGGGGGCGCAGCAAGGCCTGGCGGGTGAGTGAATGCTTATACACTCTGATGCCACGGCGCTCCTGCCAGGGGAACGGGGTTTTGCTGGCTTTGTCTTTAACCATTTCAATGGCCATGGTCATGCCGTGCTGGCGGATGTCGCCCACGTTCGGGTGGTCGGCCAGATGGGCAACGGACTCGGCCATACAGCGGGACAGCTGGCGGTTGTTTTCGATGACGTTCTCATCCCGGAAAATGTCGAGCGTGGCCAGGGCGACGGCGCAGCCGATGGGGTTTCCGGTGTAGCTGTGGCTGTGCAGGAAGGCGCGCATGGTTTCGTAGTCGTCGTAAAAGGCGTTGTAGACGGTGTCGGTGGTGAGCACCACGGACAACGGCAGGTAGCCGGCGGTCAGGCCTTTGGACAGGCACATGAAATCGGGGGTGATACCAGACTGTTCACAGGCGAACAGAGTACCGGTGCGGCCAAAGCCGACGGCAATTTCATCCGCGATCAGGTGCACCCCGTAACGGTCGCAGGCTTCCCGCAGTTTGGTGTGGTAAATCGGGTGGTGCATGCGCATGCCACCGGCGCACTGGATCAACGGCTCCACCACCACAGCGCAGATTTCGTCGTGTTTCTCGGCCAGCAGTTTGTCCATGGCCTCGAACTGGCGCAGGGCGTACTCTTCATCGGTTTCGCCCGGCTCTTTGTTGTAGGCGTCCGGTGAGGGGGCGGTCAGCACTTCCATCAGCAGCGGCTGGTAGGTGTCCTTGTACAGGGCCACGTCGCCCAGGGCCAGCGCGCCCAGGGTTTCGCCATGGTAGCTGTTGCTGAGGTTAACGAAGTTCTTTTTGCCCGGTTTGCCGTGGTTTTTCCAGTAGTGGTAACTCATCTTCAGAGCGGCTTCGATGGCCGAGGAACCATTGTCGGCATAGAAACACTTGTTCAGGCCTTCCGGCGTTACCTCGATCAGCCGCTCCGACAGATTAACCACTGGCTCATGACTGAAACCGGCCAGAATCACATGTTCGAGCTGGCCGATCTGTTCCTGAATGGCGGAGTTGATGCGCGGATTGGCGTGGCCGAACAGGTTAACCCACCAGGAGCTGACGGCGTCGATGTAGCGGTTGCCCTCAAAGTCCTCCAGCCAGACACCTTCGCCCCGTTTGATGGGGATCAGGGGCAGGGTCTCGTGGTCTTTCATCTGGGTGCACGGGTGCCACACGGATTTGAGATCCCGTGCGACCAGATCGGCATTGCGCATTGTTGTCTCCTGTCAGCTCCCGGACGGTTTTGTTCGGTTCGTTAAAATCCTCACATGATACTTGCCCGGGCCATCGCTTAACAGCGCCAGAATGTGAACCAATCGGTCTGGCTTGCTTGCCCGGTTTGCTTGCCCGCCCGGCCAATGTTGCCACGCCGGGCGACCGCAACAATAGGGGTAAGACAGGTTCGGAGGTAATCATGGAACTCAATCTGGAGCACCCCTACGAGCGGGGGCTTGATCAGGTGATCGAGCGTTTCTTCGATGAGGCGCATATTCGCAACAAAAACGAGCAACTGGGTGCCCGCAATCTCAAGGTGACCGAGCTGAAAAAGGACGAAATGTCGGCCAAACTGGTGATCGAGCGGGAAATGACCGCCTCGGCACCGGTGCCGGGTGTGCTTTCCGGTTTCCACCGGGAATGGAACCGGGTGCGGCAGGAAGAGCACTGGTTCCGCAAAGACGATTACGAGTGGCACTGCGAGTTTCGGGTGCGCATTGACGGCGTGCCGGCGAAGATCAAGGGCGCGATGCGGCTGTTGGGCAACGGCGACCGTTGTATCAACTACGTGAGCCTGTCGGTGCTGTGCGAGGTGCCGTTTCTGGGCCGGAAGATTGCGAAGTTTCTGGCGGATGACTCCCACGCCAAGATTGAACGTGAGTATGACGTCATCCGCCAGTTGCTTTAAACGCGAGGGTCAGTGAGCCAGTACCCGGGACAGGAATGCCTGGGTGCGCTCATTCTGAGGGTTATCGAACACCTCGTCGGGTTTGCCTTCCTCGACAATCTGGCCTTCGTGAATGTAAATCACCCGGTCGGCCACCTCGCGGGCGAAGCCCATTTCATGGGTGACGACCATCATGGTCATACCTTCTCTGGCCAGCTCCCTCATGACATCCAGTACTTCCCCGATCATTTCCGGATCCAGCGCTGACGTGGGTTCGTCGAACAGCATCAGCCTGGGTTCCATGGCCAGAGCCCGGGCGATGGCCACCCGCTGTTGCTGGCCGCCGGATAGCTGGCTGGGGTATTTGTCGGCCTGATTGCCGATGCCGACACGCTCCAGCAGGCGTTCGGCGGTGGCGTTGGCAACCACTTCGGCCGTTCTTTTCACCTTCATGGGCGCCAGCATGATGTTCTTTTTCACGGTCAGGTGCGGGAACAGGTTGAACTGCTGGAACACCATGCCCACTTCCTTGCGGATTTCCGCCAGGCTGTTCTGATTGCCGCCTTTCGGGGCCAGAGGGTGGTTATCCACCTCAAGCGAACCGGATTCGTATTCTTCCAGGCCATTCACGCAGCGAATCAGAGTGGACTTGCCGGAGCCGCTGGCGCCGATGATCACCACCACTTCGCCCTGTTCTACGGTCAGGTCGATATCCTTGAGGACATGCAGTTTGCCGAAGTATTTGTTCATGCCCTTCATTTTTACAATCTGTGTCATTGCTCGGGCTCCTTCAGGCAGACGCGACACCACGGCGCTCAAGCAGCCGCAGGATCAGTGACAGGGACAGCGTAATGGCCAGGTACATAATGGCCACCACAAAATACACCTCGAATGCGGTGAAGGTATTGGCAATGTACACCTGGCCCTGGCGTACCAGTTCGCCCACGCCGATGACCGAGAACAGCGAGGTGTCCTTGATGCTGACGATGGCCTGGTTGCCCAGGGGCGGAATCATGCGCCGGAAGGCCTGGGGCCAGACAATGTTCCAGAACGTCTGGGAGCGTGACAGGCCCAGAGACAGACCGGCTTCGGTCTGGCCTTTGTCGATGGATTGCACACCGCCACGGACCACTTCGGAGATATAGGCACCGGAGTTAAGGGCGATGGCTGCAATACCGGCTGTCAGCGGGTCGATCGGGCCGCCTACCAGGTCGGGCAGGCCGTAGAAGATAAACAGCACCTGAACCAGGATGGGGGTGCCGCGGAAAATCTCGATGTAGGCAGTGGCGGGCCAGCGCAAGAACCAATTCTTGTTGATGCTGAGCAGGCCGAACACGATGCCCAGAACAAAACCGATGGCCAGGCCACCGAAGGAAATCATCAGGGTATAGGGGATACCCTTGGCCAGGTAGGGAATGGAATTGATGGCCGCCTGCCAGTCAAACTGAAACTGGAATTCCACAGTGTGTTTCTCCGTTGGGTTGGGAGGAATCGGCCAGGGCATTGTGTGCCCAGGCCGGTTCGAGTGGCGGGTTATTTGTCTTCAGGCATGGGGCCGAACCATTTTTCATAAATGGTCTTGTAGGTGCCGTCTTCCTTGATTTCTGCCAGGGCCTCGTTAACCGGGCCGACCCATTTGCTGCCGTTCTTCAGGGCAATACCGTACTGCTGGCCTTCATACAGGGGGCCGACGGTCTTGACCTTGCCTTTGCCTCGGGTGCTGGCGAAGTAGCCAACGTTTGGGGCATCGTAGAAAACCGCATCAACGGCACCGGACATCAGCGCCATGTACATGTCGGAGCTGCCGGGGTACGGCGTTACACCGTCGTTGTCGTCCAGGCTCTTCATCAGGAAGTCATAGCTGGTGCTACCAATCTTGGTGCCCACTTTCATGCCTTCCAGGTCCGACATTTCATCAACGTCGCCGTTGTTCTGGCTCACCAGGATGCGCAGACCGGAATCGTAGTAAGGATCGGAGAAGTCGACGATTTCCTCGCGCTCATCGGTAATGGTGATGCCGGCGATGGCAATATCCACGTTGCCGGTTTGCAGGGCCGGGATAATGCCGTTGAAATCCATGGTGTTGAGGTCGTAATCAAAGCCTGCACGTTCGGCGACTTCGGCAATGATCTCCATATCGAAACCGATCATTTCTCCGGTTTCCTGATCCATCATTTCAAACGGGACGAAGCTTGGGTCGGTAACCACGCGCAGGGTCTCTGCGCTGACTGAGGTTGCGGCTACAGACAGTGCCAGACCAGCCCCCAGTGTTTTCAGCCATTTCGTGCTCATGCTTTCTCCTTTCTGTTTTTTTATGCCCCGTCTGCCCGGTAAGGCAGTCTGTGAAAGCACTCTTTGTGACCGTGCATCACAGGGAGCGTTGATGGGGATGCATCAGATACAGTCTAGACTATGGAGACAGGATTTGCAGGAAATCAGGCGGTTATGAAAGGAAAGAGGGGCCGGAGCCCCTCTCTTTACCGGCTGGGACGGCGTGTCAGAACGCGATTTTCTCCCGGTCGCTGATACCCAGGTTCTTCCAGATGGAAAGGCTGGGTTCAGCCTGGTTCAGAGTATAGAAGTGCAACCCTGGAGCCCCGGCCTTGAGCAGTTTTTGGCACATTTCAGTGACCACTTCCTCACCGAACTTGCGGATGCTGTCGGTGTCGTCACCGTAGGCTTCCAACTGCTTGCGGATCCAGCGCGGGATCTCCGCGCCGCACATGTCCGAGAACCGCACCAGGCTGGAGAAGTTGACGATGGGCATGATGCCCGGCACCACCGGAATGGTGACACCCATCTGCTCCAGACGGTCGATGAAGTAGAAGTAGCTGTCGGCATTAAAGAAGTACTGGGTGATGGCGCTGTTGGCACCGGCCTGTACTTTCCGTGCGAAGTTCTTCAGGTCATCTTCGGCGTTGCGGGCCTGAGGGTGAAACTCCGGGTAAGCGGCCACTTCCAGATTGAAGTGATCGCCGCTGTGCTGCCGGATAAATTCCACCAGTTCGTTGGCGTAACGCAGTTCACCGGAAGCGCCCATGCCCGATGGCATATCGCCACGCAGGGCAACGATCCGGTTGATGCCGTTCTCTTTATACACATCCAGCAGCTCACCGATTTCTTCCCGGGTACCGCCCACGCAGGAGAGGTGCGGTGCCGTGGAGATGCCCTGCTGGTGCAGGTTCAGCACCGTCTCGATGGTGCGGTCCCGGGTGGAACCGCCCGCTCCGAAGGTGACCGAGAAGAAATCCGGGTTCACCTCGGCCAGCTGGTTACGCACCGCTTGCAGCTTCTCCTTGCCCTGATCGGTCTTGGGCGGGAAAAACTCGAAACTGAAGCGGCGTTTGAATTGCTTCTGGGATTCCATGTTTGTGTCCGATTAGTACCTGTAGCTTTCCGGCTTGTACGGGCCTTCGACCGGTACACCGATGTATTTCGCCTGGTCTGGAGTCATCTTGGTGATCACGCCACCAAAGCCTTCCACCATGGCGCGGGCCACTTCCTCGTCCAGCTGCTTGGGCAGAACCTGTACGTAAACGCCCTTGGCCTTGGAATCTTCCGGCAGGTCGGCAAACTTGCGCTCGAACAGATACATCTGCGCCAGCACCTGGTTGGCAAAGGAGCCGTCCATGATGCGGGACGGGTGACCGGTGGCGTTGCCCAGGTTCACCAGGCGGCCTTCCGACAGCAGGATCAGGTGGTCGTTGCTGGCCTTGTCGCGGTAGATCACGTGCACCTGCGGCTTGACCTCGTCCCACTCCCAGTTCTTGCGCATGTAGGCGGTATCGATTTCGTTATCGAAGTGCCCGATGTTGCATACCACGGCGCCGCTCTTCAGCGCTTTCAGCATGTTGGCATCGCACACGTTGACGTTACCGGTGGTGGTTACCAGCAGGTCGGTGTTGGCCAGCAGATCCTTGTTGATGCCCTGCTCGGTACCGGTGTTCACGCCGTCAATGTATGGGGACACAACTTCAAAACCGTCCATGCAGGCCTGCATGGCGCAGATCGGATCTGCTTCGGTGACTTTGACGATCATGCCTTCCTGGCGCAGGGACAGGGCAGAACCCTTGCCCACGTCGCCGTAGCCGATCACCAGGGCCTTTTTGCCAGACAGCAGATGGTCGGTGGCGCGCTTGATGGCATCATTCAGGCTGTGGCGACAACCATACTTGTTGTCGTTCTTGGATTTGGTCACCGAGTCGTTGACGTTAATCGCCGGGATCTTCAGGGTACCGTCACGCAGCATTTCCTGCAGGCGGTGTACGCCGGTAGTGGTTTCCTCGGTTACGCCGTGGCACTTGGCGATCACCTGCGGGTATTCCTTGTGCAGCAGCTCGGTCAGGTCGCCGCCGTCGTCCAGGATCATGTTCGGCTCCCAGCCGTCTACGTCCGCACCGACGGTTTTGTGCAGGCACCAGTCGTATTCTTCGTCAGTCTCACCTTTCCACGCGAACACGGGAATGCCTTGCGCTGCGATGGCGGCTGCGGCCTGATCCTGAGTGGAGAAGATGTTGCAGGATGACCAGCGTACGTTGGCGCCCAGTTCGACCAGGGTTTCGATCAGCACGGCGGTCTGGATGGTCATGTGGATGCAGCCCATGATGTTGGCGCCTTTCAGCGGCTGCTCCGCTTTGTATTTCTCGCGCAGTTTCATCAGGGCGGGCATTTCGCCTTCGGCAATTTTGATTTCCTTGCGGCCCCAGTCGGCGAGGGTGATGTCGCGGACTTTGTAGTCCTGGAAGTCATTCAGTTTTTCGGCCGGAGTGCTCATGGTGTTCTCCTGTCAGTTTGGTTTGGGCGTATTCGGTGAAATGGAATACGCCCAGTTATCCGGAATGGTCTGTTCAGATACCCGCAGCATCCTTCAGAGCCGCAGCGCGGTCAGTCTTCTCCCACGGGAACGCGGTGAAGGTCTTGCCGCCAACGGTCATCTCGTACGGATCACGGCCGAAGTGGCCGTAGGCTGCGGTGGCCCGGTACATCGGGTGCAGCAGGTCGAGCATGTTGGTGATCGCGTACGGGCGCAGGTCGAAGTGCGCTCGTACCAGATCGATGATCTTGTCATCGCTGATCTTGCCGGTGCCAAAGGTGTTCAGGGAAATGGAGGTCGGCTGGGCTACACCGATGGCGTAGGACACCTGGATCTCGCACTTCTCGGCCAGGCCGGCGGCGACGATATTCTTGGCGACGTAACGGCCGGCGTAAGCGGCGGAGCGGTCAACCTTCGAGGGGTCTTTGCCGGAGAAGGCGCCACCACCGTGACGGGCCATGCCGCCGTAGGTGTCTACGATGATTTTGCGGCCAGTCAGGCCACAGTCGCCCACCGGGCCACCGATAACGAACTTACCGGTCGGGTTGATGTGGAACTGGGTGTCTTTGTGCAGCAGTTCAGCCGGCAGGGTGTGCTTGACGATCAGCTCCATCACGGCTTCTTTCAGGTCGGCCTGGCTGACGTCCGGGTCGTGCTGCGTCGACAGAACTACGGCATCGATGCCCACCACCTGGCCGTTTTCGTAGCGGCAGGTGACCTGGCTCTTGGCGTCCGGACGCAACCACGGCAGCAGGCCGCTCTTGCGGGCTTCGGCCTGGCGCTGAACCAGGCGGTGGGAAAAGGTGATCGGCGCCGGCATCAGCACGTCGGTTTCGTTGCTGGCGTAGCCGAACATCAGTCCCTGGTCGCCTGCGCCCTGGTCTTCCGGCTTCTGGCGGTCAACGCCCTGGGCGATGTCGACGGACTGTTTGCCGATGATGTTGATCACACCACAGGTGTCGCCGTCGTAGCCTACTTCAGAGGAGGTGTAGCCGATGTCTTTGATCACACCGCGAACCAGGTCTTCCAGATCGACCCAGGCGCTGGTGGTGATTTCACCGCCGACGATGGCCACGCCGGTCTTGACCATGGTTTCGCAGGCTACGCGTGCGTGCGGATCGTCGGTCAGGATGGCGTCCAGTACCGCATCGGAAATCTGGTCGGCCAGTTTGTCCGGATGGCCTTCGGAGACCGATTCGGAGGTGAAGATGTTGTAGTCAGACATAGGTGTGCTCCTCTTGAGCGATTGCAAATTCGTACCGGCTCCGTCCTGTTTGACCTACCGGCTGCCTTGGTTGTTGTCAGGGCATACGTAAAACTACCTACACCCATATCAAAAGTTTTTGATATTCCTGTGACGGCGATTGGTTACGCCGCTTCCGTACTCTTCCAGAATTCTCTTACCTGTACCTGGAACCCGTTGCGCAGTCCTATAAACAGCTGTTCGCCAGCGGTCAGCCCGGCGTCTGCCGCCCAGGAAGTCAGTTCTTCCGGCTCGAAGCCCAGCCACAGGTCGCCGCAGTTTTCTTTGGCCCAGTCCTGGTCGTGACTGCACAGATCACTGACGACCAGACAACCGCCACTGTTCATCAGGGCTGCGGCGTCCAGAAAAATGTCCGCGGGGCTGGGCACATGATGCAGCACCATGTTGGCTACAATCAGGTCAAAGGCGTCGCCCCGCGCCAGCAGGGTGTCGGTCACGCCTTCGATCAGGTCGACGTTGTTCAGGTGTTCCTCTATGCAGGTGCGCGTCGCCTTGGCCAGCATGTCTTTGCTGTTGTCCAGGCCAACCACATGCTGGAACAGCTCCGACAGTACCGGCAGGAACCCGCCTTCACCCGGTCCGATTTCCAGAACGCTCTGCCATGGCTGCCTCGCTGCACGCTTGCGAATCAGTTCCGCGGTAGGCTCGGCGTACAGGTCAAAGGCAGCAATCAGCTCCTGCTGTTCCCGGAATTGTTCGGAGTGCCTGGAGAAAAAGGCCTGGGACTGTCCCGCCCGCTGCTCTCGTATGGCTTCAATTTTTTCGTCCAGATGCCGGGGCAGGGCAACCCTGTCGACGGTTTCGAAAATCTGGCGGATCGCCTGGTCGGCCAGTTTGTCACTGTCCAGATTCAGCGGGCGACGATAGAAAATGGCATTTCCTTCCCGCTGGGGCTCCAGCAAGCCGGCCTTGTGCATCACTTTCAGGTGATGGCTCATGCCGGACTGGCGCATGTCGAACATCTGGCTCAGCTCCAGCACACCGAAGGTGTCCCGCCGCAGCACCCGCAGGATTTCCAGGCGCAGGGGGTCGCCGCTCGCCTTGAAGATCGGGGCCAGTACGTCCACAGAGGACAATTCGTTCGCATGTGCATTGAGTGAGGTCATGGTTGGCAAGTGTAGGGGCGTTCGGTTGGTCGATCAATAGCCATATCAAAATTTTTTGATATAGATTTATGAGTTCTGTGAAATCAGTCGGTTTGGTGATTTTGTGCCGGCTTCATCGGAAAACCACTACATATGGATTTGCCCCGGCATACCCTAATCGGCGAAAATACGCGCCTTCTTTTTGAGCAGTATTTGCAGCTTGAAGTCTTTTCCTGAAAAACACTGGAGAATTGTCAATGCCGTCCCGTAAAGATCTCGCCAACGCCATTCGCGCGCTGAGCATGGATGCGGTTCAGAAAGCCAAATCCGGCCACCCGGGTGCGCCCATGGGTATGGCGGATATCGCCGAGGTGCTGTGGAACGATTATCTTAGCCACAACCCGGCCAACCCGCACTGGGCCAACCGCGACCGCTTCGTGCTGTCTAACGGCCATGGCTCCATGCTGCAGTATTCCTTGCTGCACCTGAGCGGGTACGACGTCAGCATTGATGACCTGAAGAACTTCCGTCAGTTGCACTCCAAAACACCGGGCCATCCGGAATACGGTTATACCCCGGGCATCGAGACCACCACCGGCCCGCTGGGGCAGGGCATCGCCAATGCTGTTGGCTTCGCGCTGGCCGAGAAGGCACTGGCTGCTCAGTTCAACCGTCCGGGCCACGACATTGTTGACCACTACACCTATGCGTTCCTGGGCGACGGCTGCCTGATGGAAGGTATCTCCCACGAAGTCGCCTCTCTGGCCGGCACCCTGGGCCTGGGTAAACTGGTGTTCTTCTATGATGACAACGGCATCTCCATTGATGGAGAAGTAGAGGGCTGGTTCACCGACGACACGCCCAAGCGTTTCGAGTCCTACGGCTGGCAGGTGATCCCCAATGTTGATGGTCACGATTCCGATGCCATCCGTGCGGCCATTGAAGCTGCCCGTGCCAACACCGCACAGCCCACCATTATTTGCTGCAAGACCATTATCGGCTTCGGTTCCCCCAACAAGCAGGGCAAGGAAGAGTGTCACGGCGCCCCGCTGGGCGACGATGAAATCGCTTTGACCCGCGAAGCCCTGGGCTGGCAGCACGGCCCGTTCGAGGTGCCGTCCGAGATCTACGCCGCGTGGGATGCCAAAGAAAAAGGCCAGGCTGCCCAGAGTGTCTGGGAAGAGAAATTTGCGGCCTATGAGAAGGCCGAGCCGGAACTGGCCGCCGAGTTCAAACGCCGCATGGCGGGTGATCTGCCGGCAGACTTCGCCGAAAAAGCCCAGGCCTATATCCAGGAATGCCAGGACAAGGGCGAGACCGTTGCCTCCCGTAAGGCGTCCCAGAATTCCCTGAACGCCTACGGCCCGCTGCTGCCGGAGCTGATGGGTGGCTCTGCCGACCTGGCCGGTTCCAACCTGACTATCTGGTCGGGCTGTAAAGGCGTGACCAAGGAAGACGCCTCCGGCAACTACATCTATTACGGTGTACGCGAATTCGGCATGGCGGCCATCATGAACGGTATCGCTCTGCACGGTGGCTTCGTGCCCTACGGCGCTACCTTCCTGATCTTCATGGAATACTGCCGTAATGCCGTGCGCATGGCCGCACTGATGAAGCAGCGCTCGATCTTTGTCTTTACCCACGATTCCATCGGTCTGGGTGAAGATGGCCCGACCCACCAGCCTATCGAACAGCTGGCCAGCCTGCGCACCACCCCGAACATGAGCACCTGGCGCCCGGCCGACACCGTGGAGTCTGCGGTGGCCTGGAAAGCGGCCCTGGAGCGCAAGGATGGCCCGACCGCCATGGTCTTCTCCCGTCAGGGCTTGCCGCACCAGCAGCGTGATGCCGAACAGCTGGCGAACGTGGCCAAAGGTGGTTACATCCTGTCTGACAGCGAAGGCACGCCGGAGCTGATTCTCATCGCCACCGGCGGCGAAGTGGGGCTGGCCCAGGACGCTGCAGCCAAGCTGCGTGAGCAGGGCAAAGCTGTGCGTGTTGTATCCATGCCGTCCACTGACGTATTCGATGCCCAGAGTGCCGAGTACAAACAGCAGGTGTTGCCGCTGGAAGTGACCAACCGTATTGCCATTGAAGCGAGCATTGCGGACTACTGGTACAAGTACGTGGGCCTGGACGGTCGCATCGTTGGCATGACCACCTTTGGTGAATCTGCGCCGGCCGGCGAGCTGTTCAAGGAGTTCGGCTTTACTGTCGACAATATCCTGGAAGTGGCTGACGAACTGCTGGACGCCTGATGACCAACGCAACGCCGTTTCGCATTGCCATCAACGGGTACGGCCGCATCGGCCAGTGCGTGTTGCGGGCCCTTTATGAAAACGGCTATCGCGACCATCTGCAGGTGGTCGCGATCAACGAGTTGTCGGATATCGACACCATTGCCCACCTCACCAAATACGACTCCACCCACGGGCGGTTTCACGGTGAGGTGGCCGTGGATGGCGATAACCTGGTTGTGAACGGCGACCGCATCCGCGTATTGCGTCACCCTGAACCCGAGGAACTGCCCTGGCGACTGCTGGATGTGGATCTGGTGCTGGAATGCTCCGGCGCCTATTCTGACCGGGCCACGGCGGAAAAGCATATTGAAGCCGGTGCCCAGCGCCTGCTGTTTTCCCAGCCGGGCGATCCGGATGTCGACCGCACGGTGGTCTTCGGCATTAACGACGGGGACCTGAACGGTCAGGACGTGATCGTAGCTGCCGGCTCCTGCACCACCAACTGCCTGGTACCGGTCATCAAGGTCCTGGACGATGCCTTTGGCGTAGAGCAGGGCAGTACCACCACGATTCACGCCGCCATGAACGACCAGCCGGTCATCGATGCCTACCACCATCAGGACCTGCGCCGTACCCGAAGTGCCCTGCACAATATTGTGCCCGTGGACACTGGCCTGGCCCGCGGTATCGAGCGCTTGTTGCCTCATATGGAAGGCCGTTTCAGCTCGGTTGCCATGCGCGTGCCAACGCTGAATGTCTCTGCTATAGACATGGTGGTTAACGTGCGTGAGCCGACCGACATAGCCACAGTGAATCAGTTGCTGTGCGGTGCATCCGCTGGCTCATTGAAGGGTATCCTCGGCTATACCGATGAACTGCTGGCCAGTTCTGACTTCAACCATGATTCCCATTCCGGCGTGGTCGATGGCGGGCAGACCCGAGTCACCGGCGGCACCATGGTGAAAGTGTTGTGCTGGTTTGACAACGAGTGGGGCTTTGCCAATCGCATGCTGGATGTCAGCAGAACCTGGTTGAGCAAAACCTGAAGAATATTGTGGGGGCTGATCCCGAAGGGAGTCAGGCTCCAGCCTTAGGCTTAGAATTTGCACCTTTGAACCCATAACTACGGAACCTGATTATGGCCATCAAGAAAATGACTGACCTGAACCTCGCCGGCAAGCGGGTTCTGATTCGTGAAGACCTGAACGTCCCGGTCAAAGACGGCAAAGTATCCAGTGACGCCCGCATCCGCGCCTCGCTGCCCACCATCAAGGCCGCCAAAGACGCCGGTGCCAAAGTCATGTTGATGTCCCACCTGGGCCGCCCGGAAGAAGGCGTGTACGACGAAGCCTCCTCCATGAAACCGGTCGCCGAACACCTGGGCACCCTGCTGGGTCAGGAAGTCCGCCTGATCAAGGATTATCTGGACGGCGTTGAAGTGGCCGACGGCGAAGTAGTGTTGTTCGAAAACGTTCGCTTCAACAAAGGCGAAAAGAAAGACAACGAAGACCTAGCCAAGCAATACGCCGCCCTGTGCGACATCTATGTGATGGACGCCTTCGGCACCGCTCACCGCGCCCAGGCCTCCACCCACGGTGTGGCCCGATTTGCCCCCGAAGCCTGCGCCGGCCCGCTGCTGGCAGCAGAGCTGGAAGCACTCGGCAAAGCCCTGGATAACCCGGCCAAGCCGGTCGTTGCCATCGTTGGTGGTTCGAAAGTCTCCACCAAGCTGGACGTGCTTAACGCCCTGGAAAAAGTGTGTGACCAGATCATCGTTGGTGGCGGCATCGCCAACACCTTCCTGGCCGCAGCCGGCCACCCGGTAGGCAAGTCCCTGTGCGAACACGACCTGATCGACACCGCCAAAGACATCGCCAGCCGCGTGGAAATTCCGCTGCCGGTTGACGTGGTGGTTGCCAGCGAATTCGCCGAAACTGCCACGGCGACGACCAAAAACATCTCCGACGTCAGCGACGAAGACATGATCCTCGACGTAGGCCCGGAAACCGCCGGCCAGTTCGCTGAACTGCTGAAAAACGCCAAAACCATCCTGTGGAACGGCCCGGTTGGCGTGTTCGAATTCGACCAGTTCGGCAACGGCACCAAGGCACTCGCCCAGGCCATCGCCGAAAGCGACGCCTTCTCCCTGGCCGGCGGCGGCGACACCGTCGCAGCCGTTGACAAATACAGCGTAGCTGACAAGATTTCCTACATCTCCACCGGCGGCGGCGCGTTCCTCGAATTCGTGGAAGGTAAAACCCTGCCGGCAGTAGCCGTGTTGGAAGAGCGTGGTGCTTAAGGGACCACTCAAAAGTTAGATTCGCGAGGCAGGTGGCGGGGTTGGCCTCCCGAGACTGTGCGCAGCATGGATGCTGCGCTCAAGCCTACAGGGATGTATTTACGGCGTGTCTCGGGAGGCCAACCCCGCTGCCAGCCGAAGCAGGCTCCCAAGTCTGCAGCAAAACAGAATTCAAACCTCAAAAAGTCAACGAAGGAGACAACCCATGGCCCTGATTTCGCTGCGGCAACTTCTGGACCACGCCGCCGAGCATGGTTACGGTGTGCCAGCCTTTAACGTAAACAACCTCGAACAAATGCGCGCCATCATGGAAGCGGCCGACAAAACCGACTCCCCGGTCATTGTCCAGGCCTCCGCCGGTGCCCGCAAATACGCCGGTGCGCCTTTCCTGCGCCACCTGATCCTGGCCGCCATCGAAGAATGGCCGCACATCCCCGTGGTTATGCACCAGGACCACGGCACCAGCCCGGCCGTGTGCCAGCGCTCCATCCAGCTTGGCTTCAGCTCCGTGATGATGGACGGCTCCCTGGGTGAAGACGGCAAAACGCCGACCAGCTACGAATACAACGTCGACGTGACCCGTCGCACCGTTGAAATGTCCCACGCCTGTGGTGTCTCCGTAGAAGGTGAACTGGGCTGCCTGGGCTCCCTCGAAACCGGCCAGGCCGGTGAAGAAGATGGCATTGGCGCCGAAGGCACCCTGGACCACAGCCAGATGCTGACCGATCCGGAAGAAGCCGCTGACTTCGTGCAGAAAACCCAGGTCGACGCACTGGCTATCGCCATCGGCACCAGCCACGGCGCCTACAAGTTCACCCGTCCGCCTACAGGTGACATCCTGGCCATCGACCAGATCAAAGCGATCCACGCCCGCATCCCGGACACCCACCTGGTCATGCACGGCTCCAGCTCCGTACCTCAGGAGTGGCTGAAAGTGATCAACGAATTCGGCGGCGAGATCCCGGAAACCTACGGTGTACCGGTGGAAGAAATCGTCGAAGGTATCAAGCACGGTGTGCGTAAGGTCAACATCGACACCGACCTGCGTCTGGCCTCTACCGGCGCCGTTCGTCGCTTCATGGCCCAGAACCCGGCGGAATTTGACCCGCGCAAATTCCTCAAGGCCACCATGGTTGCCATGACCGATATCTGTGTCGCCCGCTACGAAGCCTTCGGCTGCGCCGGCCAGGCCAGCAAGATCAAGCCGCTGAACCTCGAACAGATGTTCGAACGTTATGCGGCTGGCGAGCTGGACCCGAAGGTCAAGTAAGTCCCGCCTTGAAGCCCCCGACCTCCGGGGGCTTTTTCCTGATGGGTGATCTGAAAACCCTTCCCCCATGTTGATCCCCGCACTTATCGCTGCACCAAAGAACAGGATGCCGACGGCAAGAGTTGTCGCTCCGAAGGTTGGTATTGCTTAACGGCAGTTTTGCGTTTTGGCGTGGATGGCCAATACTTGAAGGCGTGCTTTTCCCGGTATTGGCCAAGGATGCCTTCCAATGAAGCTGTTCCACTGCGGTCGATGTGCCAACCTGCTTTACTTTGAAAACAGTCGCTGTACCCATTGCGGAGCTGACCTGGGCTTTGCCCCGGATGTCATGGATTTGCTGGCGATCGAGCCGGAAGGCGATAACACCTGGGCGACGGTCGCACGTGGTGATCTCTACCGGTTGTGTGACAACTATCAGAATCAGCGAGCCTGTAACTGGCTGATCCCCAAAACCGATCCGCATACCTTCTGTGTTGCCTGTCGCCTCAATCGCACCATTCCGGATCTCAGCATCGAGAAGAACAATGATCTCTGGCGTCGCCTCGAAAAAGAGAAACGGCGGCTTGTGTATTCCGTCTTGCGCCTGGGACTCCCGTGCGAACCCCGGAACGAAGATCAGCTTGGGCTGGCATTCGATTTTCTGGCCGATCAGCCGGCTATGTTTGACGAGCGTAAAAAAGTAACGACAGGCCATGCCAATGGCGTCATTACCATCAACATCGCCGAAGCAGACCCGGTGGAACGCGAGCGGATGCGCAACCAGATGGCCGAGCCGTATCGCACTGTTTTAGGGCATTTTCGCCATGAGTCCGGACACTATTACTGGGATCTGCTTGTCCGGAGTAGCCCGTGGCTGGGCAAATTCCGGGACCTTTTTGGTGATGAGACCAGAGACTACAGGCAAGCGCTGGACCAGCATTACCAATACGGCCCGCCATCTGACTGGCAAAGCCGATACATCAGCGCCTATGCCGGCAGCCATGCCTGGGAGGACTGGGCAGAGACCTGGGCACACTATCTGCATATGGTGGATGCATTGGAAACGGCCTGGCAGTTTGGCCTGCGGCTACACGCCCAACAGAGCCCGACAACAAGCAACGAACCTGGTCCGGCGTTTGATCCCTACCTGGCAGGCGATTTCGATGCGCTGATCAGGCATTGGTTGCCTTTGACGCTTGCGCTCAACAGCCTGAACCGAAGCATGGGGCACGACGACGCCTACCCCTTTGTGCTGGCGCCTGCGGTGGTGGAGAAGCTCCGTCTGGTGCACCAGATCGCTCACGGACGTTAATGAAAGGATCCCGAATGAAAAAGAACAAAGCGATTGACTGGAAAAACTACGATCCCAACGACTTCTACGATGAGCTGATCGCTGCCAAAGGGAAGTCCAGACGAGCCGCGACGGCGATTACCGACTACCTGGGCAATCTCGGGTCCGAGGAGATCCAGGCGCGCCAGCAGGCTGCCGAACTGGCGATACTGGAGATGGGGATCAGTTTCACCATCTACAGCGAGGGCGAGAATATCGACCGGGCCTGGCCTTTCGATATCATTCCCCGGGTGATCTCGCTCCGGGAGTGGGAAAACATTGAACAAGGGCTGGCCCAGCGCCTGACGGCCCTCAACATGTTCATTAACGATATCTACAACGACCAGAATATCGTCAAAGACAAGGTCATTCCCAAGTACGTGTTCGCCAACTCCAAGAACTTCCGCGAGCAGTGCCGTGGTTTTACGCCGCCACTGGGGGTCTGGGCCCACATCTGCGGATCGGATCTGGTGAGAGACAAGGACGGAAAGGTATATGTTCTTGAGGACAACCTGCGGGTTCCTTCCGGTGTTTCCTACATGCTGGAAAATCGCCAACTGACCAAGCGGGTGTTCCCGGAACTGTTCGACAACAACAGTATCCTGCCGGTGGATGACTACACCAACCAGCTGTTCGACATGTTGGCGTCGATTTCTCCAAGGCCCCAGGATCATCCAAGAATTGCGGTACTCACCCCGGGGATTTTCAATTCGGCCTATTTCGAGCACTCGTTCCTGGCGCAGCGCATGGGGGCCGAGCTGGTGGAGGGGGCTGATCTGGTCGTTGGTGAAGACGATTGCGTGTACATGCGCACAGTAGAGGGCCTGGAGCGCGTGGACGTGATCTACCGGCGCATTGATGACGACTTTCTGGACCCGGAAGTCTTTCGGGCAGACTCTACCCTGGGCGTGCCGGGCCTGATGCGAGCCTGGCGCAATGGCAAGGTTGGCCTGGCCAACGCGCCCGGTGCCGGTGTGGCTGATGACAAGGTGATCTACGCCTTTGTGCCAGACATGATCCGCTATTACCTCGATGAGGAGCCGATCATCCCCAACGTGCCCACCTATATGTGCGTGAACAAACAGGACCAGGAGTATGTGCTCGAGCACCTGGACGAGCTGGTGGTCAAACCGGCGAACGAGTCTGGTGGTTACGGCATGCTGGTGGGGCCGCATTCCACCAAGAAGCAGCGCACCGAATTTGCCCGTCTGATCAAGAAGAACCCACGCAACTACATCGCCCAGCCCACGTTGAGTCTGTCGGTCGCTCCCACGCTGTGCGACGAGGGTTTGGCGCCGAGGCACCTGGATCTGCGGCCTTTCGTGCTGCAGGGCGTGCGAACCTACGTTACCGCCGGCGGGCTCACGCGGGTGGCGATGCGCAAGGGCTCCCTGGTGGTGAATTCTTCCCAGGGCGGTGGAAGCAAGGATACCTGGATCGTGGACGAGGAGAATTGATGTGCTGTCACGTGTAGCGGAAAGACTGTACTGGATGGCCCGATACCTTGAACGGGCCGAGAACAGCGCCCGGATGATCATGGCTTTCAATTCCCTGGCGCTGGATATGCCGCGGGAAACCCAGCTGTCCTGGAAGAGCCTGGTAGCGGTTACCGGCATGGAAGCCCTGTTCGATCAGCACCATCAGAAAGCAGATGAGCGCAATTGTGTGAAGTTTCTGATGGCAGACAGCTACAACCCGAGTTCCATTGCTTCCTGCATCAAGGCCGCCCGGGAGAATGTGCGTACCACACGGGATCAGGTGCCGACCGACGCCTGGGAAGTCATCAATGAGCTTTATCGATACATCCAGGAGCACATGGATCAGGGGATAGGTAAACGGGCGAGATACGAATTCCTGAACGAAATCGTTGGCCGCTGCCAGATGCTCAACGGCCTGCTGGCTGGGTGTATGAGTCATGACGAGGGCTACGACTTCATCCGGGTCGGGCGCAACCTTGAGCGGGCAGACATGGCCACGCGACAGATTGAGGTGGGTGCCTTACAGTTCCTCGATGGCTGGGATGGCACCGAAACCTACGGCGGGCTCTTGTGGACCAGCGTTCTGCGCTACCAGAGTGCCTTCCAGATGTACCGTCACAACGTGCGACGCAAGGTCAGTGGGCCTCTGGTGATTCGCTTCCTGTTGCAGAACGAACCCTTCCCGCGCTCGGTGCTGCACAGTCTCAGCGAAGTGGCCGGTGCCCTCAGTCGCCTGCCCAGGAACGAAATTCCGCTGCGCACGGCACTGCAGGCAGTCCGTCATACCCGTGAAGGCGACGTGGATGCGTTAATCCGCAAGGAGGATGTGATCCTGTTTCTGGAGAACCTGCAGCTGGAGATCGGTGAGCTTCACGACGACATTGCAGAGACCTGGTTTCCTGTCTACGAGACAGTCTGAAACTCCCAACACTATTCCCGTGCGAGATAGGTTCCATGTCGATTCACGTTGCCCTGAGTCATACCACCCATTATCGCTACGAGCGCCCGATCACCCTGGGCCCTCAGATTGTTCGTTTGCGACCCTGTCCACATGCGCGAACCCGTATTCTCAGTTACTCGCTGAGGGTTGAGCCCGAAGGTTACTTCCTGAACTGGCAACAGGACCCGCAGGCCAACTATCTGGCCCGGCTGGTGTTTCCGGAAAAAACTGACGAGTTGAAGATCACGGTGGACCTGGTTGCCGAGATGGCCGTGATCAACCCGTTCGATTTCTTTCTGGAACCCCGGGCGGAGACCATTCCCTTCGACTATGAGGAATGGCAGACGGCGGAGCTGGCGCCTTACTTGCAGAAACTGCCGGAAACACCGGAATTCCGGAAGTGGATGGCCGCTATAGACCGCAAGGAAACCCCCAGTGTCGATTTTCTGGTGGGTGTGAATCAGCGTGTTGCTGATCGGATCGATTATCTGATCCGGATGGAGCCGGGTGTCCAGACGCCGGAAGAGACCCTGAAAAAAGGGTCTGGATCCTGTCGGGATTCGACCTGGTTGCTGGTTCAGACGCTTCGGCACCTCGGCCTGGCAGCGCGGTTCGTCTCCGGCTACCTGATTCAGCTCAAGGCGGACCAGAAAGCCCTGGACGGACCCTCGGGCACCGAGGAAGACTTCACCGATCTGCACGCCTGGTGCGAGGTCTTTCTGCCTGGCGCGGGTTGGGTGGGGCTGGACCCCACCTCCGGTCTGTTTGCCGGAGAAGGGCATATTCCCCTGGCCTGTAGCCCTGATCCGTCCTCTGCGGCTCCCATCACCGGCATGGTGGAGGAATGTGACGTAGAGTTCGAGCATCAGATGGGCGTCCAGCGCATCTGGGAGGCGCCGCGGGTGACCAAACCCTACACCGAGGAGCAGTGGCAACGCATTGTGGATCTGGGGCATGAGGTGGACGAACGCCTGACCGAGCTGGATGTGCGCTTGACCCAGGGCGGTGAACCCACCTTCGTGGCCAATCACGACCGTGATGAGCCGGAGTGGAACACCGAGGCCATGGGCCCCACCAAGCGGAAAAAGGCCATCGAGCTCTACCATCGGATGCGGGACCGGTATGGAGCCGGTGGGCTGGTGCACTTTGGCCAGGGCAAGTGGTACCCGGGCGAGCCGCTGCCACGGTGGTCCCTGAACTGTTTCTGGCGCAAGGATGGTGAACCAATCTGGCAGGATGAACGGTGGCTGGCGGACGAGCGTACTGAAGGTAAGGCAAGCCCGGAAGATGCTCACCGGTTTTTGGGGGCCCTGGCGAGGGAACTGGGTGTCGATGAAAAGCACCTGTTCCCTGGGTTCGAGGATGCCTTTTATTACCTGTGGCGGGAACGACGGCTGCCGGTCAACGTCGATCCCTTCGATGCCAGGCTCGACAATGCCCTGGAACGGAAGCAGCTTCAGCAAATTTTCAGCCGGGGGCTGGATAAGCCCGTCGGCTACGTGCTGCCACTGCGTGTTTCCGAAAAGGAGAAGGCCTGGGAGACCGGACCCTGGTTCCTGCGCAGCGAGCGCTGCTATCTGATTCCGGGCGGCTCACCCATGGGCCACCGACTGCCGCTGGACAGCCAGCCCTGGGTGGAAGAAGCGGATTACCCCTGGATACACGAGCAGGACCCGTTTGCCCCCCGTGGTCCGTTGCCCGCCAGTGAGCAGATCCGTCAATGGAACAGCCGAAGCCAGTCTGGCCAGCCGTCCTCTGAGCGGAAGCCGCCGGCAAAAGGCAAGTCGGCCCCCGAGATTGTCCGCACGGCCCTGTGTGTTGAGCCCCGGGAGGGCATCCTTCGCGTTTTCATGCCGCCGCTGGCGGAGCTGGAACCCTATCTTGTGCTGGTCTCTGCCATCGAGAAAACCGCCGCAGAGCTCAAACAACCGGTCTTGCTGGAAGGCTATGAGCCAGCTTCCGACCCACGGTTGAGTCATTTCCGGATTACGCCGGATCCGGGGGTGATCGAAGTGAATGTGCAGCCGGTCAAGACCTGGGACGAATTGGTAGAGCAGACCGAGACGCTCTATGCAGACGCCTACGAATGCCGGCTTACGTCTGAGAAGTTCATGATGGACGGCCGTCATACCGGTACCGGTGGCGGCAACCATTTTGTGCTGGGTTCGCAAAAGGCCGAGGACTCTCCGTTCCTGCGGCGCCCGGATCTGTTGCGCAGCCTGATCAGCTACTGGCACAACCATCCCAGTCTGTCCTACCTGTTCTCCGGCCTGTTCATTGGCCCCAGTTCCCAGGCCCCCAGGATTGACGAGGCCCGCAATGACCACGTGTTCGAAATGGAGCTGGCCTTCAAGGAGATGGAGCGGTTATGCCCGGTGGGCAAGAAAATCGCGCCCTGGATGGTGGACCGCTTGCTCCGGGACCTGCTCACCGATGTCACCGGCAACACCCACCGGGCCGAGTTCTGTATCGACAAGCTCTATTCCCCGGACGGTCCGGGCGGGCGTCACGGTTTGCTGGAGCTGCGTGCCTTCGAGATGCCGCCCCATGCCCGCATGAGCCTGACCCAGCAGCTGCTGTTGCGCGCGCTGGTGGCACGCTTCTGGGAGCAACCCTACAAGCCGCCAGGGCTGGTGCGCTGGGGCACCGAACTGCACGACCGGTTCCTGCTGCCTCACTATGTCTGGCAGGATTTCGAAGATGTGATCGACGATATGAAGGCCCGTGGTTACCCGCTGGAGAGCGAGTGGTTCGCGCCCCATTTCGAGTTCCGGTTCCCCCGGATCGGCGACTACAAGGTCAAGGGCATCACCCTTGAGCTGCGCTCGGCCCTGGAGCCCTGGCACGTCACTGGTGAGCACGGTGCAATCGGCGGCACTGCCCGTTATGTGGATTCCTCCCTGGAGCGTCTGCAGGTGAGGGTGCGCGGTGCTGCGCCGGATCGTTACCAGATCACCTGTAATCAGGTGCCTCTGCCACTTCAGCCTACCGGCATGGTGGGCGAGTCGGTCGCCGGGGTCCGTTACCGGGCCTGGCAGCCGTCGCAGTGCATGCACCCGACCATCGGGGTGGATGGGCCGCTGGTGTTTGATATCGTGGACACCTGGAACGAACGCAGTCTGGGCGGGTGTGAGTATCACGTGACCCATCCCGGTGGCCGGAATTTCGAGACGCTGCCGGTGAATTCGTTCGAGGCTGAAGGCCGCCGTATGGCGCGTTTCTTCCGGATGGGACACAGCTCAGGCCAGCAACCCCTGCGGCCGGTGCCGGAGCACCGGGAGTTCCCGTTCACCCTGGATTTGCGGTATCACAAATAACATGTGTGAACTTACCGTTTGATACTGGCTCAGGGGGCTGGAAAGCGGCTATGCTTCCAGCTCATTGACTAACGGAGCCCGAATTCACGGTGGCGAAGCAGCGCGCAGTAACGGACATCCTCCGCCAGTACCATCCGGTGCCGGATCGGTTTGATGAGCTTGGTTCCCTGGGTTCCGGGCCAAAGCCCCATTGGCGGCCGTTGTTGCAACAGTTGAACCTTGAGTCGGTCGCCGGTCTCAATCTCAGGGCTCAGGCGGTTTCCAGCGCGATTGCCGAAGACGGGGTAACCTACAACGTCTACGAAGATCCCCGTGGCGATACCCGGCCCTGGGAAGTCGATCTGCTGCCGCTGGTTCTGGGCGCGGATGAGTGGCAATGGCTCTCGAAAGCGGTCGCCCAGCGAGCTGAACTGCTGGACAGCGTTCTGGGCGATCTGTATGGCGATCAGGCGTTGCTCAAAGAGGGCTTGATGCCGCCGGCCCTGGTTTACGGTCAGGCTGGTTTTCAATGGCCCTGCCAGGGCATACAGCCGGTGAGTGGCCGCTTCCTTCACCTTTATGCGGTGGATCTGGCGCGGGCGCCGGATGGCGGCTGGTGGGTGATGGCGGACAGGACCCAGGCCCCTTCGGGGGCGGGTTACGCCCTGCAAAACCGGTTGGTCATCTCCCGGGCGTTCCCCGCGCCCTTCCACAACCTGCCAGTGACCAACCTGGCGGAATTCTTCCAGGGGTTCCAGAACAGTCTTGCGAGCATGTCTCCGGCGCGAAATGAGACCGCGTTGTGTGTGCTTCTGACACCGGGCCGTTTTAACGAAACCTATTTCGAACATGTATTTCTTGCCCGCTACCTCGGTTTACCTCTGGTGGAAGGTCAGGATCTCACCGTGCGCGATGACACGGTCTACCTGAAAACACTTCAGGGCCTGCGTCGTGTGCATGCCATCTATCGCCGGCTCGATGATGGCTTTTGTGATCCGCTGGAACTCCGTGCCGATTCCGTGTTGGGTATCCCCGGCTTGCTGGGTGCTGTGCGAGCCGGCAAAGTGCTGATGGCAAACGCCCTGGGTTCCGGCGTTCTTGAAAGTGCGGCGCTGTTCGGTTTTCTGCCGGAGATTTCAAAAAAACTGCTGGGTTCACCTCTGGCTATGCCATCCGTGGCCTCTTGGTGGTGTGGTGAAAAACCCGCGTTGGACTATGTCATTGAGCACCTCGATGAACTGGTCATCAAACCGGCATTTGCGAGTATGCGCATGGAGCCGGTGTTCGGTTATCAGATGAAGGGGGCAGAACGGACCGCACTCATCAAGAAGATGAGTGCCCACCCCCATGCTTTTGTCGGGCAGGAGTTGGTTCACCTTTCTCAGGCCCCGGTCTGGAAGGGTGATCAGAACCAGCCGCTGGCAACCCGGTCTATTGGCCTGCGCCTGTTCGCGGCGGCCACGCCCTCCGGCTGGCGGGTGATGCCCGGTGGATTGACCCGTGTCGCCATGGATGAGGGCGTGGAGGTCATCTCCATGCAGCGGGGCGGGTTGTCGAAGGATACCTGGGTACAGTCGCGTTACACTGCGCCATCCAAATCGCTGATCAAGAAACGGTTGCAGGTTTCCGACCTGCTGGATGGCGAGCGGGACACGCCGTCCCGTGTGGGCGAAAATCTGTTCTGGATGGGCCGACATTCTGAGCGGGCGGAAGGCACGGCTCGCTTGCTGAGGGCGGCGTTCAACCGGTTGTCGGGGCATGATCAGGCCAGTGAGGAGGCACTGCTTGGGCTCCAGCAGGCGGCCGAGCAGTTCGGTACCCTTCCTGAGCCGGAAAAAGATGCCGTACCCGAGCCCCTCCCCGAGGCTTTGCTGAGAGCAGTAAGTGACCAGGAATCCCCGGGGTCGATTGCGTCGATCATCCAGGCCTTGCTGTTCAATGCCAGCCAGGTCCGGGATCGGTTATCCACAGACAACTGGCACACACTCAACCGGGTCGGGAAACCTCTCAGTCCGGCGCCGGCGACGCCAGAACAATCAATCCGGGCGTTGAATCTGGTGTTGCTGGATTGCATATCGCTGGCTGGATTTGCCATGGATGACATTACGCGGGACGCCAGTTGGGTTTTTCTGGTGATCGGGCGGCGCCTGGAGCGGTTGGCCAATCTGTGCACCCTGATTTGTGTGCCGCTGTTCAGTGACCGTTTCAGTCGCAACGCCATGCTGGAGTGGCTGCTGGAAGTGGCAAACTCGGAAGTGACCTACCGGACCCGATATCGCCGGACACCAGAGCTTCTGGGGGTGCTTCACACCATTGTGATCGACGCGAGCAACCCCCATTCTGTGATGTTCCAGTTGCGCCAGTTGCAGAAGGATTTACCCGAAATGGGTCAGAAAACCGGACAGCTGTTTTCCCCGGATCTGAACGACTCCCTGCGTCGTTTACAAGGGTTGGATCTGCACCCGTTTGAGCGCAAGCATCCGGATCAGGCCTGCGGAGCTCTGGCAGAGCTCTTGTGTGATATCCGGTCAGAAGCCTATCGTGTATCGGATGAAATCCAACGGCAGTGTTTTATTCACACCCGGTATTCCGACCGGCCGGTGAAAGCGGATTAAGGCGCCTGTCATGACATTTGTCCGTTACCATGTGCGTCATGAGACCCTCTACCACTACGACCAGGTGGTGGGTGAGTCTCATCACCTGCTCAGGCTGACTCCGCGGGCGCTGCCCTGGCAGAGGAATCTTGAGCATCACCTGGCGATCTCACCGGATCCATCGGCACGTCGTTCCTTCCTGGACTGCTTTGGCAACCGGATTACCAAGATTCATTTCACTGGTGATCACGACTATCTGGAGATCATCAGCGAGTTCTGGGTGGAGCTGCGCGATCGACCGAAGCCGTCGGCAACTGCGGCAAAAGTACCCTGGGAAAGCGTGCGTGACAGCCTGCGGTATCGGGCGGACAGGACGTTTTCGCCGGAACATCTCGAAGCCACGGCGTTCCGGTTTGTGTCCACCAACGTACCCATCGATTCCCAGTACGCCGCTTATGCACGCGAGGCATTTTTCCCCGGACGCCCCCTGGTGGAAGCAGCGGATGCCCTGATGCGGATGATCCATCGCGACTTCCGCTTCGATGCGACGGCGACCGAAACCTTCACCCCTGTGGAGCAGGCGTTCAAGGCCCGTCGTGGGGTCTGCCAGGATTTCTCCCATATTATGATCGCCTGCCTGCGTTCGGTGGGACTGGCGGCCCGTTACATGAGTGGTTATATCCTGACTCACCCGCCCGAAGGAAAGGAGCGGCTGGTCGGTGCCGATGCCACCCATGCCTGGGTAGCGGTGTTCGTGCCGGATTTCGGTTGGCTGGAGTTGGACCCCACCAACGCGCTGAGGCCCGACCTGGAGCACATTACCCTCGGCTGGGGGCGAGACTTCTCCGATATAACGCCGATGCGGGGCGTGTTGCTGGGCGGTGGTGACCATGAACCGGAGATTGCCGTGACCGTTGTTCCGGAGGAGGAGTTTGCCTCGCTATACGGGGATGGAGAAACCTACCTGGAAGAACTCTCTCCCTGAGTTGAGGCCGTCATTGCCAGGGCTGGAACAAAAGCGTTTCTAGCCCTTTCTCGCCAGCCGCTCCAACGTCAACAACGTATCGGTGTAGCGAGCAAATCGTGCCAGATACTCCGGTGACAACGTCTGCATCTCAGCAATAGCCCGGCTTACCAACCGATGCGCGTTCATCGGTCCCGCTTCTTTCGGTGTGCTTTCAATGGCGTGTCGAATTCGCTCGGCAATAACGTGATGGCCCTGGTTCGCCTGGGCTCTGATCATGGCTTTCAGGGGGCGCGGGTTATTGGGTGCTGAGGCTGGATGGGCCTTTGGCGGGTCTTGTGGCGACTGCCCGAACACCCGTTGTTCCAGAACCGACTGTGGCGCTTCAACCGATGCCTCTGGGGTTTCATTCAGCTGGTTCAGCAACCCGGAAAGAGGCGAATTGCCGCCGACATCGGGTGTGGGCTCATCGCGCTGCCCGGCACTGTCCAGCCCAGCCTGATAGTCCGATATCGCCTGTTCCAGCTTCCGCCAGTGCGTCGTTCCCTTATGCAGCCCCTTTGCGCGCAGTCTCTGCTCGAAAGACTCCAGATAGCGGAACCGAACCGGGTCATTCTGATCGGCGCCGTTTTGCCTCAAGCTTTCCAGCAAGGAGGGGCCGGGGGCTTCGCTCATGGTCAATCACCTTCCCCGGTTTCAGTATCCTCAGCCGACGAAGGCGCCCGTGGCACGGTACTGATTTCCACCCGCCGGTTCTGGGCCCGGGATTCGGCATCGACGTTGGGTACGGCCGGGTGGTGAGGACCAAAGGCGGCAGCGAATACCCGGTCATTGGGCAAGCCCAGCTCTGTGAGGGTTCGGGTAACCGTCAGGGCCCGCTGGGCCGACAGGCCCCAGTTGTCCTGATAACGATTGCCCGGATGCATCGGCAAGTCGTCGGTGAATCCGCTCACCATCAGCAGTTCATCGTGCTGTTCCAGGTAGGCCTGTAACGGGCGAATCAGTGATTCCAGCACTTCTTCACCTTCGGCCTGCAACTGGTCTGAATTCAGCTCGAACAATACGTTCCCGCTGATGCCGATACGGCCATCGCGGAACGTCACCAGACCTTTGGTGAGCGGATCTTCGAGAGCTTGCTCCAGAGCCATCCGGCGCTGTTCTTCGGCTTCCCGCTTCTCAATCTCCTCGGCCAGGGATTGGCTGAGTTCCAGCTGAATGCCGATCACCCACACAAGAATCAGCGCCAGAATACCCACCAGCGCCGCCATCAGGTCCGAGAAAATAGCCCAGACCGGTGCCGATTGCTGTTCGCCGCCTTCCAGCTGTTCCATCACCCGGCCTCGCTGGATTCTGCCCGGCGCAGCGCCGCAGCGGCATCAATCACATCTTTCTGGGCACTGACGCTGAGATCAATCACTTCGCGGGCCTGGGCGACGTAGTAGGCCAGCTGCTCATCGTGTCGAGTGCCGGCCTTGTCCAGCGCTGCCTGGATATCCGCCAGGCCGGCGATGACCTGCTGGTTGGACTGGCTGAACAGCTCAATGGCCTGCATGAACGCATCGCTCAGGGCGCCGACTTCCTGGCTGCTGCCAGTAATGTCGTCGCCCAGTTTGCCCAGTTGCTGGCTCTGCTCCTGGATCAGGGTGTTGAAGCGTTCGCTGATGCCGGTCAGGGTTTCGCCGGCGCCGCTGATCAGGGTATCCACCGCCTCCCGCTGACTGTCAGCGGTGCTGCGCTGGTTCTCCAGCAGGGTGTCCAGTTCCTGAACCAGTCGCTGGCGTTCCTCCAGCAGCTCGTTTTCCCGCTCGCTGTTGCGGGCGATTTCCGACTGCAGCTGTCGGATCACCTCGGCGGCGGCCTTCGGTGTTTCCGAGGCGGTCTCAATCAGGCGGGTCATGGGCGCTTCCAGTGCAGTGCCCAGTTCACTCAGGTGGCGTGCTGCTGTGGCTTCCAGTTGTTCCATTCGCTCGTTTGCAGCCCGGGCTCGTTCGCTTTCCTGTTCCCGGAGTTGATCGAGCTGAGCGCCAACGGTGCTGACCAGTTCTGCCAGCCCGGCCTGTTGCTGCTCAATCAACCCGGTGCTGCTGGTCTGGAAATGGCTTTGGTATTGAGTCAGCGCCTCATTGAATGCTGCCAGCATGTCGTCACTTTGAGTCTGCTGGCGGGCCAGACCGGCCTGCCAGTGTTGCGACACCTCATCTCCGGCATTGTTCAGGCGTTCACAGCTCTGTACCAGTTGTTGCTGTTGTTCCTTGAGCCAGGTTTGGTGCTGGTCGTTGATGGCGCCAAGCCAGGTGTGGAGTTGTTCCTGCAACTGGCTTTGACTTTGTTCGTTCTGCTTTGAGAGGGTCGCCAACGTCTCCTGGTTCTGGGCCTGTTGTGCAATCAGATTCTGCTGCCAGCGTTCGCCCGCCTCCGTGGTAACTGCCTGAAACCCGGAGATCAATTCCGTGAGTTGTTCACGGGCATTATCTGCCCAGCTTTGTTGCAGGCCGTGAGCATCCTTCTGAAGTTGCTCCAGGGCCTGGACAACTATGGGCTCAATCCGCTCTGACGCCTGCTTTGCAGTGTTGTCTAATGCCGTTGTCAGGGAGTTGGCTACGGAGTCGGCCAGGGTCTGATAGTGGCGGCCGACCGTGCTGTGGAATTCCTGCTGGTTGTGAGTCAGGGACTGTTCCAGTTGCTGGCCAAGTTGCTCCATGCGCGCCGTCATGCGTTCCATGGCCGAGGCCATTTCGGGCAGGGCTTTGGCCTGGCTTTCCAGTGCCTGAAACGCCTGGTGGCGTTGATGATCTGTAGATAGATGATGCAGCTTGTCTCGCAGCGCACTATCCAGGGCGCGGGACGCCTGCAACCGGTCCCGGCGGCTCAGGGTAGAGGCCAGCCCCAGCATGGCGGAGGCGGCCACGCCGGCAATGGAGGTGCCGAAGGCGAGACTCAAACCGGCAATCGGAGCGGCCAGTGCGCTGCGAATAGCGCTCAGTTCGGTGCTGTTATCCAGGGCCGAGGCGGCGCCGCCAAGGGTCACAATCATGCCCGCAAAGGTGCCCAGCAGGCCCAGCATCACCAGCAGGCCGGTCAGGTAGGGTGTCAGTTGCGGGCCGGGTAATGCGGCGGCGTGGCCCTCAATTCGCCGTTGCACCGGGAACTGCATCGGGGCGGGCAGTGTGCCAAGCCAGTGGTTAACCTGCTCCTGGCTTTCAGGTAGCTGATGAACCTGTGCGCTCAGTTCGCGGGTTTGTCGGCGGAAATTCACCAGTTCGCCAAAGCCGAGGCAGTAAACGGCGCCAATCAGGCCGGTAAACGCCAGCGCCAGCAGGTCGGAACCGACAAATCCGGCACCAATCCAGGCTACCACGGCCAGGCCGATGGCAAACGCCAGGGTAAAGAACAGTTTACTCATGGGGTGTTGTTAACCTCTTTGTGGCAAGCCTCCAGCAAACCCAGAACCGGTTCCAGCCGAACATCCAGTTCAGCGAGTAACAAAGACTGCGCTTCCTCGCAGTAACGGTGGAACCAGTCGGCCGTTGTGGCCGGGGTAGGGCTTTGCTCCGGGGTGGTCGATCGGGGCTCGAATCGTTGTTCAAGTACCTTGGGAATATAGGAAAAACACTGTGCGGTATACCCGGCCATCGTTTGATCAAACACCGCGTCCAATTCGGCCAGGTGAGCCAGCTTCGGGCCCTGATCTTTCATCGATTTTCGAACCTTGTCCCGCAACTGACGGCTGTTGGCCGCCACCTTACGCTGTAATGTCAGCCAGGCATTGAGAGCGACATCAGGTTCGGGTTCACCATCAAACTCCAGATCTGAGCCAAATCCGCGAATACGCTGAACTAGCGCTCGGCGTATTGTCGCCAGCTCATCGGTTAACCGGTCTACCACGGCACCCTGAGGCGTGCCTGGCGGTTTCGCCCGATAACCAATGGCCGCATCCAGGGTCATGGTGTCACCCAGGCCGAACAGCCGGCTGAGTCGCTCACCAAAGCAGGGAAGTTGCTCAGGCGCAGCAAATGCCCCGGATCGGGACAGTTGATCTAGCAGTGCATTTCGGGGCCCTATTGGGGCACGGTTTTGCTGGGTCATTGGTTTACTGATTGACCGGGCCGTTTGGTAGAAAAGGACGCTATTCTACTGGCTAAGGCCGATGAAACATAATGACCGTAGGGAAAGTTGCTAATTCAGCCCGTAGCGGCGTTCGCGCTCAAACCGGAAAAAGCCCTCGTCCTCTTCCCGTTCGATGGTCGGAGCAGAAAACCCGAAATGTTCCTGTCGAAGATCCGTTAATGCGGCCTCCAGTTGATCGCCGTTCAGGCGGTTCTCCAGGGCGCGTCTTTCGGCCATATAAGCTTTGCCTTTCTGCCATTTTTCCTCCCGGCGCTGGTCTTCCTCGGCCAACTGGCGAACGGCCTCTTCGGAGTAGCCTATCTGGCGGCGCAGAGCGTTGATGGCTTGCTGGCGTTTGTCTGCAGGCAGGCTGGCGAGTTGCTGTTGAACGCTGTCCATGGAGAACAGGGCGTGGCCGGTCGCACCGGAACCCGCCAGTTGCCGGGCCAGATCGGCACCATAGAGTTCGTCTGCGGTGGTCTGTAGCTGGTGAGCCAGTTCGGTCAGTGGCATCTGGTTGGCCTGGTCCAGCCGCGCCAGAGTCTGCTGGAACTGGTCCGATTTGGCTTCCACCGGGTTCTGCTCCTCGGCCCAGATCTGGCTTGCCAGGGGGCCGAAAATCGCTTCGCGTTGCTGCCAGAGCTCGGCGTAGCGTTCCATGTCCGGCAACCCCTGTAAACGAAGCTCGTGATTGTCGAGCCACCGGTTGTACAGGTCCAGCTTGGCCAATAACGCGAAAATGCTGTCGGCCAGTTCTGGAAAGGCCGTGGTGATGGCGGACTGGAAAAGCTCGTCACCGGAATCCGGATAACGCGCCAACAGGTTTCGGCGTTCGTTATACAGACGTGCCTGGGTGGCCGGCTCGGTGATGGTGTCGCCGTACAGTTCCAGGTACTTAACGGCCAGTTCAACAACGCGTTGGTCGCCGCTTTGAGTTGGCTCGGTGGTGGGCGTCGCTGCTGCACGCGAGGGGGTGGAACTATTGGGTGCTTGCATAGCCGCCGGCTCTGATGACTCGGGCCAGTAATGAAAACCGCCCGCAATCACTAAGGCCAGGGCACCGAGCGCCAATACGGAATTGAGTGGTTTCATTGCAGCTGTCCTGCTATTGGTTTTGCCGAATGCAGTCCCGGCCGCCGGTCGGCCGGGACACCTGGGGCTCAGAGGAGCGGTTGCAGTTTCGGCCAGATCAGATCAGCGATCTTTTTCGAACCGCTATCCGCCGGGTGGATACCATCAAAGATGATGTCGCGGTCGTTGATAACCCAGCGCGGATCCACAAATGTGCAGTCCAGTACCGAGTTTTCACAGGCCCGGGCCAGTGTGGCATTGCCGTAGTCCACCGCCTCTTTCATGTCATCCAGCCGGAACAGGCCATTCTTGGTGTAGTAGTAGCCGGTAAGAATGCCCTTCTGAACGCCGGCTTCCGCCATCTCGTTCAGGAAATCCACGCCTTCCACATAGATATCATCGATGAAATCCCGGCATTGCTGGCTCAGGCGCCCGAAGCGCCACCAGGGCGTCTTGCAGTTGTTGGAGTTGAAGGCAATCGCCGGAATCAGAATATCGTTCCCGCCGGCATCACCGACAATGGTTTTGATATCCGGGTTGTCTGTGACGGCTTCCCGGAACTGATTGGGAATAGACGGGGCAATCAGCTCACCGGACAGCTCTGCACCGGAGACCGTGTAGCGCCGGAAAGTCTCGCCGGCTTTGGCTTCCAGCTGATTCTGGATTTCACCGGAGAGGGCAAAGATGGAATCGCCAACGAAAACGACCTGGTCGTTATCGGCGTCGGTCACCTTGTCGTTACTGAGCAGATAGCCGAGTTCGCTGCAGCCGGTAAACAGCAGTGCCGCGCCAAGTGCCATGGCTGGTTTGAGGGTTTTGCCCAGGAGATCGGGCAGGAACGAACGGTGTTCATTAATTGTCATTGTTTGAACTCCTTGTGTAAGGGATAGACGGTCCGTCTATGGGTACTGCCCTTTCAATATCGTCCATAGGCGCCGGTTTGCAGAATGGGAGAAGAGGCTTCGCAGTTGTCAGATCCGGCCATCAGTCGGTCATTGTGAACCGCCTCTCAGTGCTTGACCTGTCTCAAGTGGCGGTGAGCACTGGCTTGTATTTTTTCCATCAGCGTCAAATATAGGTAGTCAGAGAAACCTATTTGCTCAGATGCGAGGAGCGCCATGGACTTCAAAGACTATTACGCCGTCCTCGGTGTGAGTGAGTCTGCCACGCCCGAGGAAATCAAAAAGGCCTACCGTAAGCTGGCGCGGAAATACCACCCGGATGTCAGCAAAGAGGCCGATGCGAGCGACCGTTTTAAAGATGTGGGCGAAGCGTATGAAGTACTGAAGGACCCCGAGAAACGGGCCGAGTACGACCAGTTGCGCAAGTACGGTACCCGAGACGATGGTTCATTCCAGCCGCCACCGGGCTGGCAGAGTGCCTCCGGCTTTGGCGGCGGAGGATACACAGAGGCCGACGCTCGTCAGTTCAGTGATTTTTTTGAGGAAATCTTCGGCGGCGGCCGGCGTGGGGGCTTCGGTGGTGGCGGTTTTCGCCAGAGCATGAGAATGCGGGGTGAGGATGTGCATGCCCGGCTGGCCCTGTTTCTTGAAGAGGCCTTTAACGGTTGCGAGAAACAGGTGTCGTTTACGGTTCATGAACCTGATGACCAGGGCCGCCTGATACCACGTCAGAAAACCCTGAAAGTAAAGATCCCCGCGGGTATGCGGGAAGGTCAGCACATCCGGCTCAAAGGCCAGGGCGCGCCCGGCGTTGGTGGTGGTGAGTCTGGCGATCTGTTTATCGAAGTGGAACTGGCGCCACATCCACACTTCAGCATTGAGGGCCGGGATGTGCTGGTTACTGTGCCAATCTCCCCGTGGGAGGCCGCCCTGGGTGCGACGGTCACAGTACCAACGGTGAGCGGAAAGGTGAATGTGAAGGTACCGAAGGGGGCCACCAGCGGGCGCAAACTCCGGCTCAAGGGCAAAGGCTTCCCGGGTAAACATCCGGGCGACCAGATTGTGGTACTGCAAGTGGCCATGCCGGAACAGCACACGGCGGAAGCTGAAGCACTCTACGAGAAGCTGGCTGAGCTGGAGAAAGGCTTTAATCCGCGCAGCAAGCTGCACGTGTGAGGGAGGCGAACATGACGAGCAAAGACCGGATTCTGACGGTGGAAGTCACCGACACCGATGGCAGCACCTTCTCGCTTCGGGAAATCTGCGAACGCGGGGACTGCCATGCAGAGTTTGTGATCAAACTGGTGGATTATGGAGTCATCGCGCCACTGGACGAGGTGCCGGAAATGCGCCAGTGGCAATTCGACGTGGCCGCGCTGAGTCGCCTGCAGAAAGCGCTGCGCCTGCAGCGGGATCTCAAACTCAACCTGCCCGGGCTGGCGATCTCGCTGGAGCTGCTGGACGAAGTCCAGGACATGCGGCGGGAGGTGGACCGTCTGAACCAGCGCATTCGTCAACTGATGGGCGAGTAGCCGTATTACTGTCCCGGGGGCTGAACGCCTGTATCAGCGCCCGGACTTTTCCAGTGCCTGTATTTCGGCGTAGATTTTCTCCGCCTCCTCCATCAGCGTGCCGTGACTACGCAAATCGCCATTGCGCTGTGCATGCAGCGCCTTGGCGAGCTTTTCCTCATAGGCTTTCTGCAGTTTTTTCTTCGGGTCGCCCTTCAGAAATCCCAGCATGGCTGGCTTCTCCTCTTGTTCAGTGTTCCAGCATATACGCTGTCGGGCCGGCGAAGTTCACTCCAGAGCCTGGATTGCTGCCCACATAGGCCCGCCTTTTGCTATACATAAAGACAGAAACTCGGCAGGGAGCCGGCTGTCGGTGTGCAGGATGCTTTGCGCGCGAACACTAGCGGAGTCCCTATGTCCATACGCTTTTTCAAACACCTCGTAACCAGTCGTCTGTTGCGGCCGGTGTTCATTGTGCTTCTGGTCGCTGGCCTGATACAGGTCGTTGTCAGCCAATGGTTGATATCGAACCAGGTTGAGCGGCTGGTCGAAACCGCGGGCACCGCGCTGGAAGCCAGCAGCAATAATGTCAGCGCCTCGTTTGGTGAAACCCGGGAAGATGTCCGGGGCCGGCTTGAGCGCATGCGCCAGAAAACCACCGACGAACTCTCCGCGGAACTCACGCGCCAGCAGACCGAGCAGCAGGAGCGCGTGGCCGGTAATGTTCGTACAGCCGTTATGGCGGAAGCCCAGGGGCTCGCTGAGGTGCTGGCTGCCGTCGCTGCCCCTCTGATCTGGGATCGTGACATCCCCCGCCTGACCGATCTGGTGGAACTGGCCGATGCCAGAGAGTCTGTTCTGTTTGCGATTTACTACGATCAATACGGTGAACGTCTGACCCGCTATGTGGATCGCACGGACGATCGTGTTCGCACTCTTATGGAGCAGGGGGAAGGTCGTGGTGCTGCAAATCGGGTCCTGGATGCTGCCAGCCGGGATCCCGATGTGGTGATCATCAGCGCGGATATTGCGCCACAGGGTTCGGCCATTGGAGAGCTGAAACTTGGGTTGTCGCTTGAGGGCATCAATCGTGACCTGACTCAGCTCGAGGCGGAATTCGGAGCAACCATTGCGGGCAGTATTGATGCACTCAGGGAGACACTTGGCACCGAAACGGAGCAGGTGAACCAGCGGTTACAACAGCAGCTCGCAGCCATGGACACAGAAACCCGCACGAGCATGAATAACACCGTGCAGGCATTGAATGACGAAGCCGAGAGCCTGTCCACCAAGTTGTCGCTTCTGGCGGTGGTGTCGGTCGTAACCCTGGTTGTGCTTGTGGCTCTGGTGCTGGGCGGCGGCGTGCTGCCCAGGGTTTACCGCCTTAGCCAGGCGATCTGGGGGATTGCCGATGGCGAAGCCGATCTCACCCGGAGAGTCTCCCTTAAAGGCAATGACGAACTGACCGAAATGGGGCACGGGGTAAACCGGTTCATTGCTCGGATCCAGGAACTGGTCTCAGACGTCAAGGCCTCGGCAGAGTCCGCCGCCGGTCAAGCGGAGGCCCAGCGTGATATCAGCCGCCGCGCGGTGGCCGCAGTGAATCGTCAGGAGCAGGACGTCGCCCAGGTTTCCGGCACCATGGAGACCATGTCCCGGAGTATTTCTGAAGTCGCCGGCGATGTGCAGGAGATTGCCGGGGAAGTCCGGGACGTCAGCGCCGAAAGTGCGGCCACGGCGGAGATATCCCGTGAAGTGCGTGATCGTCTCGACAAGGTCGTGCGGAATGTTGAGCAGGCGGTTACGGCGGTTCATCAGCTGGATTCCCAGAGCAAAGAGATTGGCTCGGTATTGTCCGTGATCGGAGCCATTGCAGAGCAGACCAACCTGCTGGCACTGAACGCCGCCATCGAAGCCGCGCGCGCTGGCGAATCCGGCCGCGGGTTTGCGGTGGTGGCGGATGAAGTGCGTACCCTGGCCAGCCGAACCCAGGAGTCGACCACCGAGATTCAGGCCATCATCGAACGGTTGCAGCAGGGCAGTCGTCAGGCAGTCAGCACCATCGCTGAGGTATCCGGGCAGGTGGCGGAATCCTCAACCGAGTTTCACCGTGCCGATGAGCACTTGGACCGTATTAACCAACTGCTCGTCAGCCTTCAGGAAAGGGCCCTGGGGATCTCCCGGGTGGCGGAAGATCAGAGTGGCCACGCCAGCGAAGTCAGCGTTAGCGTCCGTGACATCGCAGATTCCTCCCGGGAAACCGTTGATTCCATAACGCGCTCGGACGAGGCCAGCGGCGAGATCGCACGAACCCTGTCGGCCCTGCAAACAAAGGCATCCCAGTTCCGGGTCTAGCGGGCCCGGACACGTCTACCAGAACGATTCACGAAATTGTCATCTTCCTGAACTGGACAAACTTAAAATTTGGGATTATTTTCCCATTTAAATAATTGGGAAAATAATCCCAAATAGTGTGGCGCTGAAAAAGGCGCCGGATTCTGTCAAATCAGTCGGGAGAAGGAAGATGAAGCGCAACGGACTTTCAAAAGCAATCAAGTTGGTTCTGGTCGGTACATTAGCCAGCGGTTTGGCCGCTTGTGGTGGCGGCGGCTCTGGCTCCTCCGGTTCAGTAGGTGAGAGTGGCAATGCCGAGGGCACCAGCGTTGGTGCGGTGACCGGTTTTGGTAGCGTGTATGTCAACGGAACCCGGTTTGCGACCGATGGCAGCGTTAGCAGTGACGACGGCATCGAACGTGAGGGCCAGCTTGAAAAAGGCATGGTGCTGAAAATCAAAGGTGACTGGGACGAGCGGGGCCAGGGCCAGGCCGACGCCGTGTTCTATGACGATACTCTGAGGGGACCACTGGTTGCGGCAACCTGGGATGCCACCGCCAGCACCGGACAGCTGGAGTTGCTGGGGCAGGTGGTTGTGCTTAACAACCAGACGGTATTCCGCGGAGCCACACCGGTTGAGCTTGCGGCCGCGCCTGCCAACTATCGGGTTCGGGTAAGTGGCTGGCGGCTGGATGACGGCAGTTTCCGGGCCAGCTTCGTGGGTGCGCGTCTGCTGGGCTCGGATTTTGACGATGTGAATGAAGCTGAACTTGAAGGCGTGGTCCAGAACCTGGATGCGCAGTTGCAGACCTTCACCATCAACGGTTTCACAGTGGATTACACCAGCGCAGTCGCGGATGACGACTTCAGTCTGGACCAACTGGAGAACGGGCTTGCGGTTGAGGTGGAAGGTCAGCTCAACGCAGACGGCGATGTCCTGCTCGCCGAGGAAATTGATGATGAGGACGACCTGTTTGACGACAACGACGACGTTGAAATTTCCGGTGATATCTACGATTTCGATGCGTCTGCCCGCACCTTCCGGATTAATGGCGTGCTGGTTCAACTGAATGCTGAGACTGAGTTTGACGACATCAGCGAGGGCAGCCTCCAGGATGGCGTGTTCGTGAAAGTCGAGGGTGATTTCCGCAACAACACTCTGCTGGCGGAAGAAGTGGAAGGCCGGGAAGGCGATGCGGAACTGGACGGCATCATCCAGCAGATCGATCTGGACAATGAGTTGCTGGTGGTCAGTGGCGTTCGCGTTCAACTCACCGCCAATACCCTGATCGACGACGATGACAGCGACAACGACCTGCGTAATCGGGTTGATGACATCAACGCATTCAGCGTTGGGGACTATGTCGAGGTGGAAGGTCGTCAGCGTACTGATCACCTTGAAGCCTTCACCATTGAGCGGGAAGACAGCGACGAAGATGATAACTTTGAGCTGGAGGCCAGAATCGATGCCATTTCTGATACGTCACTGACGGTGATGAATCTTGAAATCCTGCTGAATGGCTTCAGCGTTGCGGGCCTTCAGGTTGGTGATGAAGCCGAGGTTGAATACGACCAGACCATCGGCGGAGAGTATGTGTTGACCGCAAACCCCGAAAACTGAGGTCGAAGGACACAGGTTGCGGGGGATACCGCAACCTGTGTCTGGTTTTCCGGGGCAAGATGGGAATACAATCCCAAACATGACTGATGCCAAATCCAATCCCCTGCACCAAGCGCTGTTCCGCATTTTGCGCCCGATGGCCAGACTGCTGTTGCGCAATGGCGTTCCGTTCGGCGAGTTCTCTGAGCTGGTGAAAAGGGCGTATGTGGAGGCTGCGCTGGAGGATTTCTCTGACGGGCGCCGCAAACCAACCGATTCCAGAGCGGCAGTGATGACAGGCCTTACCCGCAAAGAAGTGCGAAAACAACGAGAGATATTGGCGGGGCAAAGCCCGGTCAGTGAACGAACCTCTCATGCAAATCGCGCTTCGCGTGTGGTGTCTGGATGGGTGCACGATGAGACCTATCAGGCAGCGAATGGACAGCCCGCCGTGCTGGCATTCGAGGGCGCCGGGAGCTTCAGTGAGCTGGTTCGAAAATACAGTGGCGATATGACTCCCAGAGCGGTACTGGATGAGCTCCAGCGGGTTGGGGTAGTCGCGGTTGAGCCGGATACTGGGTTCCTGATCCTGAAACAGCGGGCGTATGTGCCGGCCGGAGACAGCGAAGAAATGCTCCAGATCTTCGGAGAGGACGTATCTGATCTTGTAGCCACTATTGATCACAATCTGGTGAGTCGGGATGTCGGGCGTGAGCCGCTGTTCCAGCGCACCCTGACCTATAATGAAATACCACCAGAGGTGATTACTGCGTGGCGTGAACAAGCCGCAAGGCAGTCCCAGGCCCTGCTGGAAGATCTGGACAGCTGGTTAGGGCCTCACGACCGGGGAGTATCCGGCCAGGAGGGCGGCGAATCGGTACGGACCGGCGTCAGCATTTTCTATTTTGAAGAGCCGGTTCAGACGAACAAGAGCGGAGACGAATGATGATGGCTCTTAATGTCCCGACCGGACAGCCCCCGCGCTGGCAAACCACCGAACTGGTCAGCATGCTGCTTTCACCGGGCGCCCGTCAGGTGGTGAGATACTGGCTGAGCTCCGAGCATTTCCTGGATGAGCAGAACCACCCGAGGGTGGTGCTTGCAACGCCCCATGAACCCCATTCCTTTGTTGAGCTGGTGCAAATCGCCAACCCAAACCTTGTGCCTTCTGTCGTGCTTGCGGAACTGCTTCGGAAGGGCATTGTGGAAACCCTGGAGAGCGGTCACGTTCTGTTAAAGAGAAGTGCTTATGCTCCCTGGGGTGCTACCGGTTCACTGAGCCTGGGCAATTACGATGATTTTGTTGACATCGACAAGCTACGACGACGCCACAACGACAGCTGACAATCAGTGGCGGGCCCGGATGGCCCGCAGGAGAGAACAATGTTCAGAGCAGTAACGCTTCACAGAATGCTGAAACTGGCCGCCGCACCGATCGCACTCAGCGTGTTGAGTGCCTGCGGCGGCGGTGGCGGTGGTGGAGTCGGCGTTGCCGACGGCGGCATCCGAGGCACAGGCTCCAGCGTTGGGCCGGTTTCCGGTTTCGGCAGCGTCTTCGTCAATGGCGTGAAGTTTGAGACGGATGGTCGCGTCAGCAGTGATGACGGCATTGAGCGTGAAGACCAGTTACAGGAAGGCATGATCCTGAGGATCGAAGGCGAGTGGCGGGTTGATGGCCGGGGGAATGCGGAGTCGGTCGAGTACGACGATACCTTCCGTGGGCGTGTGGACAATCTGACTCAGACCCTGGATGCCGACGGCATGGTCGAATCGGTGCAGTTCACCATCTATGAGCAGAATGTGGTTGCCGACCAGCAGACGGTGTTCAAGGACATTGCGCTTGAAACCCTGGCAGACGGCGCTTTCGTGCGCATCAGTGGCTGGCGTGAGCCGGACCCCAACGGTCAGTACCGGGCAAGCCACATTGGTTTGATGACGCAGGATGAAACCAACGTAGAGATTGAAGGCCGCATTGACGAGGGTTCATTGCAGCTGAATCTGAATCAGTTCAGCATTAACGGGCAGTTGGTCTCGTACACTGACAGCGCGTTCGCCGGGTCGCTGACGGAAGCCGATCTGGCGGATCTTCTGCTGGTGGAGGCCGAAGGTACGATCTCCAATGGCGTATTGATTGCCCGGGAAATCGACGAAGGCGAAACCCGTCGCTACCGTCGGGGCTCCGGCGATGACATTGAGTTCTCAGGCCCCGTGAGCACCGACTACAACGCATCGAACCGATCCTTCCGCATCAACGGCCTGATCGTCTTTGTCGACGACGACACCGAGTTTGATGATGGTTTGTCGGCCTCGGATCTGACCGCCGGCATGCTGATACAGGTTGAGGGGGATTTCCAGGACAATGGCTCCGTACTGGCTGAAGAAATTGAAGCTCGGGAGGGCAACGCCTCAGTAGACGGTGTCCTCGACGTCAACACGCTCAACTTCAACGACCAGACCTTCCGGGTTGGTGGTGTGTTGGTGCAGCTCACGCCACGGACGATCATCACCGACGATGACAGCGATCTGCGTCTGAAACTGGCGGACCTGAACGGCAGTTATCAGTTGGAAGTGGAAGGGATTGAGCGGCAGTCCGGCTCTGGCGTTGTGCTTGAAGCGATAAAGGTTGAGCGCAATGAGGAAGACAATGGGCCAGCGGCGGATCGTGAATATGAAAGCCAGGGTCAGCTCACGCACGTGCAGGGGACTGTGTTCACGGTACTGGGAATTGATGTGCAAACCACGATAAATACCCAGTTTGAAGGCACCAGCCGCGACGAGTTGATTGATGCCTTCGATGCCGGGCAGCGGCCGGTACTTGAAGTAGAGTATCGTGAGCCAACACCGGGCAACTTCGTGGCCGATGAAATCGAACTGGAAAGCGAAGACTGAGCCATGAACCACCTCGCCCACACCTTCCTCGCACCGGACTCACCGGAGGCGAGAGTGGGCAGTATCCTCGGGGATTTCACCCGGGGACTGGACTGGGACCATGTGCCGGCGCCGGTGCTCGAAGGCGTGCGGCACCACCTGGCGGTTGATGTATTCACCGACCAGCATCCGCAGGTGCTGGCCAGCAAAAGCCTGTTCTCAAAAGAGCGCCGGCGCTTTGCCGGCGTGGCCCTGGATATCCTCTACGACCACTTCCTGCTCCGGCACTGGGAACAGTTCAGTGACTGGGACAAAGATACCTTTATCCGGACCGTATACCAGGAACTGCAAAACCACCAGGCGCTGATGCCCGAGAACATGGCGGTGGTGACCCGTCGCATGGTCGAGCATGACTGGTTTGGCGCTTATCAGAATCTGGACAACATCGGCTATGCCCTCGATCGCGTGGCCAGCCGAATCCGCTTTGCCAACCGGTTTACCGGCATCATCGACGAAATCCGCGCCAACGAAGCCGAACTGGAAGGCCATTTTCTGGTCTTCTTTCCGGAACTTCAGGCCTTCGCCAACCGCTTTCCGGAATCATCCCATCAGGCGTGAACGGGCCTGCTGATACTCCGCTTCCAGACGCTGAACCAATGCTTCAACCGACACCACATCGTTAATCTGACTCACACCCTGACCGGCGGACCAGACGGTCTTCCAGGCCTTGGCTTCATCGTCCATGGGCTTGAGCTTCTCGCCGTAATTCACATCGCCGGCCTGGTTCAGCTTCTGCATATCAAAGCCAGCGGCTTCCAGACTCTGGCGCATAAAACTGGCCGGTACACCGGACACCGCCGGGGTATGGATGATATCCGCGGATACGGCTTCGATAATCATGTTCCGATAGGAATCCTCTGCCTCGGATTCCTCGGTATTGATAAACCGTGTCCCCATATAGGCCAGATCCGCCCCCAGTGCCTGGGCTGCCAAAAGATCCTCTCCGTGAGACAAACCGCCGGCCAGCAGAATGGTGCCCTCGAACACCTCACGGATTTCGTGCACCAGTACAAACGGGTTGGTGGTACCGGCATGGCCACCGGCGCCGGCGCTGACCGCAATGATGCCATCCACCCCGGCTTCCGCCGCCTTGCGGGCGTGTTTCTGATTGGTGACATCGTGGAACACCAGCCCACCGTAGCTTTGCACGGCTTCCACCACCTGACTGGCGGCGCCCAGGGAGGTAATGACAATTGGCACCTGATGTTTTACACAAAGCTCCAGATCCGCTTGCCAGCGCGGGTTGGTGCGGTGAACCACCAGATTCACCGCATAGGGCGCGGTTGTCGCGCTTGGTTGCTGCGCTTGCCATTGCGCCAGCTCGTCATTCATCTGCATCAGCCATTGCTCGAAACCCTCACTGCTGCGCTGGTTCAGGGCTGGAAAGCTGCCCACGATGCCGGCTTTGCAACAGGCAAGGGCCAGGCGGGGTGAGGAAATCAGAAACATGGGGGCGGCAATCAATGGAAGACGAAGTGCATTGTTGAGTTGTGCGGGAATTGGCATGTTGAGTCCTTGATTTTTATTGGAACTTTCTCAAGCTATGGGGGATCTTAGCCTGTTGCCGCAGAGCCGCGAAACCGGTTTTCTGCGATAGTGTGTAATTAACCTCCAGACAAGGAGCCCGTCATGGGTGAAGCAAAACGACGTAAGCAGACCGGCGCCCCCTCGCCACGCAACACGCAGGGCCGCAAATCACTGATCATCGTCCTGTCACTGGTGATTGGGGTGGCCGTCATTGCCGGCCTGTATTTCGTCACCAAACCACCGGCACCCAGCTCCGAGGCACTTCCCGTGGCGGCCCCCAACGCCGACGAATTTCCCGCCATTGTTGACCAGTACGGCGTCTCCGTTGGCAACGAAGACGCGCCGGTTGTCGTCCGCGAGTTCGCCGACTACCAGTGCCCGGCCTGCGCCCGCTTCGCCGAAGCCAGCCAGCGCCTCAAGAAAGAATATGTGGAGTCTGGTAAAGTCCGTTTCGTCTATTTCGACCTGCCTCTGCGCCAGCACCAGAACGCCATGCCCGCCGCCCTGGCCGCCCGTTGTGCGGGTGATCAGGACCAGTACTGGGCCATGCACGACAAACTTTACGGTTCCCAGTTGGACTGGAGTGGCTCCAACGATCCGACGGCCACCTTCACCCGCTACGCCAACGACCTCGGCCTGGAAGAACGCCGCTTCCGTCGTTGCATGGAAACCGAACTGCACCGGGAAGCTGTCGAACAGAGCCTGCAAGTGGCTGTCCAGCTCCGGGTCGCCAGCACACCCACGGTCATGGTCGACAACATCCAGTTGACCCGGCCCGGCTGGGGCCAGTTGTCGGCGGTTGTAGAACGGGAGTTGGCCAAAGCGGAGTAATGCGGCCATCCGCAACTTGCATCGGGGGCCTGGTTGATTAAACTTTGCCCCCTCGCGCCCACCGGCCGTGACAAATATCAAATCATGCTCCGGATTTACGATCCGGCCCGCAGGAGAAAACCATGAGCAACGAAATCGTCGTCTGCGCGCTCTACAAGTTTGCAGTCCTCAATGATTACAAAGGTCTACGCCAGCCCTTGCTGAACCTGATGCTGGAAAAAGGCGTGCACGGCACCCTGCTGCTGGCCCGCGAAGGCATCAATGGAACCATTGCCGGCAGCCGGGAAGGCATCGACGCTGTGAAAGCGTGGATTGGCAAAGACGACCGCTTCAACGGCATCGACTACAAAGAATCCTTCGTCGATATCCAGCCGTTCAAACGCACCAAGGTCAAACTCAAGAAAGAAATCGTCACCATGGGTGTCGATGGCATCGACCCGAAGCGGATTGTCGGCACCTACGTGGAGCCGCAACAATGGAACGATCTGATCTCTGATCCGGACGTTGTCCTGGTCGACACCCGTAACCAGTACGAAGTCGAGATCGGCACTTTCAAAAACGCCGTCAATCCGGCCACTGACACCTTCCGCGAGTTTCCCGAGTATGTGAAGCAGAACCTCGACCCGCAGAAGCATAAGAAAGTTGCCATGTTCTGCACCGGCGGTATCCGCTGCGAGAAGTCTACGGCTTATCTGAAAGAGCAGGGCTTCGAAGAGGTGTATCACCTCAAGGGCGGCATCCTGAAGTACCTGGAAGAGGTTCCCCAGGAGCAGAGTCTGTGGCAGGGTGAGTGTTTCGTATTTGACGATCGGGTAACGGTGAATCACAACCTGGAACGTGGCGAATACGACCAGTGCCACGCCTGTCGTCGGCCTATTACCGAGGCCGACAAGCAGCGCCCGGAATACGAACAGGGTGTCAGCTGCCACCAGTGCATCGACAGCCTGACCGAAGAACAGAAAGCCCGTTTCAAGGAGCGTGAGCGCCAGATGCGCCTGGCCCGAGAGCGGGGAGAAGAACACGTCGGCGGCGAGGCCGCACGCATTATTGCTGAGCGAAAGGCCCGCAAGAAGGCCGAACGGGAAGCACAGGCGCGCAGGAGTCTGGAGGGGGAAAAGCAGCGTAAGTCTGTTGTGAATTAACAGCCCCTGAGTAAGGAGATAGTATGTTGATCAGAAAACCCCTGGCGGTTGCCTGCCTGGTGGTGGCCCCCGTGGCCTGGGCCCAGGAAAGCGGCAACGTCGAAGGTGAGGCTGAGCTTGGCATTTTGCTGACCTCTGGCAACACCGAAGAAACCAAGGTGAATGGTAGGCTGGCCCTGAAACACGAGACGCCAACATGGCGAAATACCGGCGAGTTCAGCTCCCGATACACCGAAGCCGATGAAGAAACCACGGCAGAGGAGTATCAGGTTGCGCTGGAATCCGACTACAAGTTCGATGAGCAACAATACTGGTTTGTCAGAGGTTCCTGGGAAGACGATCGTTTCTCCGGTTACGATTTCGAGTCTACCTTGAGCACTGGTTACGGAAACCGCGTCTGGCAGGTGGGAGAGCGATCGTTCCTCGACCTTTCGGCGGGTCTGGGTTATCGGTATAACAAGCTTGAAGAGGTGAATGACGATGGCGACGACGCCGAAAAGGAAGCGATCGCAAGATTAGCCGCCCATTTCGACTACGCCTTATCGGACACCGCCCTGTTCCGGCAGAAGCTCAGTACCGAAATCGGACTGGATGAGAACAACACCATCAGCCAGTCCGAAACGGCCCTGCAGACCAGTATCGTGGGGTCGCTGTCGATGAAAGCGGCGTTCCGGGTAAAGCATGTATCCGATGCGCCCGCCGGTACTGAAAAGACTGACACAGAAACCTCGTTGTCTTTGCTGTACGGGTTCTGACACACCCGGTAGCCACAAACAAAAACGGGGCAGGGGAATAATCCTCTGCCCCGTTTGTTTTTGGGGTTACACGTTGTTTCTCAGGCCCAGTTCGTCCGGGTAGGGCGTCAGGTATTTCTGGGAGTGGAGGTAGTCTACCGGTTCCTTGCGTTGGGCCAGGCGCAGCAGCGTCATGGGCACCACCAGAGGTATCTCACCACGCCGGTAGGCTTCGATCTGCTCCAGCAGCACGGTTTTTTCCTCGGCCGACATGCCTTCTTTCAGAAAACCCAGCAGATGCTGCATGGCATTCACATGCGAGCCACGGCTTACCCGTTGGGTCATGGCTTCCATGAACTGATGGATGTAGCGGTCGGCAATCTGTTCCAGAGGTTCGGATTTGAGGTGGCCCAGCATCGGGCCCAGTTGCCGGTAGATCTTTTCTGAATGGGCCAGCAGCGTGAACTTGTGGCGGGTGTGGAAATCAATCAGCGCCTGCTTGGTCAGGTTTTCGCCTGCCACGTTCTGCATCCAGTCGTCGTAGGCAAATACCCGTTCAATGAAGTTTTCCCGCAGCATGTCATCGTGCAGGCGGCCCTCCTCTTCCACCGGCATCAGCGGGTAGGCTTTCATCAGCGCCTCGGCGAACATACCGCGGCCGTCCCTGTGCATGAAACTGCCTTCGGCGTTGTGAATCTTGATGCGTTCCATGCCGCAACTGGGCGATTTCGCCATCAGAATGTAGCCGCGCAGGTTGGCCAGCGAGGGAAGTACCTCGGCAATGAAGTTCTGCATGCCTTCGGTGTGGTCTTTGCTGCCCTTGCTTTCCACCAGATGAAGACCGTCTTCATGCTCACGCAGATGAATGGCGGGGCGGGGAACGCCAAGGCCGGCTTCAAGTTCCGGACAGATAGAGCGGAACTCGAAGTGCTTTGCCAGCACCTGGGTGCAGTAGCGGGAGTGTTTGTGGCCGCCGTCGTGCCGAACTTCCTTGCCCAACAGGCAAGTGCTGATGCCAACCGGTATACCGCTCACAGGCTTCTCCAATACACAAAAGTGACGTTACTGATACCGCTTACGTTGACTCAGTGTAAACCGATCAGAGCATTGCACCCAAGGTACTCATGAAGACGTTTTGTTACGTTTCTCCCGGGCAGCCAGGCTGGTCGCGTAAATGCCCCGGACATCCCGGGCAAATTGCTCGATGGAATAATCCTCGGCAAAGGCCCGGGCTTTGTCCGACAGCTCGGTGCGCAGTTTGTCGTCCTCAAGCAGCCGTTGGGCTTTCTCAATCCAGCGGGCCTGGTTCTCCGGAGTCTTGTAGCCGTTCAGGCCATCCCGAACCACATCTTCAATACCGCTGGAGCGAACCGCCACGACCGGCAGCCCGGCAGACATGGCTTCCAGAATCACCATGCCCTGGGTCTCGGATTTGGAGGCGAACAGGAAGGCATCGCCAAGGTTGTACCAGAGCGCCATCTCCTCCGGCTGAACCGCGCCCACCAGGGTAAAGTGAGAGCCCAGCTCCAGGCTGTCAATTTTCTTCTGTAGCCGGTCCCTCTGGTGGCCATCGCCAATCATCAGAAACCGGAACGGCACGTCGCTTTCCTGCCGCAGCCGGTCGATGGCTTCGATCATGAAGTCGATGTTCTTTTCGTTGGAAAGCCGGGCCACGCTGATAAAGACCTTCTCGTTGCTCAGCCCCAGTTTTTTCCGGAGTGCCTCCACGTCTGCGGGCTTCACAGCCTGGAAACGCTCGTACTCAATACCGGTGGGTTGTACGAAGGTGGGCGTGGTAACCCCGATCATCCGCAGGTATTCCTCGGTGGAGTAAGTCGGTACGATCACGCCATCGCAGCGGTTGGCGAAGCGCTTTATCAGAGCGTGGGAAATCAGGTTCCGGAACAGCATCCCGGGCAGGGGGACAAAGTGAGCGTAGTGCTCCAGACGGGTGTGGTAGGTATAGATGGCCGGAATACGCAGCTGACGGGCCATAAACAGCCCCAGGCTACCCAGCCAGAACGGATGATGCAGGTGAATCACATCCGGCCGGAAGGCCCGCACCTGCTTGCGGATACGGGCCAGGAAAATATTGGCCAGACGGAATTCCCTTTTCTCGCCCATGGCCAGCAGTGAGGGTACCCGCACCACGGCATCTTCCCGGTCCGGCTGGTCGCGATACCGGGGCGCGACAATCTGGGTGCTATCTCCCAGATGTTCCAGGCCACGGCGCAGCCGTTCAATGGAAATCGGAACTCCGCCAATGAAAGGCAGATAGTTGTTGGTGAACATGGTGACCCGCAACGGCTTTTCGAGCCACGGGGTGGGGTCCAGGTCGTAATCCGGGTAGTAATCCTTGCCGATGAAGATAACCTGGTAAAGCTTGATGGTCAGCGCCAAAAACACCGAGACGATCAGAATGAAGTTCAGATAGCCGGTGTAGAACAGGGAATACACGAAGAACCAGAAGCTCTCCAGCCGCTTCCAGACCGGATGCTGGCCCACTTCCAGACGCTCCATCTGGTAGCTGACGTCGCCGTCTGGAGAGACCCGTACGTCCACGTAGTGGTAGAAGCTATCCTCCGTATTCAGCACCAGTCCGCCGGCACCCCCGGTGGTGATGTAGGGCGTGCCATCCACCACCTGCTCGTCAAAGAGCGACAGGTTAGCCGAAAACACCAGGTCGATGCCTTGCTCCCGAATCAGTTGCAGCAACTCCTCCCGGAAGGCGGGAGGTTGCAGGTAGTCGTCTTCATCGTCGAACAGGGCAGGGGTTTCCGGTTGCAGAAGCGGGTGGCCAATAAACAGGATGTGGGCGTTGCTGGTGTCGTGGGCCAGAAGGTCCCGGAGCCAGCGCATCTGCCAGCGCCAGGGCGTTTTCCCGGTGCTGTCCAGGAAGATCAGCCGGGTATTACCGGCCCGCACACTGTAGAAATGGGGCCCGAAATGATCATAAAACCGGAAACTGCCAAAATTCTCGTATTCGTGCGGGCCGAAGGTGAGCAGATAGGGAATGTCCAGGTGGCTCAGGGTGCCATACAGTGCCCGGTATTTATCCTCGCCACCGCCGCTCACAGCATTGCCGGACGACACCAGAAAGTCCACACCGGCCTGATTCAGGGTCGGGATAAACCGGCGCTCGAAGATGCCCACGGAATTGTTGATGTTGCCCACCACCGCAAAACGGATACCGGAGCCTGGCGGAGTGCGTTGGTGGATGCGTTCAACCTGCTCGCTGTGCAGGGCCTCAAAGTCCTGTTTGAAGAAATTCAGGTACACCTTGTAGCCCACCAGCGCCACCACAATGGCCAGGCACAGATAGAACAGCAGTTTAAGCGGGTTACGACGGATCATTCCGGCCTCCGGTGGCTTTTGATCAGTTCCCTCTGCATCACCAGCAAACCGATGAGCATGCCCAGGTAGATAGTGAGAAAACGCCAGGCAATAGTGACCAGCACCAGGTGATCGCCCGACAGGATATCCCGGAAGAAACTGCCGAACACGCCTTCCGATATGCCAGAGGCCCCGGGAGTGGGGGAGAAATACATGATGAAGGTGGTCACCACCAGCAAGCCCAGAGTGGTCAGGTAATCCACCTCATAGCCCAGGCCGTGAATCAGCAGGGCGGGAAAACTGAACAGGCTGAGCAGGAACACGGCGGTGAACACTACCGACAGCAGTACGTCCCGTGGCGCGCCACGGAGGTATTCGCTGAAACACAGGGCAAACCGCAGCATTTCCCGCCGTAATTTGAACTGCCAGCGGTCGTGCCGGCGGTGGTTGATCAGATGTGCCTTGCGCAGGCCTGCGACAAGAGCGCTCAACGGCAGGATCATCCAGCGTGTCCGGAACAGCAGCACGGCGAAGAACCCCAGATAGAGCGACACAAACACCGCCAGTGCGGTGCCGATACCGGATGACCAGATGCCGCCGTCCAGGGCCTCCAGGCTCAATAGAAAGACCGGTGTCAGTGAGAAAATGAACGCCACTGCGAGTACCGTGCGGATAGTGGTGGCTGCCGTGGCCCGGGCCACCGGCACCCCATGGCGGGTGAGGTACCAGATCTGGGCAAACCCGCCCCCGGTGGCCATGGGCGTTACGTTGGAGAAAAACAGATTAATGAACACCAGCCGGAAGATCTTGCGCAATGGCAGCCGGTGCCCCAAAGCCTTGAGGGTGTAGTGCAGGCGCAGGCCATCGGCCATGAAATAGATAACCAGCAGGGCCGCGACCGGCAGCAGCAAGGCGGGAGAAAGCAGGCGATCGTCGAACTGGAAACTGCGGCCGGCGAAGCGGTCGTAAACCGCATACAGGCCGGCACCGGTCATGGCCACAAACAACAGGGCGAAGGCCGTAAGCCGTCGCCAGGAAGTCCGTTTCTGGTAGTTGCTGTCAGTGCTGTTGGTCATGCTCTGCCCGTCTGTTGGTGGCGGGCAGTGTACCCTGTGCAGGGCAGTGCTTGTCCAGTTTGGCTTAGTAACCGTAAACCATCAGATTGGTGTTGGTGATGGCAAAGTCTGTGAACTGGACCGAGCCGATGCTGGTGTCACCCATGCGGAATACCGGCATGTCGATATCAGCCCGGAATTCCACATCGTGTACAGAAAGGCCTTCTTTGCCAGAAGCGGCACTGGTGCCCCGGGACAGGTTAGCCTTGGCATGGGCCATACCAAAGTGCCCCAGGGTATCCGAGCCACGGCGGTTATGGATCTGTAGCCCTTCAATGCCAACGGCGGCGAAGTTGAACAGCAGGATCACGTCGGCTGCGTCCCAGTTCAGGCTGCCGTTGCTGATTTCGAAATGGGTATCGAGCTGCAGTTCGGAGCCAGACACCACGTTGCCATTGGCCAGGGTGCGCGTGGCGCCGCCGTTATTGCGGATAACCAGATCGGTGGGGCCGATGTAGCCCTGCAGCAGGATGTTTGAGAACAGACTGGCGCTGCCTTCACTGCCGGTGGTGGTAATACTGTCGATGGCCAGTTCGAAATCCACCGCCTGCAGATAGTCGGTCAGGCTGGTGGGGTCGCCGTAATCGCTGGCCCCCAGATGAATCACCAGGTCGCCGCTGTCGAACTGTTTGCCGAAACTGCCGCCAACGGAGTATTTCGCCAGGGCATCCGCGACATCGGGATTACTGGTATCGAGCAGGCCGGCGTTGGCGCGGCGTGCTATCTCGGAGAAACCGTGCTCCAGAACCTCGCCACTGCCCGCGATATCGATGGTCAGCTTCATGTTGTCCAGCACGGTATCGTTCTGGCCGGACAGTCTCAGACCGTTAATTCCCAGAGAGCCTTCATCGGTCCAGATCAGGTGATCAATATTGAGCTTGGTTTCCAGTTCAATGGTGACTCCGGCCTGGCCGGTCACACCCGCCAGGGTTGAGTCATCCAGCGGCTGGAATTCGGCCATGGCAGGCACGGCTAATGAGGCGCCGGCCATCAGGCTCAGGCAGGCGAGGGATCTTCTGGCCTCAGGAATGAGAAAAGACATGTTGGCCCCGGTTCGTTCGACGATTTGTTGTTATTGATTGATTCAGAACACCTGACGTGTGCTGATCAGCCGCAGGGACAACACAACCAGAGCTGCGGTCGTTAAAAGTTACATATTGTTACTTTAAGCCTGAAGGCGGGGGTGATCTGTGAGGCTGGTCACAACCTGAACAGTCGTGACCGGTGTTTCAATCCAGTGCCTGGCGGATGAGGTTTTTCTGATGCTCGGCGAAGCCTCGGATCAGCTCAGTGGCTTTGGTCGCATCCCTCGCCAACACCGCCTGGGGCAACTCCGAGAAAAACGTACTGGTGGTTGCAAGGCCCTTACGGTATCGGTCTGCTCCAAGGTAATAGGCGCGGCTAACGGCAGGTTTGAAGTTGGACAGCGCCTCGGTCAGGTAGGGGTTGGCGACGACCTGGCAGCAAGCTTCCATCACGTTAAAGCTGGCTTCCACCACCCGGGTGATATCGGGTTGGGGTTCTTTTATCCGTTCGACCACCTGCGAGACCGCCACCAGTAAACGGTCTTGGTCTGCCTCCTGCCAGCGCTCGCACAGGCGTGAGGCCAGCATCATCAGCAAATGCATATAGACGTCGTAGAGCTCCGAGGCGTATTCAGCATTCAGCTGGGTTGCAGAAGCCCCTTTCCTTGGTGTGATTTCCACAAGGTGCCATCGCTCCAGGGTATAGAGTGCCTCTTTCACGGATGCCCGGCTCACTTTCAGTTCCGAGGCCAGTGTGGCTTCCTGAATACGCTCTCCGGGACGGATCTGCCCGGTCATGATGCGCTCGGCCAGGAAGTTGGCAATCTGCTCTGCCAGAGTATTGGGCACCTGAAAGTCCATAGGGGGCTCTGTCTGCTCACTGTCGGGTTGTTAGACAAACTTGGAACGGCGGGAGTGTAGCACAGCCGGAGTAATGCCGGTCACTACCTTGAAATCTGGCTGTGTAGCACGCAGGTATAGGGTTCGAATCCTCCAAACGTAAGGGAAACCAACATGCCCAAGCATTTTGAGCAGGCCCCGGGCCTGTACGATGACCCCGTTCCCGAAACCGAAGGCTATGTCTTTAACCAGACCATGATGCGTATCAAGGAGCCCGAGCGTTCCATGGACTTCTACACCCGGGTACTGGGCATGCGCCTGGTTCGCAAGCTGGATTTCCCGGAGATGAAGTTCACGCTCTACTTCCTGGGCTACCTGGACGACAAGCAGGCCCAGTTTGTGCCAAACGATGATGGCCACCGGACTACCTACACCTTTGGCCGGGAAGCGATGCTGGAGCTTACCCATAACTGGGGCACCGAAGACGATGCCGACTTTGCCTACCACAACGGCAATGATGAGCCCCAGGGCTTCGGCCACATCGGCATTGCCGTGCCCGATGTCTACGCTGCAAGTGAGCGTTTCGAAAAGCTGGGCGTGGAGTTCGTGAAAAAACCGGACGACGGCAAAATGAAAGGCCTGGCCTTCATCAAAGACCCGGACGGCTACTGGATTGAGATCCTGCAGCCAGACATGCTGGAGAAGCAGCGCAAGGACAGCTGATCATCCAGCTGCTCTTTACCCCGGCGTTCAGCTCTCCTGGCTGGCGCCGGGCGCCTTGCCATAGCGCGAGGCGACAATCACCGCCACCGTCAGAATGAACGCGCCCGCAACGCCAATCTGCCCCAGTTCCTCTCCCAGAATCAGCCAGGCCAGCAAGGCAATAAACAAAGGTTCGAGCACGACGACAATGCTGGATACCGTCGCCGGCGTGGTTTTCATCCCGGTAAAAAACAGCAGATAGCCAATGCAGGTGGGCACCACGCCGATGTACAGTACCATCAGCCAGTGCTTTAGCCCCATCGTCTCCAGCCCCGCAAAGCCGCCAGTCAGGGCCACCACCGGCAACAGCAGCAGTGCGGCGGTACCAAAGCAGATAAAGGCGGTGGTAAACACCGGTGTGCCGGTTGAGTTGTAGCGGCTGGTCAGGGTGAAGCCGGTGTATACCGCTGCCGCCAGCAGTGCCATCAGAATGCCTGCCAGTCGCAGGGTGCCGGCGGTGTCCATGTCACTGACCACCAGCATGCCCGTGCCCAGAATCGCGGCAATCGCGGCCAGGATAGTGAGCAGCCCTGGTTTCTCGCCCAGCAATGGGGCAGCCAGAATGGCCACCAGAACGGGTGGCAGACATAGGGATATCAGGGTGGCAATGCCTGCCCCGGTCAGATCCACCGCCAGCAGATAGCTGCCCTGATAGAACGCCTGGAACAGCCCCAGGGCGGTGAGGGTGAGCATGGCCTTGCCGCTGAGAGAACGCAAAGAGCTGCCGGGCACCGTCTGGCCGGGGTTGCGGGCCACCAGCTGCCGTTGCTCGCGCCGCATCAGTAGCCAGAAGAATGGCAGCGCAACCACCAGGCGTAAAAAACCGAGGGTGATGGCCTCCAGTTCCGTACCATTGAACAGAAACTTGGCGACAATCCCTGTAGTGGCCCAGAGCAAAGAGGCCAGGGCAATAAGAAGTGCTCCGTGGATCATGACAAACTGCCGGTTGGAGAAACAAACAGGCAAGGGTATCAGCGGTAAGTGCGTGGCGCCATAAGGGAAAGGAGAGGGGCAGCGAGGCTGCCCCGGGGCTTATTTCACGGCGAGACGGTCGGCGTTCTTTTCAACCGTACGCGCACCAATACCCTTCACATCGGCCAGTGCCTCAATACTGTCGAAGGGGCCGTTGGCTTCGCGGTAGTCAATAATGGCCTGGGCTTTGCTCTCACCGACACCGCTCAGAGACGCCAGAGTGGCTACATCTGCGGTGTTGATGTTCACGGCGGGCTGCTCGCTGGCGAAGGCTGCAGAGCCAGTGATCAGGCTGAAAAACAGAACAAGGGTGGCCAGAAATGAGGTTGGTTTCATCGGTGATCTCCTGATTGTAATAACGTTGTTATGAACAGTCAGGCACGACAACCCATTGAGAGTATTGGTGATTCGAAACGGTGCAGAACAAAAAGGGGAGGGTGTGTGCGAGGGCGGTTTAGTGCACGGAAAGGGACTACTGTCCGTGTAGTCCCCAAATTCCGTGGCTGACCCCTGCCTGATCCATCAGGCTGCGCATCATCCTGAGCACTTCATCCTTGCAGTCATCCCTGTAGCCCTGATCCATCGGGCAACTCCGAATCCGTGGAGTTCTCATCCGTGAGCCAACGTCCGTGCTGGCTTGTCATCCCTGACAATGCTCATTCTACGGAAGATGAAATTTCGGAAAATCGGACATCCGCCAGATGGTTTGTGCGAGATATCCCACAGAGCTGTGAGCTTTACGGTGAACCTGAATTCATTGTTTTCAGGGTATTTTTTCGGGCAATTTATTGCCTGAAAATCAGGGCGCTACCAGATGGTGCAGTGGGTTTTTCGTGGCTTGCACCAATTGAGGGCGGCGGGTTGGCCGAAGCACCGGATTGAGGCCTGAAACGGCGCACCAATTCATTGCAGAGCCGGTTCGGGCATGTTTTTTGTTGTCTAACATTATGTTTTGTAAGTGCTTTTTTGGTTGTTGGAACGGCGAATGCAATTGGCTGTTTGCGTTTGACGACCCAAAACCAACGAAAAGGACGCACAACATGAGCATCAAAAAACACGTGAAACTGGGCCTCTCTGCATTGGCGCTGTCTGTCTCCCTCGGTTCCATCAATACCGCGTTTGCCGCCGAAGACCCCATCAAAGTGGGTATTCTCCATTCCCTGTCCGGCACCATGGCCATCAGTGAGACCGCACTGAAAGACACCATGATGATGCTGATTGAAAAGCAGAACGAAGCCGGTGGCGTGCTTGGTCGCCAACTGGAGCCGGTGGTGGTTGACCCTGCTTCCAACTGGCCGCTGTTCGCGGAGAAAGCCCGTGAGCTGCTGGAGAAAGAAAAGGTCGACGTGATCTTCGGTAACTGGACCTCTGTGTCCCGTAAATCCGTACTGCCAGTGGTTGAGGAACTGAACGGCCTGTTGTTCTACCCGGTTCAGTATGAGGGTGAGGAATCATCTGAAAACGTGTTCTACACCGGTGCGGCGCCCAACCAGCAGGCGATTCCAGCGGTTGATTACCTGATGAACGATCTGGGTGTTGAGCGCTGGGTGCTGGCGGGCACCGACTACGTTTACCCACGCACCACCAACAAGATTCTGGAAACCTACCTGAAAGACAAAGGTGTGGCCGCCGGCGACATCATGATCAACTACACGCCTTTCGGCCACTCTGACTGGCAGACCATCGTGTCTGACATCAAGAAATTCGGCAGCGCCGGCAAGAAGACCGCCGTGGTCTCCACCATCAACGGCGACGCCAACGTGCCCTTCTACCGTGAACTGGGCAACCAGGGCATCTCCGCCACCGACATTCCCGTGGTTGCGTTTTCCGTGGGTGAACAGGAACTCTCCGGCATCGACACCGCTCCGCTGGTTGGCCACCTGGCTGCCTGGAACTACTTCATGAGCGTGGATAACGACGCCAACTACGACTTCATCGACGCCTGGGTTGCCTACAAGGGCGACGATGCCGCCGTGACCAACGACCCGATGGAAGCCCATTACATCGGTTTCAACATGTACGTTGAAGCGGTGAAGAAAGCCGGCACTACCGACGTGGATGAAGTGAAAGACGCCATCATCGGGGTGAGCGTACCGAACCTCACCGGCGGATACGCCACCATGATGCCGAACCATCACATCACCAAGCCGGTGCTGATTGGCGAGATCCAGGACAACGGCCAGTTCTCGGTGGTCTGGGAAACCCCGTCTACCGTGGCTGGCGATGCCTGGTCTGACTTCCTGCCAGGTTCCAAGGACCTGATCAGTGACTGGCGAGCGCCTCTGCGCTGCGGCAACTTCAACGTGGTCACCGGCAAGTGCGGTGGTGGCTCGGCTGACGTGGCCTCCAACTAAGCTCCAACCGGGCACAGCCGGGCAGGCCTGAGCCTGCCCGGCTGTGCTCCCGAATTTCCAAGCCAACAGGAATGAATCATGAGCATTCACCGATTGCTCGCCAGGATGGTATTGGCTGTCTGTCTGGCTCTAGGGGCCACACTGGCGAATGCCCAGGCGCAGACGAATGCGCCGGAAGCGCTGCTGAAACGGCTCATAGAAGCCGGGCAAGCTGAAAAAACCGACTTACTCAAAGCCCTCTCCGAAACCGGCGACGAACGCGCCCGGGGCTGGCTGGAAGCCGTTCGCGACGGCAAACTCGCGATGATTGAAGACACGGGTGCCCTGGTGATTGTGGTAAACAACCGGGGCCGTAACTGGCAGATCGCCGACGCCCTGACCGGCGAAGACCTGGGTGAAATGTCGCGCCGGGATCTGCAAAGCCTGCGGGTGAACAACGCCCTGCGGGCCGACATCGAGGGCATCCTCTCGGTGATCGACCTGACCGTGGCCGACGCTGGTCAACGCCTGGCGGCCGCCCGCAACCTGCTGGGTGAGGTAAATGAAGCCCTGGCAACCCAGTTGCAGGCCCGCTTGCAGGTAGAAGGCAACGAGCGGGTGCGGGACATGCTCACTCATGCCCTGGCCATTTACCAGGTGGAGCAGGGCGATATTGAGGCGGTAGCCACTTTGTCGGGCAGCCTGAACCCGACCGTCCGTGCCGCCCTGAATAATGCCGTCAACAGCGATGACCCTGCGCTGGCGGCTGCGGCCGAGAAAGCCCTGGCCAGCATTGAGCAGAAACTGAAACTCAACCGCGCTGCCGAAACCCTGTATTTTGGCCTGTCCCTCGGCTCGGTACTGGTACTGGCCGCCATTGGCCTCGCCATCACCTTTGGTGTGATGGGCGTGATCAACATGGCCCATGGCGAGCTGATCATGCTCGGTGCCTACACCACCTGGGGCATGCAGCAACTGTTCCCGGGCCAGCCTGGCCTGGCCCTGATCCTGTCCATCCCGGCCGGATTCCTGGTGGCGGCGCTGGCGGGCATCGCCATCGAACGCAGTGTGATCCAGTACCTGAAGGGCCGTCCGCTGGAAACCCTGCTGGCCACCTTCGGCATCAGCCTGATCCTGCAGCAACTGGTGCGTACCGTGATTTCCCCCCTCAACCGCACCGTGGTCACGCCTGAGTGGATGAGCGGCTCGATCATGGTGAACGAGGCGTTGTCGCTCACCCTGAACCGCCTGTACGTGATTGGCTTTGCCCTGGTGGTATTCGCCGGGCTGATGCTGATCATGCGCAAGACCCGCCTGGGTCTGGAAGTCCGTGCGGTTACCCAGAACCGGGCCATGGCCCGCTCCATGGGCATCAAAGCCACCAAAGTGGACATCATGACCTTCGCCCTGGGCTCCGGCGTGGCCGGGCTGGCGGGCGTGGCCCTGTCGCAGATCACCAACGTCGGCCCTAACCTGGGCCAGAACTACATCATCGATTCGTTCATGGTGGTGGTGTTCGGGGGTGTGGGCAATCTCTGGGGCACCCTCATTGCCGGGGTTTCCCTCGGCACCATCAACCAGCTGCTGGAACCCTGGGCGGGGGCGGTCCTCGCCAAAATCATGGTGCTGGTGCTGATCATCCTGTTCATTCAAAAGCGGCCACGCGGGCTATTCCCGCAGAAAGGCCGTGCGGCGGAGGGCTGAGTTATGGCGACATCACAAACCTGGCTGCTCCGGCCCTTTCAGGAGCGTTCCACCCAGCTTTTCCTTGGTGTGCTGTTCGCGGCCCTGGTGCTGGTTACCTTCCTGCACCTGTTTATGCCGGAAGACAGTGCCCTGCACGTAAGCGCCTACACCGTTACCCTGCTGGGCAAATACCTCTGTTACGCCCTGCTGGCGGTAGCGGTAGACCTGGTGTGGGGTTACCTGGGTATTCTCAGCCTGGGCCACGGCGCCTTCTTTGCCCTCGGCGGCTACGCCATGGGCATGTACCTGATGCGCCAGATTGGGGATCGCGGCGTGTATGGCGATCCTGTATTGCCAGACTTCATGGTGTTCCTGAACTGGCAGGAGCTGCCCTGGTACTGGCAAGGCTTCGACATGGCCTGGTTCGCCTTCATCATGGTGCTGCTGGCCCCGGGCCTGCTGGCGCTGGTGTTCGGCTTCCTGGCTTTCCGCTCCCGGGTAACCGGCGTGTACCTGTCCATCATCACCCAGGCGCTGACCTTTGCGTTGATGCTGGCGTTCTTCCGCAATGAGATGGGCTTCGGTGGCAACAACGGCCTGACCGATTTCAAAGACATCCTAGGCTTCGACTTGCGCAGCGACGCCACCCGGCTTGGCCTGTTCCTGGCGACCGGCATCGCGCTGGCAGTGGGCTATGTCGTGTGCCGTGCCATCGTGACCAGCAAGCTGGGCCGGGTCAGCGTGGCCTGCCGTGACGCTGAAGCCCGTACCCGGTTCCTTGGCTACCGGGTGGAACGGGTGCAGCTGTTCGTGTTCGTGGTCTCCGCCATGCTGGCGGGTGTGGCCGGGGCCCTGTACGTGCCCCAGGTGGGCATTATCAACCCCAGCGAATTCTCGCCGCTGTTCTCCATCGAAATCGTGGTGTGGGTCGCTCTCGGGGGCCGCGCCACCCTGTATGGCGCGGTCATCGGCGCCTTGTTGGTGAACTACGCCAAGACCGTGTTCACCGGCATCATGCCGGACGCCTGGCTGTTCGCCCTGGGCGCGCTGTTCGTGCTGGTGACGGTGTTCCTGCCCAAGGGCATTGCCGGGCTGTTGCAGAAACGCCGCCAGAAGGACGATGACCAACCCGGCGCTCAGGAGGCCACCGCATGAGCATCTTTGAACAACTTGCCAACCGGGACCAGGTGTTTGAGTTTCTCACCCCCGTGGCCTCGCCGGTTGACGTGCGCCACGGCCCGATCCTGTACATGGAAGACGTGAGTGTGAGCTTCGATGGCTTCAAGGCCATCAACAACCTCAACCTCACCATCGACGACGGCGAACTGCGCTGCATCATCGGCCCCAACGGGGCGGGTAAAACCACCATGATGGACATCATCACCGGTAAAACCCGGCCCGATACCGGCTCGGTGTGGTTCGGCAGCCGCCACAACCTGCTGCGCATGAACGAGCCGGACATTGCCACCCTGGGCATTGGCCGCAAGTTCCAGAAGCCCACCGTGTTCGAGGCCCTGACCGTATTCGAAAACCTCGAACTGGCCATGGCCGCCGACAAACGCATCCTGCCCACCCTGACCGCCATCATGACCGCGGAATACCGGGACCGGATTGACGAAATCCTGGAAATGATCGGTTTGCAGGCGCTGCGCGACAAGCCCGCCGGCATCCTCTCCCACGGCCAGAAACAGTGGCTGGAGATCGGCATGCTGCTGATGCAAAAACCCCGGCTGCTGCTGGTGGACGAGCCCGTGGCCGGCATGACCGAACAGGAAATGGAACGCACCGCCGAACTGCTCACCAGTCTTGCGGGCAAACAGTCCGTGGTGGTGGTGGAACACGACATGGGCTTCGTGCGCTCCATCGCCCGCAAAGTCACCGTACTGCACCAGGGCAGCGTGCTGGCCGAAGGCTCCATGGACCAGGTCTCCAACGACCCGGACGTGATCAAGGTGTATCTGGGGGAGGAGGCCTGATGCTCAAGATTGAAAAGCTCAACCAGTTCTACGGCGAAAGCCACACCCTGTGGGACCTGGAGCTGGACGTGCCCCAGGGCCAGTGTACCTGTGTGATGGGCCGCAATGGCGTGGGCAAGACCACGCTGATGAAATGCATCATGGGCGAGGAAGCCGTGAAAAGCGGTTCCATCGAGTTTGCCCGGGATGTGGAACTCACCAAAAAGAAAATCGAAGACCGCTCCCGCCTGGGCATCGGCTACGTGCCCCAGGGCCGGCAGATCTTCCCGCTGCTGACCGTGGAGGAAAACCTGCGCACCGGCCTGGCGGTGCGGGCCGATGGCAGCAAGCAGATCCCCGAGCGCATTTATGAGCTGTTCCCGGTGCTGAAAGAAATGAAACACCGCCGGGGCGGCGACCTCTCCGGTGGCCAGCAGCAACAGCTGGCCATTGGCCGGGCGCTGGTGATTGAGCCGCGCCTGCTGATCCTCGATGAGCCGGGGGAGGGCATCCAGCCCAACATCGTGGCCCAGATTGGCGAGGTGATTCGCCGGTTGATTGAAGAAGACGGCCTGACCGTGCTGCTGGTGGAACAGAAACTGCCGTTCGCCCGCAAATACGCCGACCGCTTCGCCATCCTCGACCGGGGCCGGCGCGTGGCCGAAGGCGATATTGCCGGGCTGACCGATGAACTCATCAAACAGCACCTGACCGTATGACCGCTTACCAAGCCATCGACCGCCACGCCTCCGGCCACCGTTTCGACACCGAACGGCGCTGGGCGGCGGCCCTGGAACTGGGGTTTGAAGCACGCGCCGAGAGCGAACCTGCGCCGGTAACCCGGCTGGTGCGCCGGCGCCACCATGGTCCACTGCGGGTGCAGCGCCCCTTCTACCCGGAGGGCAAAACCGGCTGCTGCCATGTGTACCTGCTGCATCCCCCGGGTGGCCTGGTGAGCGGCGACGAACTGCGCATCGAAGCCTCTGTGGCCGAAGGTGGCCATGCGCTTTTGACCACCCCGGCGGCAGCGAAACTGTACAAGGCCGACAGCCATGGCGTGGCCTGGGGCCAGCACACCCGGTTGCAGGTAGCCAAAGACGCGATTCTGGAATACCTGCCCCAGGAAACCATCGCCTTCGACGGTTCCCGTGGTTTGCAAACCAGCACCATTGAACTGGCAGCCGGCGCTCGCACCCTGGGCTGGGAAGTGCTTGCACTGGGCCGCCCGGCCAGCGACCTGCCGTTTGCCACCGGTGAACTGGAACAGCGTTTCCATTTAAGCCTGGACGGCCAGCCGCTGTGGCTGGAGCGCCAGCTGCTGGACCCGAAACACCGCCGGTTTAGCGGCCCCTGGGGCCAGGGCGGCGCCACTGTACAGGCCACCCTCTGGGCCGTTGGCCTGGACGACGAAGCCGCCGCCATCGACGTGCTGAGAGCACAGTTACCAGACCACAACCGCTGGGCCGTGACCCGGCGCCGGGGCGTGCTGCTCCTGCGCTACCTGGGTACCGAACGCAACGAAGCCTGGGCCCTGTGCGAACAAGCCTGGCACCTGCTGCGCCCCATGCTCGCCGGCGTACCGGCCCACACACCCAGAATCTGGCTTACCTGACGGCTATTGCCTTAAAAAGAGACAACGGAGTCATCCATGGAACTCACCCCCAGAGACAAAGACAAGCTGCTGCTGTTCACCGCCGCCCTCCTGGCCGAACGCCGCAAGGCCAAAGGCCTGAAACTGAATTACCCCGAAGCCGTGGCCCTGATCAGCGCCGAAATCATGGAAGGCGCCCGTGAAGGCCGCACCGTGGCCGAACTGATGAGCGCCGGCACCGAAATCCTCACCCGCGAAGACGTGATGGACGGCGTCGCCGACATGGTGCACGAAGTCCAGGTGGAAGCCACCTTCCCGGACGGAACGAAACTGGTCACGGTCCACAACCCAATCGTCTAAAAGCCAATGAGAAGCTACCTGCGTTGCCGCTGCGGCGTTAAAAGAAGGCTCAAAATGCTCATTTATACATGCATAAACTCCGCTTTTTCGCCTTCTTTTGCCTTGCAGCGCCTGCCTCGCCAACGCTTCTCATCGGCTTTTCAAGGAGGCTTTTTATGATCCCCGGTGAATACCAACTCAAAGACGGCGACATCGAGCTCTGCGCCGGTCGCGAACGCATCCAGCTGGACGTCGGCAACACCGGCGACCGCCCGGTGCAGATCGGCTCCCACTACCACTTCGCCGAAGCCAACCCAGCCCTGGACTTCGACCGCGCCAAGGCTCGCGGCTACCGCCTGGACGTGGCCGCCGGCACCGCCATTCGCTTTGAACCCGGCCAGACCCGCTCTGTGACGCTGATTCCGTTTGCCGGAGCGCGCGAAATTTATGGCTTCCGGGGTGAAGTAATGGGCCCGTTGGAGGACACAAAATGAAAATCAGCAGACAAGCCTACGCCGACATGTATGGCCCCACCGTCGGGGATCGCGTCCGCCTGGGCGACACCGAGTTGTGGATAGAAGTAGAAGAAGACCACACCCACTACGGCGACGAAGTAAAATTCGGCGGCGGCAAAGTCATCCGCGACGGCATGGGCCAGAGCCAGCGCTGCGACGACGCCGTGATGGACACCGTGATCACCAACGCCCTCATCCTCGACTGGTGGGGCATCGTCAAAGCCGACGTAGGCATCCAGAAAGGCCGCATCGCCGCCATCGGCAAAGCCGGCAACCCGGACACCCAGCCAGACGTGACCATCGTCATCGGCCCCGGCACCGAAATCATCGCCGGCGAAGGCAAGATCCTCACCGCCGGCGGCATCGACCCCCACATCCACTTCATCTGCCCCCAGCAGGTAGAAGAAGCCCTGATGAGCGGCGTGACCACCATGCTCGGCGGCGGCACCGGCCCGGCCACCGGCACCAACGCCACCACCTGTACTCCGGGCCCCTGGCACATCGGCAAGATGCTGCAGGCCGTGGACAGCCTGCCCATGAACATCGGCTTCCTGGGCAAAGGCAACGCCAGCCTGCCGGAAGCGCTGGAGCTGCAGGTAAAAGCCGGCGTGATCGGCCTCAAACTGCACGAAGACTGGGGCACCACCCCGGCCAGCATCGACAACTGCCTGACCGTCGCCGACCAGTACGACATCCAGGTGGCCATCCACACCGACACCCTGAACGAATCCGGCTTTGTGGAAGACACCCTGGCCGCCTTCAAAGGCCGCTGCATTCACACCTTCCACACCGAAGGCGCCGGCGGCGGCCACGCCCCGGACATCATTACCGCCTGCTCCAAAGATTATGTATTGCCGTCGTCCACCAACCCGACCCGGCCCTACACCGTGAACACCATCGACGAACACCTGGACATGCTGATGGTGTGCCACCACCTGGACCCGAACATTCCGGAAGACGTGGCTTTTGCCGATTCCCGCATTCGCCGGGAAACCATCGCGGCGGAAGACATCCTGCACGATATGGGCGTGATCTCCATGATCTCCTCTGACTCCCAGGCCATGGGCCGGGTGGGCGAGGTAATCTGCCGAACCTGGCAAACCGCCCACAAGATGAAAGTGCAGCGCGGCCTGTTGCCGGAAGACCAGGAGCGCGGCACCGACAACTTCCGCGCCAAACGCTACATCGCCAAGTACACCATCAACTCCGCCATCACCCACGGCATCGCCCATGATGTGGGCTCGGTGGAAGTAGGCAAACTGGCGGATCTGGTGCTGTGGAGCCCGGCGTTTTTCGGCGTAAAGCCAGCCTGCATCCTCAAGGGCGGGATGATTGCCGCCGCCCCCATGGGCGACCCGAATGCCTCTATTCCCACACCGCAGCCGGTGCACTACCGCCCCATGTTCGGCGCCTTCGGCAAGGCGGCCAGTGCCACCCGCCTGACCTTTGTCAGCCAGGCCGCGCTGGACGCCAACATTGGTGAGGAACTGGGCCTGGATAGCCCGCTCTCCGCCTGCAAAGGCGTGCGGGACGTGCGCAAGCAGCACATGAAACTGAACGACGCCTGCCCGCACCTGACCGTAGACCCACAAACCTACGAAGTGCACGCCGACGGCGAACTGCTCACCTGCGAGCCGGCCACCGAACTGCCCCTGGCCCAGCGTTATCACCTTTTTTAGTCAATACAGCTCAAGGCTGCTTAATCAACACAGCTCAAGGCTGTTCTGAGAGGAACGAACGGATGTTGGAACTGACTAAACGCATCACCCACGTAGACGCCAGCGAAATCCACGACAACCTGGTGCTGCCCTACGAACTGCGCATTCGCGGCCGCCTGCGCGCGACCACCGAAACCAACCTGGACGTGGGCCTGTTTCTGGACCGTGGCCCGGTGCTGAGAGACGGCGACCTGCTGGAAGCGAAATCCGGCGAGATCATCCGCATTCGCGCCGCGGAAGAGCCGGTGGTCACCGCCCGTGTAGAAACCGGCCTGCCGCTGGCCCGCTTGTGTTACCACCTGGGCAACCGCCACGTCACCCTGGCGATTGGTGAAGACGAGCAGGGCGCCTTCGTGCGCTTCCCGCCCGATCACGTACTGGAAGAACTGGCCGAACGCCTGGGCGCCACCGTAGTCCACCACACCGCCACCTTCGACCCGGAACCCGGAGCCTACAACCAGGCCGGCCAGGGCCATTCGCACGGTCATAGCCATGGCCATTCCCACGCGCACTCGCACTCGCACGGTGAAAGCCATGACCACACTCACGCTGCTGGACATACCCATGCTCACGGCCACAAACACACCCACTGAGCCGGCAGCCACGGCGGGTGAGGGCGAACCCGGTGGCGACCTGGCATTGCTGGGGCTGATGCAGCTGGTCAGCCCGGCGTTGCCCATCGGCGCCTTTGCCTGGTCCCAAGGCCTGGAAAGCGCCTTTGAACTGGGCTGGGTGAACAACGAAGCGGAACTGGCCCAATGGATTGAAGGCGTGCTGGAAGACGGCCTCAGCCGGTGTGAGTTGCCCTTACTGGCCCGGCTGCAAACCGCCTGGGCGAACGACGACGGCGCCAGCATCGCGCACTGGAACCAGTGGCTGCACGCTACCCGGGAAACCGCCGAACTGAGCGACGAAGACACCCGCCTGGGCGGCGCCCTGAAAACCCTGCTGGGCAACCTCAACCTGTTGCCGCAGCAAACCCTGATTCCGGCCGAACCCGGCTACATCACCCTGTTTGCCTGGGCCGCCCAGGTACGCCGGGTGCCGGTGCGGCAAACCCTGCTCGGCTTTGCCTGGGCCTGGCTGGAAAACCAGCTGGCGGTGGCCTGCAAAGCCTTGCCCCTGGGCCACACCGCCGCCCAACGGATTATCGAACAACTGCGCCCGGCACTGGTGATTGCCACCGACCAGGCGCTGGCACGGCAAGACCACGAACTCGGGCCCATCCTGCCGGGCCTCGCGCTCGGCAGTGCCCTGCATGAAACCCAGTATTCACGGCTTTTCAGAAGCTGAATAAAAACATCAAGGAGATACAGCCATGACACATTGTCTGAGAGTAGGCGTCGGCGGCCCGGTCGGGTCTGGTAAAACCGCATTGCTGCGCCAGCTATGCACCGCCCTGCGGGACCACTACGACATCGCCGTGGTCACCAACGACATCTACACCCGGGAAGACGCCGACTTCCTGCTGCGCCACGAAGCCCTGGCCGCAGACCGCATCCTGGGCGTGGAAACCGGCGGCTGCCCGCATACCGCCATCCGCGAGGATGCCTCCATGAACCTGGCCGCCATCGACGACCTGCAAAGCCGCCACCCCGGCCTGGAGCTTGTGTTGGTGGAATCCGGCGGCGACAACCTCTCCGCCACCTTCAGCCCGGAACTGAGCGACCTCACCCTATACGTAATCGATGTATCCGCCGGCGACAAGATCCCCCGCAAAGGCGGCCCCGGCATCACCAAATCCGACCTGCTGATCATCAACAAGATTGACATTGCCGAACAAGTACACGCCTCCCTGGACGTAATGGAGCGGGACAGCAAAAAAATGCGCGGCGAACGCCCCTTCGTGTTCACCAACCTGTACGACGGGGTAGGGCTGGACACCATCATCAGCTTCATTCTGGAGCGCGGCATGCTGCCCGAGCGACGCCCACACAAGACTGCTGAGACCGCCTGAGGCTCTGGTGAGGCGAATGGCGTCGTTACTCCGGTGCTCAAAAGCGGTCCTACCAGTAGGTATGTCCCGCTTCCTGCGCTCCGGGGCGCCTAGCCCTTCACCACACCAGAACCTAAGGCTCGTGCAACATAGTGAATTTCGAGATACCGCATACACGAATTGGGAGAATTGATATGAAACTCGTAACGAAATTGCTCAGTGCCGCCGCGCTGCTGGCCGCCTCCGCCACCGCCATGGCCCACCCCGGCCACACCGAAGGCGGCTTCACCAGCGGCCTGCTGCACCCGATGCTGGGCCTGGACCACCTGCTGGCCATGGCCGCCATCGGCTTCTGGAGCGTGCGCCAGAGCAAACTCATGAAAAACGCCACCCCCGCCTTCGTCATCGGCGGCATGGTATTCGGCGCCGCCCTGGCCTGGGGCGGCCTGAGCATGCCGGGCGTGGAAACCGGGATCACCTTCTCGGTACTGGTGGCGGGCATCCTCATCGCTACCCTGGCCAAACTGCCCACCGCCGTGGGTGGCACCCTGGTTGGCGCCTTCATGCTGTTCCATGGCTTCGCCCATGGCGCAGAAATGCCCGAAGGCGCCACGCTGGCGGCCTACCTGGCAGGTTTTTCCATCGCCACCCTGGCCATTACGCTGGTTGGGCGTGGGCTGGGTAGTCTGATGCTGAGGGCGGATAGCCGGTTTAGCCGTGGGATTGGAGGAGTTCTGGCTGTGGCGGGAGCGTACCTGGCGGCTGCCTGATTCCGTAGTCTCTTGAGAAACGAAAAAGCCGCCCGGGAAACCGCGCGGCTTTTTCAGTATATGGTTTACAAAATTTGACCTTGACGGTATGGGAAGTTTCCTGAAAATTAGGTTAGTGTGTATACATAAGAAACGGATTGACGCCGCTGTTAAGGAAAACGGATGGACTTCGGCCAGTTATTCAACACCCTCCTGAACTCTCTACCGAATCAAGTCTGGTATTTCGTACCGCTGTTCATCCTGTTGCCAATTCTGAGAACACCCTGGTTCAAAGGCAAAGCCGGCGAAGCCATGGTAAACCTCGCCGCAAAGTTGTTTCTCGATAAAACCCGCTACCACCTCATAAAAAACGTCACCTTGCCCACGGAAGACGGCACCACCCAGATCGACCATATCATTGTCTCCCGGTACGGCGTGTTCGTAGTGGAAACCAAGAACATGAAAGGCTGGATCTTCGGCAACGCCAAACAGCGGTATTGGACGCAGAAGATCTTCAAGTACTCGCAGAAATTTCAGAACCCGCTGCACCAGAACTACAAACACGTTAAGACACTGCAAAGCCTGTTGGACCTGAGTGATGAGCAGGTGTTTTCGGTAGTGGTTTTTGTAGGGGATTCGACGTTCAAAACGCCCATGCCGGAGAACGTGACCCACAGTGGTGGGTATGTCCGCTTTATCAAAGCCCAAACCGAGCAGCGGCTGTCGGATGCTGAGGTTCATCAGGTGATCGAAGCTATTGAATCCGGGCGGCTGGCAGCTACGTTCAGAAATCATCGGCAGCACGTGGCGCATGTGAAGGAGATCGTGGCCAAGAAAGAAAGTGTGCCACGGTGCCCGAAGTGCCAGGGCGAGATGGTAAAGCGCACGGTGAAGCGCGGAGAGAATATTGGGAAGGAGTTTTTTGGCTGCAAGGCATTCCCCAAGTGCCGGGGGATGGTTGGTGCTTCGTTATTGCAGTAACGAAGCTGTCAGATGATTACGGCGCGACCAGAGCATCAATGTAGTGTAATTAGTTGATTTTAAAAGTTAAATTGGCGAGGTTTGAGTGTTGGTTCTGAACTGTTATTGACGCTCAAATGATTGCAATAACGAAGCGCGCTATCTAATTACTGTTAAAAGGAGTTACAGGTGCCAGATATAAGAATATCCGAAACCCATTATGAGTATGATCGAGCACCAGATCATTGTCCGCTGTGCCATCATGGTATCCAAGCCATAAAAGTTGGTAGCAACCTTATCTCGCGATCAGACCGCCAGACTGGACACACTCTCCAAGTTCTATATCGGTGCCCTCGAGATGAATGTCAGAGAGCTTTTATCGCATCGTACACGCAGAATCGCGATCGTTTAGGTCACTATCCTACTGGAGACTATTTTCTCCGCAACACAGCACCTTTCCGGCCTGCAGAGCCTGATACACCAAAAGAGTTAAAAGAGCTATCTCCTAGCTATCATGAAATTCTAGAACAGAGTGCTGCTGCTGAAGGTTTCCGCCTGAATCAAATAGCTGGATGTGGATTTCGAAAGGCTCTTGAGTTCTTGATTAAAGACTATGCCATCCACAAACACCCGGATGACGCCGATGCCATAAAACGGAAAATGCTAGGTGCGTGCATTAATGAGTATGTTAACGATGCGAACGTGAAGGTCTGTGCTTCTCGTGCCGCATGGATTGGCAATGACGAGACGCATTACGTGCGTAAATGGGGAGAAAAAGACATTAACGATCTCAAGACCCTTCTCAGATTGACCTCAGCTTGGATTTTGAACGAGTTGTTGACGGAAAAATACCTTCGAGAAATGGAGTGACCAGCGCAGTTTTATCCCAAACATTAGGATCTGTTTTAACAAGGCCAGGCACGGCGACGCCTACTGCATTGCGGCTTCGCCTTCATTCCGTAGCCGCGCATGCTGGCTGGCGTTATGCGGTGGGTCATACTGGGTTACTCTCAAGAATCAATAATAGGGTCAGGAAATGCGCATCATAAATCGAAGAATATTTCCTGAAGGAAGATAAGCGTGGTAGAAAAAAAGATCGGTAGTCCAAAGCTTCATGAAGTCGAACCACGGGAGAATGTTGGAAGGGAAACCATTGCCCGCTATCAAGCCCAGTTTCGCGGAGCGGCTTTCGAGTGTTTGGCTCTGTTGGAGGATGAGACGCTAGACCGTGTCTATTGCGATTACCAAGACGATTTCGTGACTCGCCTCAATGTCGAGGGGAATTATGTCTATAATTTTTTTCAGGTCAAAACCAAGGGAAAATTGAATTACCAATGGTCTGTAAATGATGTCTTGGGGGTAAAGAAAGGCGCTAAAACATGCGAGCCAGCTAAGATTGCCGATAGCTACGTAGGAAAACTCCTTATCCATACTATCAGGTTCGAGAACTCCTGTGGTAACGTCGTTTTTCTCACCAATGTGCATCTAAATGATGAATTGGAGGGGGTGCGTGATGCCATAAAGGACGATAGTGATAACAACTATTATAAATTGTTGCTTGAAAATTTTAATGAAGCTTTATGCCCAGAAGCACCCATAGAAGATCAGGATATAATAGAGCGTATTAAGAAGCTTCAGCTTAAGTCCAATGTTTCCTATTTAGATCCACACGGCGATAAATTTTTCTCTGAGGCAAGAGAGACCATTTATCAATATAGTGAAATAGATTTGCAGCGTTCAGAGTGTGAGGAAATACTTAATAGTCTTATATCTCTTGTCGAGCGGAAGTCGTTTGGCAAACTATTAGAGGAAATAGGGGAAAGCGACCTCGATGATATAGCAGGCGTTAGTCTTTCCGAAATGCTCAATATTCTGAGCATCTCCAAAGCGGCATATCAGAGCTTAAAAGATAGCGGCGACTCACAAGCCATCAAGAATGCTTCTATTATTCACCGGTTGATGAGTAAGGCTGGTGCGTCTGAGCGAATGATAGAGTTCGTCTCTGACTGTAAGGTTCGATGGGATATATGGTTTAGGGACAAGCGCCACACTATTCCAGAATTTGACCTAAATTTCATTTTAGAAGAAATAGAGAAAAATGCGGCTGAGTGGGTGAAATTAGGAGAAAGCCTTCCACTGCTTCAAAGTCGAATCAAGATAGTATTGTCTGCCTTGGATACTGAAGATTTGTCTGGAACTCTTAATCGTGAACTCCTTCTAGGCGCTGTTTTTTCGTTTTTAGTTAGAGGGAATGCGTGATGGATTACGAAGAATTCTTTCAAGAAGCGTCTGAAAAAGAAATTGTATTGCCTCTAGATCAGTTCAGTGGTTCGGCACCTCGTCGGCTTAGCAATGAAGCGCTTTTTCATCTTCCCTTGCTCGCGATGACTATTCTCTTATTGTCTAAAACACGCCGTAAGCCTAAGTCAGATGAACTAGGTCAGTTGATTGGCGAGTGTTTTGAGAGAACATTTTCAGACTTTAAAGGTTCGTCCCAACACTTAGGATGGTCGGCGAATCTTAGGATGCGGACAGTTAATGCGCTAACCTTTCTTGAGACAGTAAGTCTTGTTGAGGTCAACCGCCATGATTCTCGCATTAAAGCCACCGAGTTTGGGAAAAAGGTCGTATCAAAAGCAATAGATGTGCAATCAGACCTCGGTTACACGCTCCAGCTAATTGAACGAAATTATTTTGATATACAAATAGAAAAACAAATTGCAATGGATCTGGAATGAAACTTGTTAAATTAAAAATTCATCCTTCAGGGAAGACCGGTTGGGGGTCGAAGGATCTTGTGTTTGCTAACGATATCACCCAACTATATGGACCGAACGGCGCAGGGAAAACGCCTGTCATTCATTCTATTGCCTTCGCGCTTGGGTATCCTGTTAGATACAGGGACGATATTATGGCGAATTGTTCTTCAGTCAGCCTGACTGTGGAGCATGAAAAGGAATTCTTCACTTTCGAGAGGTCATTTTCTGATAAGTTTCACATAGAAGTTTCGGAAAAAGGTTCCAAGGAATCACGTACTTTCTACAACGAACAAGAGATTTCTGAGTACCTGTTCTCGAGGCTTGGGCTGTCATCACTCGCGTTGACGACCAATAAAAATGAGCCTACGTATCCATATATCTCAACATTCCTGCCGCTTTTTTATATTGACCAAGATGCTGGTTACACGAGTGCTTACAGGCCTCCAGGTAGTTTCATAAAAGATCAATACGCTGAGATGGTCAGGTTGGGGCTTGGAATTGCTCCAAAACACTCCTTCGAGGCTAAGCGTTTTCTCATAGAAAAGAAAAGGGAGCTTGATTTAGTAAATATTCAAATCGTCAATGCTGGGGAATTCATACGAAAACTCGAAGAGCAGTCAGATATTGGTAACATTTCTGTTTCGGAGATTGAGGATGAGTTGGAGCGATTTAGAGGCGAGCTGGAAGATCTCCGTAATAGTTTTGATGCGACGAACGATGCCGATTATGTGCTACAAAGACTGATTCGCGAGAAGCAGAATGAACGGCTTAATCTTACGGCTTCAATTAAGAACCTGGAAAGCCGGATATCAGGGTTCAATAAAATAAAGAACGAAATAGAGATCGAAATTAATACCTTGGCTCTTAACGAAGAGTCTAGACGGCTGTTCAGTTCTTTTAAGGAGATTTGTTCAGCGCCAGGTTGTGGTCTTTTTACATCAAGTTCCGATTCGTATGGAAAGAATTTGCTTTATCTTCGCGATCAAATAAAAGACTTGGATAGAAACACGAAATTTCAAGAAATAAGGTTGGATGAATATATATCGAGATTAAGAAAGATCGATGATGAAATTGCCTCCCTAGAATCCAATCTAACGAAGGAGGAGAATACCCAAACAACATCTTTGATAGCTGCAATAAGTGCATTAACACGATCGATTATTGATCGCCAAGGCAAAAAAGATGTATTGGAACGGATCGAATCCGAGAAACATGATTACGTTCAACTATTGAATAAGCGTAAGGGTCTTCAGGGCGATATATATTCTTTTGAAGGTGGAGCGGGTTTGAGTGATATCAGGACTCTAGAATTCAGAAATTCTTATCGTAAAAAGATTGTCGAATGGCTTGACGTTCTCAGTACTAAGAACGTTTCGAGGGACATTTCTGTCGATTCTGATTTTAATGTTTTTTTTGGGGCGGAAAAATTATCTCAATTCAGTGGTAGTACACTTTTGCGAACAGTCCTTGCTCTCAGGGCTGCCTTCTTTGAACTGTTCATTTCCATGGGATGTACTTCCATAGAGTTTCTGATCTTTGATACGCCACGGCAGCATGATATTGAAACTAAAGATTTTGCAGCATTTATAACCAAGTTAAAAAGCATCTGCAAAGGTAATCGAGCTCAGATTGTCTTCTCTACCACAGAGTACCACTATAATGCATCAGAAGGGGACATAGAGTGGAAACCGGAATTTTCTGGCTTTGAACAGCCAATGTACTTAGGTGTAATTGATGATAGTCAAACACCTAGTTAGTCCCTGTGAATTTAAGATATGACGTTTTTAAGCCCGGAATTTCATAAAAGCCGAAGAAATTTTATGCCCGCGTTTTATAGGGTTTAGGAATAGTATTGATGGTGCAGGCTGCGTATAACGAACGCAGGCACACGGATCAATCTTACGCTTCGCTTTAAATTGTCAGGTGTTGCGCTGCGTAAACCGCTGAAGGTTGCCACCCATTCCACGTGAAGCCTGCCACCCGGACCGGAGCAAGGCTGCCACCCATCGGAGCGTAGCGACGCGGGGTTTCTCTTCTTACTCCGAAGTCTCA
>NZ_JASSVO010000007.1:0-124687 GCF_030541085.1 Marinobacter sp. ST-43
GGCCTACCACCGCCAATTTAAAGGCCAGGGAATAATCTCGCTGACTCCTCCGCCTCTTCGTGTTCATAACACCCTCCACAATTTCCAGTGAGAAGGTGTAAACCTTATTCAGGACGGGTCACAGGCAACAAAAAAGGCAGCCTCGGCTGCCTTTTTTGGGTTATTGCTGAATCCTCAGGGGATTACAGAGCAACAACGTTCTCCGCCTGAGGACCTTTCTGGCCCTGAGTTACGGTGAACTCGACCTGCTGGCCTTCGGCCAGGGTCTTGAAACCAGAGCCCTGAATGGCGCTGTAGTGAACGAATACGTCCGGGCCGCCTTCACGAGTGATAAAGCCAAAGCCTTTTGCTTCGTTGAAGAACTTAACAGTACCGGTAGTAGTAGACATACTTAAACTTCCTGAAATCAATCATATTATCTGCTGCCACACACTCATAGGGTGCTGGTCAGCGTGTTACGGAAAAACAGAACTCGCGGGATCAAAAACAGGACGGTCACTACTAACTGCGGAGGTACGTCTTATTCATGAACTGCTTTACTGATTCTTTCCTACGAACCCACTCTACTCTGGAATTTCGGGCTTGCCAAGCGTAATTTCAATAATTTGTGTAGGTAGTGATACCCACAGATTCTGACTGGCCCGCAGGCTTACCCACGCACCAGGGAAAAAGTCAGAAATCCGAGTGCTGTCATCAGGATAGAGCCAGCAACATGGGCCAGAATTCCGACCAGGGCCATGCCCCACTTGCCTTCCTGAAGCGCGGCGAACATCTCCAGCGAGAAGGTCGAGAAGGTCGTCAGGGCGCCACACAAACCAGTCACCGCAAACAGGCGCCATTCCGGCGAAAGCACGCTGCTCTGGCTGAAAAAAGCCATCAACAGACCAATCAGCCAGCCACCACTAAGGTTGGCAACCAGTGTGCCCCAGGGAACGGCGTGATAACTGGCGTTAAGCCAGAGCCCAAGCCCCCAGCGCAGGTTGGCGCCTATAACGGCACCAACGCTGACTGCAAGAACCGACCACCACATGCTACCCGGCCACCTCAGGCCGGGTTGTGGTCGATCAGGGTTTCCCTGTTACGGGCAAACTCGTCAAACGGGAAATCATCCACGGTGAGCATTTCCAGCACCACCTCTTCATACTGGCGCATGAAGTCGGCTTCTTCCTTGCTGAATACACCGGCCTCCAGGGCGGCCTCGAAACGCTCCTCGGGATGCAGTGCGGTCATCGGCAGTTCACCCTTGGCGTAAGCCTTGGTGGCCTTCCGATACAGCTGCTCGGCCTTGTCGTAGTCTTTCAACAAACCGTTATAGCGGGCGACCGGATTCTCCACCGTGCCTTCGCCGTCTGTAGTCCAGGCTCCAGCCATCAGCTTGTTGCGAACCGGAGTATCGGTGGTGATGGAGCGGGCCAGCTTGCGCGCCAGATCATCATGGGGCGCATCCCAACGGCATCCCAGCGGCAGGGTGATAGCCCGCAGCGCCAACGCCACCGGCCGGTTCGGCAGGTTCTGGAGGAACTCGTCCAGCGCCAGCTCGGTGCGATGCAGCAGGTAGCCCAGGCTGTACTGCATCAGTTCTTTCTCGCCATCCACCGGCTGGGTTTCGTGCCAGTTCTTCAGCACCATGGAAGCCAGGTACAGATTCGCCAGCATGTCACCCAGGCGTGCCGAAATCAGCTCGCGCATTTTCAGCTCGCCGCCCAGGGTTGTCATGGCCGCATCGGCACACAGGCCGAAGGCAGAGCTGAACCGCGCCAGAGCCTGGGCATACTTGCGGGAGGCACTGTCGAATGGCACATCAGCCTTGCCCAGGCCCAACGCCTGCGTAAAGGCCCGGGCGGCATTGCCAAATATCAGCCCGGCATGACCAAAGAACGCCTCATCAAACGCCTTGATATCGTCATTGTCCTTCGCGGCAAGCTCTTTCAGCACATACGGATGACAACGGATGGCGCCCTGGCCGAAGATCATCAGGCTGCGGGTCATGATATTGGCGCCTTCAACGGTGATCGACACCGCCGCACCACTGTAACCAATGCCCAGGTAGTTGCGGGGGCCAAGGGTTACGGTTTTACCACCGTGCACATCCATGGCATCGGTGAGGATTTCACGCTGAAATTCGGTCAGGTGATACTTGAGGATAGCGGACGGTACCGCCGGCTTCTCGCCCCGATCGATCATGTTAGCCGTGTGATTAACCGCCGCCTGAGCGATGTAGGTTTTAGCCGCAATGCGGGCCAGCGGGGCTTGTACCCCTTCCATCTCCGCCACCGGCGTATTGAACTGGCGGCGAATTCGGGTAAAGCCGCCGGCCGTGCCCACAGCATAGGCAGCGGCGCCGGCAGCACCGGACGGCAGGGTGATACAGCGACCCACCGAGAGGCACTCAACCAGCATACGCCAGCCCTGGCCCGCCATTTCCTGGCCACCAATAATATAGTCCAGCGGGATGAACACATCCTTGCCCTTGATCGGGCCGTTCATGAACGGGGACCCGATGGGGCAATGGCGCCGGCCGATTTCCATGCCCTCGGTATCCCGGGGGATCAGCGCACATGTAATGCCGTAGTCTTTGGTGTCCCCCAGCAGCCCGTCCGGGTCAAACATCCGGAACGCCAGCCCGACCACCGTGGCGACTGGCGCCAGCGTAATCCAGCGCTTTTCAAAGTTCAGGCGGATACCCACCACTTCTTTACCATCCACTTCCTGCTTGCAGACAATGCCGGTGTCTGGCAGCGAAGTGGCATCAGAGCCTGCGCGAGGCCCGGTCAGGCCAAAACAGGGGACTTCCCGGCCATCGGCCAGTCTCGGCAGATAATAGTCTTTCTGCTCTTCGGTACCGTACTTCACCAGCAGCTCGCCCGGGCCGAGGGAGTTGGGCACGCCGACCGTGACCATCAGCATTTCGTTGGCGGCCAGCTTCTGCAGCACTGCAGTCTGGGCCTTGGCGGAAAACCCGAGGCCACCGTATTCCTTCGGAATGATCATGCCGAAGAACTTCTCTTTCTTCAGGAAATCCCAGAGTTCCTTGGGCAGATCGGCACGCTCAACCGCCAGATCCCAGGCGTTACACATGGAAATGGCGTGGGTGCACTGGTCGTCGACGAAGGCCTGCTCTTCCTCACTCAAACCGGTGTGGCGGTTAATCAGCAGGTTGTGCCAATCCGGGCGACCGGTGAACAGTTCGCCATCCCAACCAACGGTACCCGCTTCCAGAGCCACTTTCTCAGTGTCTGACACCTTGGGCGCCACCTTCTTGAACATGGCAAACACCCGAGGGGTGAGCCAGCTCTGCCGGAACTGGGGCAAACCCGCAACAGCGGTAACGGCCGCGCCCGCCAGAAGGACAAAAGCAAGCCAGCCAGAGGCCAGAAACAGGGACAGCACACCTACCACAACCATCACGCCAATGGCGGGTTTGGCACCGGATTCCCGGCGCATCACGTACAGCAGGCCGCCCAGAGCCACCAGAAAAAGAATCAAAGTCATCTCAGGATCTCTCTGTCTTCCATGGATTGGAGTCTCCGGCCAGTGCCGGAGCCCTTTGACTACACTTCGTTACGTTCAACTTACCCTAACAGGTGTCTGTTCGCCAGATAATGACCAGTGTTCAGTCGGTTAGCACCATTACGATGTGACAATCACACGGATACCTTCCAGGGCCAGGGACGCATGCTCTACAGCACTGCGGGCGGCATCCAGCTGGGTGCGCAGGAAGTCGATTTCTTCGTTGCGGATGGCCGGGTTCACTTTCTGCAGTGCTTCCAGACGCCGAATCTCCGGCATGAAGCTGTCTTCTACCCTCGCCAGCGCCTGTTCGCGAAGCGGTGACAGATGCGGCTCCGCCAGTGTCTCGACGTGGTCGACCATGGTTTCCACCTCGGCCCGGATTTTCGGCACGATGGCCTGGGCCGTGCGTCGACGGATATTGGAACAAAGCTCATTCAGCCTTTCATGGGGCAGAGCCTTGGACAGATCCCGGCCATTCACATCCACCACCAGGCGCAGGGGCGAAACGGGCAGATACCGAGTCAACTGCAGCGATTCGGGCGCCGGACAATGCACCGCGAATACGGCTTCCAGCAGGAGCGTCCCCGGGGGCAGAGCCTTGACCGAGAGATTGGCCAGGGCAGCCTTGCCCAGACCGGAACTATTCACCGAATCCATCACCCCGGTAACCATCGGGTGCTCCCAGCTCATGAACGCCATATCTTCGCGCTGCAACGCCTGCTGACGATCCCAGGTAACGGTCAGCCCGTCTTCCGGAAGCTCCGCCACCAGGCCGGCCTGGAACTGCTCGCCCGGCTTCAGGATATCCGCATGCTCACTGTGGTCTTCCAGGTCGACGCCGAGGATATCGAAAGCCTGAATCATGTAGTCCCGAACTTCAGCGGCGTTCTCCTCTTCCTCGATCCCGGCGATCAAAGCCTCAGCCTCATCAACACGACAGGAGTTCAGTTCAATCAGCGCATCCCGGCCGTTGTGCAATATGTCTTTCAGACGCGCCGTCTCAGACGCACTGGCCGCCACCAGTTTCTCCAACTGGCTTTCGTCTCCGTCCAGGGCCTGCTGCCACTGGCCCTGAACATGTTCCTGAACAGCAACACCCACGGCGCAGCTCTCGGCAAACGCATTCAGCCCTTCCTGGAACCAGCGGTACTGTACCTCCTGACTGGTGCCCTGAAGATAGGGGATGTGAATACGGATCGCTTCGGTCTGGCCGATCCGATCCAGGCGACCAATGCGCTGTTCCAGCAGATCCGGATTAGCCGGCAGATCAAACAGCACCAGATGGTGGGCAAACTGGAAGTTGCGCCCCTCGCTGCCGATTTCCGAACAGATCAGCGCCTGTGCCCCCTGCTCCGTATCGGCAAAATAGGCCGCGGCCCGGTCGCGCTCAATCAGACTAAGGTGTTCGTGGAAGGCTGCACTGCGAATACCGGCCCGTAACTGCAGATAATGCTCAAGTGCCATGGCCGTGCTGGCTTTGGCACAGATCACCACCACCTTGGCCGGGCGCAGGCTGGCCAGTTTCTTTTCCAGCCAGCTCACCCGGGGATCCTGAGCCAGCCAGTCTTCTTCATCCACTGACTGCTCGGGCGCCAGCCCGGTGACACCGTATTGATGGTGTTCATACAGGTCCGGGCACGGCAGGGGTTCCGGTAACGGCTGTCGCTCCGGGAAGCCCTGAATGGCGGCCCGGGTATTCCGGAACAACACTCGCCCGGTGCCGTGACGATCCAGCAACGCATCAATCACCGCCTGGTGGGCATCATTCCGGGCCAGCAATTCGTCCAGCTCATCTCCCAGCCAACCGGCCAGGGCCTGCCGATCGTCTTTTGAGATAGTATCCGGCGCCTGCTGCAGGCGCCGGACCACCTGATTGATCACTTCATAGTGCTGTTCTTCTTCCCGGAAGGTCTCCAGATTGTGGAACCGGGCCGGGTCGAGCAAGCGCAGGCGGGCAAAGTGGCTGGCCACGCCGATCTGTTCCGGTGTTGCGGTCAGCAGCAGCAGGCCCTGGCTGGCACCGGACAACTGCTCAACCACATCGTATTCCGGGCTGGACTGTTCCGGCGACCAGGCCAGGTGATGAGCTTCGTCCACCACCATCAGATCCCAGCCCGCCGCCACTGCGTCTTTGCGGGCCTTCTCGCTGCGCACCAGGAAGTCGAGGCTACACAGCACTAGCTGGTCAGATTCAAACGGGTTAACCGCATCGTCATCACCAAAAATATGGTTAACCAGAGCGTCGACATCATCTTCTTCGGCCTTGAGGTCGTCGTACCGGGCCTGATCAATAATGGAAAAGCGCAGATTGAAACGCCGCAGCATTTCCACCAGCCACTGGTGGATCAGAGAATCGGGCACCACAATCAGCGCCCGGCGGGCTCGACCGGTCTGCAGCTGATAATGAAGAATCAGACCTGCCTCAATGGTTTTACCCAGACCAACCTCATCGGCCAGCAGAACCCGGGGAGCATGCCGGCGGGCCACTTCGTGGGCAATATAAAGCTGGTGTGGCAGGTGCTGGGTGCGTGCCCCAATCAGCCCCTGGGCCGGCGACGCCCGCAGACGGTCCATGTGCTGCAGGGTGGCGACTCGAAGCCGGAAGGCACCGTTGCGATCAAACTGGCCGGCGAAGAGGCGCTGATGAGGGGCGGAAAAATTCACAGAGCCCGCCAGCTTAACCTCGGAAATCGGCTGAATATTCTCACCGTCATCGGCGTGGTACACCAGAACGCCATCGAGATCTTCCACTGCGCGCACGGTATAGCGCTCACCGTCAAAGGTCTCTATTTCCTCGCCCTGTTGATACACGATCCGTGACAAGGGCGCATTATCGATGGCATAGGTGCGCTCTTCATCGGCAGCGGGGAACCCCAGGGTGACTCTGCGCCCCGAGATGTCCGTTACGATACCCAGACCCAGGGCAGTATCGCTGTGGCTGACCCAACGCTGGCCGATGACAAATTCCGATGTTTCCAAGAAACCTCCGATGACTGATTACTGAGTGTTTGAACCGTTTTCCCGAACCCAATAGGCCGTTGCACCACACACCGCCGCTGGCACCACGAACAGGTTGAGCACCGGCACCATCGCCGCCAGGGCGACCGGCAGGCCGAACCCGAGAGCCGACAGCCGGGTGTCTCCCAACAGCTTGCGCAGAGCCGGAAAACTGACCTTATGGTTGTCGGCCGGATAATCCACATATTGCAGCGCCATCATCCAGCTGTTGAACAGAAACCAGAGCACAGCGGCCACCAGGTTGACCACGGGAATCAGGCCAATAATGAATAAGCCCAGAGCCCTGGGCAGGTAATAGGCAATCTTCTGAACCTCCCGCCAGAGCGCGCGGGGAATGTCCTTGATAATGGCGGACCAGCTATCGTCAGTAGATACTTCCTGACCGGTCAGCTGTTTTTCAGTGAGTTCCGCCAGGTAACCATAGAAGGGAGAGCCAATCAGGTTGGCCACGATCACAAAGCCATAGGCCAGCATCAGCAGGATCACCACGCCGTACAGCAGCCAGAAAAGCCAATCGAGAGCCTGCAACCAGGCCCAGTCCGGCAACCAGGCCATGGCCGCAGCGATCATGGCGGTGAACAGTTCAGCCAGAAAATAGAACAGCAGACCGAAAAGCAGGATGTTGATGATCAGCGGGATGACAACAAACAACCGGAGGCCTGGCTGGCGAATCAGCCCGAAGCCTTCCCCCAGATAGCCCAGTCCACGAAAAAAGTTACCCTTGAGCATTACTGGTGATCCTCCGCTGCCATGACAATAACGGGGCGCAAAGCATATCATGTCGGAACCATTCCCACAGCCCGCGAGGACTCTCGGATTCCACTATGCCCCGCATCCGTTCCATTATCGTCTCCATTCTGGCCATGCGACGGCTATGGCAGGCAGCGCTGTTTGTTTCCATTGCTGCGATCCTTTACCTGGCAACCACCAGTAACAGTTACCCCATCCCTGCGGCGCCCAATGACAAGATCAATCATCTGATTGCCTTTCTGGAGCTCACCCTGGTGACCCGCCTGGCATGGCCGCGGCTTTCTGTGCTTTGGTATGCCCCCGCCTTGCTGGTTTTCGGCCTGATACTGGAGGTGGTGCAAGCCAACCTGCCGTACCGGGATTTCTCCCTCGCAGATCTGACAGCGGATGCCGTTGGCATCGGGCTTGGCCTGCTGCCTTGGCCTGGACTTCGGCTGGCTCAAGAAACGGATTTGCGAAAATCGCCCGAATCCTTGTGAGATATTTCCTACAAACCTGTAGGAACTCCCTGTGACATCTCGTACGCAGTCTGTAACTCCAGTTACAGACCAAAATCTACATGAATGATTTGTAACAACTTTCCCGTGTTTGGCGAGTTCGGCAGCGCGCTCTGCGTGCATAGTTCACACGTTTGTAAAGCTGGCATTGGTAATATGAACACCGTCAAGGATGACAGGGAAAGGACGACGCACTGGATGCACCCCGGCACGGACTGCGGGGAGAAGCAGGGACACAGGGACGCTTCGCTTAAGGGATAACGAATCGGATCGCCGGCTCGGATGCTGGCACCAGGGAACGGCAGCAAGGAATGGCAACACGGCAGTTGCCCATCGCGCACGGAGGCGCCAACCTGTTCCGAATCTGAACTGCCCCGGACGGCGGTTCAGTACCTGTTCAAGGGCAGCTTGATGGCTGCCCTTTGTTTTTTCTGGTCAGAAGAATTCAGTCTCCGCCGGCCAGATAGATCCTCACCTTGTTGAATTCCTCAAACTCATTCAGGTCCGGCCAGGTTCTGGCTTCGATCACAGCCTTCTGCACATAACCGGGATGTCCAAGGTCCTTCACTCGCGAATCCGCCAGCAGCACCTGGGGCGCGGCTGCTTCGAAGGCCGCCAGTAACGGGCGATTTTCAGGGTCGTACAGAACATCCGCAGCGGTAATCAGATCGACCCTCCCGGGCCGGTTTGCCCAGTCGTCACACAGATCAATCTCCACATTGTTCAGGCGGGCATTGGCGGCCGCGGCATCCAGCGCTGCCGCGTCGATGTCGCAGGCAATGGACCGGGCAGCACCGGCCAGTGCGGAGGCGACAGCCACTACCCCTGAACCGGAGCCAAAATCCAGCACGGTCTTGCCAGCCACCACGTCCGGATGCTGCAGAATCCACCGGGCCAGCACCTGCCCGCTGGCCCAGCAGAACGACCAGTACGCCGGTTCGGCCACCACAGCCTGGGCTTCATCATGGCTCAACGGTCCATCCAGCACCCCCGGGTCAAACAGATACAGCTGGATGTCCGGGCAGCCCGCAGGCGCCGAAACCGTCACCCGGCCTCGACTCAGTGTTTTCTGAAGATGCCGGTTGAGAACATCGGGGCTCATGGATTTTCCTCGCCAGTGCTGAAAGGACGTGGGATTGTACCCTTGTCCGGGATGCCGGGATATCGCCGGTTCGGTATACTGCCGCCTCACCCTGAATCACAGTGATCCGTTGATATGGCCAGCAGACCCGATACCGACGACTACCTCAACCTGTTCCTGAACGATGTGCCGCTGATGGACGTCCGGGCGCCGGTGGAATTTGCCAAAGGTAGCTTCCCGTCTGCAGAAAACGCCCCGCTGATGAACGACGAAGAACGGCACCGGGTGGGCATCTGTTATAAGGAAAAGGGCCAGGACAAGGCCATTGAACTGGGGCACCAGTTGGTCTCCGGCGACATCAAGGCCCAGCGAATTGAAGCCTGGAAGCGCTTTGTGGCACAACACCCGGAGGGGTATCTGTTCTGTTTCCGGGGCGGATTGCGCTCGCGCCTGACCCAGCAGTGGATCAGGGACTCCGGCATCGACTACCCGCTGGTGAAAGGCGGCTACAAGGCCCTGCGTCGCTTCCTGATTGACAGCCTGGAAGCACAGATCGAATCAGGTCAGTTCCGGATTCTCAGCGGCCGCACCGGTACCGGCAAAACCCGGGTACTGATGCAACTGCCCAATCCGGTCGATCTGGAGGGCCTGGCCAATCACCGGGGCTCCAGCTTTGGCCGGCAGGTAACTCCCCAACCCTCCCAGATCGACTTCGAGAACCGACTGGCGGTGGCCATGCTCAAGGCCAGGCACCGGGTGGGAGGGCCAATCTACCTTGAAGACGAAAGCCGCCTGATTGGCCGCTGTGCCCTGCCGGAAACCCTTCGGGCCCGGATGTCTGAATCACCCCTGCTGATTCTGGAACAGGCCATGGAAGAGCGTATTGCCATCATCCGGGCCGACTACGTTGAAGGCATGCTGGCCAGTTACCGGGCCAGGGACGGTGAAGACGCCGGCTGGCTGAATTTCCGGGACTACCTGTTGAGCGCCATCGACCGCATTCGCAAACGACTGGGCGGCGAGCGTTACCAGAAACTCCGTAACCTGATGCTACAGGCTCTGGATCAACAGGAAGCCAATGGCTCCCTGGAAGGGCATCATGGCTGGATTGAGGCCCTGCTGACCGACTACTACGACCCCATGTACGACTACCAGCTCACGCAGAAACAGGGCGAAATACTGGTACGGGGCGGCCCCGAAGTCATCACCGAGTGGGCCAGATCCCGCGCCAGCGCGTAATTCTGGCCGTTGGCGGTAATGCCGTGTACAGCTTTCTCTGCTATATAGTTGGTTCAGACAAATCCCGCTGAACCACGTCATTTGTCGATAAGAACTCACTCAGAAAAAATTAACGATCAAGGAGTTTTTCCCTATGGAAGAGTTATTCGGTGCTAACGGGCAGGCCTCTGAATGGGCGGATCAGGCCATTGCGCTGATCATGGCTTATGCCCCAAAGGTTCTGCTGGCGATTGTTACGCTGATTATCGGCCTCTGGCTGATCAACCGGTTCGTCAAGGTGCTGGACAACCGCCTTGGCAAAAAAGATCCGACCCTGAACAAGTTTCTCTGTGGCCTGATCAGCGCCATTCTGAAGATTCTGCTGCTGATCTCCGTCGCCTCCATGGTGGGCATCGCTACCACTTCGTTTGTCGCCATCATCGGTGCCGCCGGCCTGGCGGTGGGCCTGGCCCTGCAGGGCAGCCTGGCCAACTTTGCCGGTGGCGTGCTGATCCTTATCTTTAAACCCTTCAAGGTCGGCGATGTTATTGATGCCCAGGGCTTTCTGGGCTCGGTGCGGGAAATCACCATCCTCTACACCATTGTCGACACCTTCGACAATCGCCGGATCGTGATCCCCAACGGCCAGCTTTCCAACGCCAGCCTGACCAACCTGAGCGCCTACGAAACCCGCCGCTGCGACATGAGCTTCGGCATTGGCTATGGCGATGACATCGACAAGGCCAAGGCCATCTGCAAACGCCTGATCGAAGAGGATGAGCGCGCCCTGAAAGACCCGGCGCCGCTGATTGTTGTTGGCGCCCTCGGCGAAAGCTCGGTAGACCTGACGGTACGCGCCTGGACCAAGGGCGCCGATCTGTGGCCGTTCTACTGGGATATGCAGGAGCGGGTGAAAAAGGCCTTCGACGCCGAGGGTATTTCGATACCTTTCCCGCAACGGGACGTGCACATGTACAAGGCTGATTAAACGGAACCGTTTCACATGGAAACATCCGGTAACTCGCAAAGTGCGTATCCTGAACTAAGCTGACGACAAGGCGGGGTAAAAACCCCGCCTGCCATCGGGGCCCGGCCCGGGAAAGGCGGATGGCTCCACAACACTGTCGATGCTGTCAGGAGGTTGTGAACATGCCGGCAAAGCAGCTGAAAACATTTCTGGATGAGGCAGGTGTTGACTACATGTGCCTCTCTCACCCCCCAGCCTTTACCGCCCAGGAACTTGCCCATCACGTCAAGATCGCCGGAGATCGGGTAGTCAAAACCGTCATTATCGAACTCGATGGCAAAATGGCCATGCTGGTGATGCCGGCCACCTGGCGTATTCGCTGGGACAGACTGAGCAAGATTCTGGACACCGATTTTGTCGACCTGGCCGACGAACAAGCCTTTCAGGATCGCTTCCCCGATTGCGAAGTGGGCGCCATGCCGCCGTTTGGCAACCTCTTTGGCATGAGCGTTTACTGCGCCGAGGCTTTAACCGAGCAACCGGAACTGGCCTTTGCCGCCGGCAGCCACAGCGAATCCATTCACATGAACACCCGGGACTTCCTGAGCCTGGTACAACCCATGGTTATCAACCAGGGCTTCACCCGTCCGGGCGCCCGAAAACCGGCCTGGCTGGTCCGCAACCCCCGCCGCTCCGGCAACCGGGAGGAGACAGCGGCCACCTCCATGGCCGGCTACTGATCCACCCGGGATTGACCCCGGTCGCTTGTCTGCAGCACGGCATCGCGTAAACTGAGGCCAGCAGACAGGAACCGGATATGACACAGACCTTTGACACCATCATCGTAGGCGCCGGCATGGTCGGCGCCGCACTTGCCACCGGGCTGGGCCAGCAGGGCATCCGCGTGGCCCTGATCGACCAGGCTTCCCCCGCCCCCTATCAGCCAGACAGCCACCCGGATATCCGGGTATCTGCCCTCAGTGCCGGCAGCGAACGCTATCTGGCCAGCCTGGGTGCCTGGCCACGAATACTGGCCATGCGCGCTACCCCATATTGCCGCCTGGCGGTCTGGGACGAGACACCAAATCCGCTCAAACGACTGGTGCCCCGAAGCCTGACCGAGGTGGAATTCGACGCCAACAGCCTGGGAGCGCCGCATCTTGGCCATATCGTTGAGAACAGCATTACCCAACTGGCTCTGTGGCAAACCGCCGAAACGGAAACTGACGTCACCCTGATCACAGGCCACAGCGTTCGGGACCTGATCCAGAGCACAGAGTACGCCACGGTGACCCTGGATGATGGCAGCCAGTTGCAGGCCCAGCTGGTGGTCGGCGCCGATGGCGCTATGTCCCGGGTGCGGGAATTGGCAGGTATCGGCGTTACCCGGGATCAGTATGAGCAGCAGGCCATGGTGATCTCGGTGCGTTATCGGGGCGGCGTGGAAGACATTACCTGGCAGGGTTTTTACCCCAGCGGCCCCAGGGCCTTCCTGCCCCTGCACAGCGCTGGCGAGCAACACCCCGGAGAGAGCTGGGCCTCCCTCGTGTGGTACGACCACCCGGCCCGACTGGACGAACTCAAGGCCATGGACGAACAGCAACTGATGGCTGAGATCCAGCAGCATTTCCCCGAACGACTACCGGAACTGACCCACATTGACGCCAGGGCCAGCTTTCCCATCGCCCGCCAGCATGCCAAGCACTATTACCAGAACCGGGTGGTGCTGGCAGGCGACGCCGCCCACACCATCAATCCGCTGGCGGGCCAGGGCGTCAATCTGGGCTTCCAGGACGCCCAATGCCTGCAGGGCGTGCTGAAAGAAGCCCGGCGCGGGGGCGAAGACCTGGCCAGTGCGCACTGGCTCAAACTCTATGAACATCGCCGCCGGCCCGCCAACCAGCGGATGATGCTGACCATGGATCTGTTCTACCACCTGTTCAGCAATGCCATTCCGCCAGTGCACCTGGCCCGCAATCTCGGGCTTGGCGCTGCCCGGGTACTGCCGTTCGCACGCAATCGCGTCGCTCGCTACGCCATGGGCCTGGATGAACAGTTGCCCGCGCCGATTCAACAAATCGTTAATCGCCTGCCCGGCCTGGGTGGCCTATAGTGGCGTACGCGCATTTACTCGACACAAGGAGCCGTTATGTCTGAAACCATCTTCACCAAGATCATCAACCGGGAAATTCCCGCCGACATCGTGTACGAAGACGACATCAGCCTGGCCTTCAAGGACATCAATCCACAGGCCCCGGTGCATCTGCTGATCATTCCGAAGAAAGCCATTGCCACCATCAATGACATTGGGGAAGACGACCGTGAGCTGGTCGGCCATCTTTACTGGGTGGCGGCAAAGCTGGCCAAAGACATGGGCTTTGCCGACGATGGCTACCGGGTAGTGATGAACTGCGGTGAGAATTCCGGCCAGACCGTGTTCCACATTCACCTGCATCTGCTCGCCGGCAAACCCCTGGGCTGGCCGCCGTACACCGACAAGATGAAACAGGCCTGAGCATCCTTCTCACAGACTTGTCGCACAGAATGACAAAGGGCAGCACCGAGGCTGCCCTTTTTGATTACTGCACGGCCGACCGCTTCAATCGTCGGCTCCAACGCTGTTTGGCATAGCGGCGCAGGTTGGAGACATTATCGGTCTCATCCATGATCTCCGTACCCAGCAGGGTTTCCAGAATATCCTCCAGAGTCACCACCCCGAGCCAGGTTCCCAGCTCGTCGTACACCACCGCAATGTGCTGGCGCTCCCGCAGCATTTCCGAAAACAGGAACTCGATGTTGGTGTTGGCCTTTACCTGTTTGATCTGGCGCAGCCGGCTTTGCAGGTCGTCATCGTCGCTCATGCTGATCAGGTCTGCCCGATGCACGTACCCCAGGGTCTCCCCGTCTTCATCAATCATCGGGTAGCGTGAAAACGGCGACTTCATCACCTTTTCCCGGAATTCCGGCACGGTGGTGTCCGGATCGATAAATTTGCACACCGTACGGGGGGTCATGACGGAACTGACCTTGATCTCGTGGAAACGAAGTACGTTGTGGATAATCCGGCGCTCTTCCTCATCCAGAGCCTGCTGATCACGGCCGATCTCTACCAGCGCACTGATTTCGGCGCGAATATCGGTATCGCCGTCACCCGGGGCAATCCTGCGCGTAACCTGCTTCGACAGCCAGACAAAAGGTAGCAGGGCTTTCATCATGAATCCCAGCACCGCCGGCAGCGAAGGGGCGATCACACGCCAGTACTTGGCGCCGATGGTTTTCGGGATAATTTCCGAAAAGATCAGGATCGCCAGGGTCATCGCCGCTGATGCCGCACCCAGCCAGACCTCACCGAAGACAACCGCCACCTGGGCTCCAACGCCGGTAGCGCCGGCCGTATGGGCAATGGTATTGAGGGTCAGGATCGCGGAAAGCGGATCGTCGATTTCATCCTTGAGCCGGCGCAAGCGTGCAAACAGTTGCGGCCGATCATTTTTCAGGGACGCAATGTAACTGGGCGTGATAGACAGCAGGGCTGCTTCGAGAATAGAACAGAGAAATGAAAAGCCGATGGAGATAATCGCGAATGCGACAAGGAGAATCATAGGGCCTCAGAAATGAATTTGTCCCCGCCATGATAGCGCAACTGCGGGCAGGGACAAGAGCGGAAACGGCCACCGAAAGCAGCCGTTCCCAGCCACCCGGGATTAGCGGCCAACCACCCGTTCCGCTTCCTCCATCGGGGTATGGCGAACGTCTTCGCCCTTGACCATGAAGATCACGTTCTCAGCAATGTTGCAGGCATGATCCCCCACCCTTTCCAGGGCACGAAGCACCCACATCACTGACATGCAGCGGGAAATATTGCGGGTATCTTCCATCATGAAGGTCAGCAGGGTACGGGCGGCAGCCTGGTACTCTTCATCCACCCGCTTGTCCTCTTTCATGATCCGCAGTGCCTGCTCGGAATCCAGCCGGGCAAAGGCATCCAGTGCATCATGCAACATGGTCAGCACGTGGTTGCCAATGTGACGGATTTCGACGTAACCGCGGGGTGCCTGACCTTCCTCCACCAGCTTGATGGCCATTTTGGCAATCTTCTTGGCTTCGTCTCCAACCCGCTCCAGATCCGCCACCATCTTGATCACCGAAATCACCAGGCGCAGGTCCCGTGCCGTAGGCTGACGACGGGCGATGATCAGGGTGGCCTCTTCGTCCAGGTCCACTTCCATTTTATCGACTTTCTTGTCGTTGGCGCGCACTTCCTCCGCCAGGTGGCTATCGCCATCGACCAGGGCCTGCACTGCCCTTTCGACCTGAGTTTCCACCATTCCACCCATCTTGAGGAACTGGGTCTTCAGCTCCATCAGTTCATCATTGAACTTGTGGGAAATATGATCCCCGTAAACATCATCCTTTTTATTAGGCATAGTGTCTGTCTCCGTTATCCCCGAACATGCATCAGCCGAAACGGCCGGTAATGTATGACTCCGTCAGCTCATGTTCCGGAGAGGTGAATACTTTGTCGGTTTCGTTCACTTCCACCAGGTGGCCGAGGTGGAAGTAGGCGGTGCGATGGGACACCCGGGCCGCCTGCTGCATGGAGTGGGTCACAATGACAATGGTATAGCTCTCGGACAGCTCCGCAATCAGCTCCTCCACCTTGGCCGTGGCAATCGGGTCGAGCGCGGAACAGGGCTCGTCCATCAACACCACTTCCGGGCTCACGGCAATTGCGCGGGCAATACACAGCCGCTGTTGCTGGCCGCCGGACATACCGGTAGCGGTGGCATCCAGACGATCCTTCACTTCGTTCCAGAGCCCCGCCTTGCGCAGGCTGTTCTCCACAATGTCATCCAGATCGGACTTGCGATTGGCCAGGCCATGGATGCGTGGGCCATACGCCACGTTATCGTAGATCGACTTGGGAAACGGGTTCGGCTTCTGGAACACCATACCCACTCGGGCACGCAACTCCACCACATCCCGCTTGGAATCGTAGATATTTTGATCATCCAGCTGCAGCGAGCCCTTGACCCGACAGATGTCGATGCTGTCGTTCATGCGGTTCAGGCAACGCAGGAAGGTGGACTTGCCACAGCCCGACGGCCCGATAAACGCAATCACCTCGTTACGGGCAATATCCAGGCTGATGTTCTTGATGGCCCGGTCTTCACCGTAGAAGACCTCGACGTTGCGCAACTTGAACTTGGGATCGTCGGCAAACGGCGTTCCGACCGTTTTACCCTCTTCAATCACTGTCTCTGCCGGTCGTTCATCCTGCACCGGAATGGCCTTCTCTTCGGGCACATCAGCCTCACTGGTTACCGTTGTATTCAGGGTATTCATAAAACTCCTCCTCACCATCGGCGCTCAAGACGCTTACGAAGCCAGATGGCCAATGCATTCATTCCAATCAGGAAAGTCAGCAGCACCATGATGGCTGCTGACGCTCGTTCGATAAAGGCAAGTTCCGGGCTGCCGGCCCACAGGAACACCTGTACAGGCAATACCGTGGCGGAATCGAAGAAGCCGTCCGGCACATCCACGATAAAGGCCACCATACCGATCAGCAGCAACGGTGCGGTTTCCCCCAGCGCCTGGGCCATGCCGATGATGGACCCGGTCAGCATGCCCGGCATGGCCAGCGGCAGCACATGGTGCAACACCACCTGCATCTTGGAGGCACCGATGCCCTCGGCCGCCTCACGGATGGAAGGCGGCACACTCTTGATCGCCGCACGGCTGGAAATAATGATAGTGGGCAGGGTCATCAGGGTCAGTACCAGACCACCCACCACCGGCACCGAACGCGGCATGCCGAACAGGTTGATGAACACCGCCAGACCCAGCAGACCGAAGATGATCGAGGGTACCGCCGCCAGGTTGTTGATGTTGACCTCAATGAAGTCCGTCAGTTTGTTCTGGGGCGCGAACTCCTCCAGATAGATGGCCGCAGCCACCCCGATCGGGAACGACAGCGCCAGAGTCACAACCATGGTCAGCAAAGAGCCAACAATCGCCCCGAGAATGCCGGCACGGGACGGATCCCGGGAATCGCCCCGGCTGAAAAACACGTCATTGAAACCGGTATCCACCACGCCGCGCTCGTACAATGTATCTACCCACGCCTGCTGCTTCTCGTTCAGCTTGATGGAGTAGTTCTCATCCCCGGCATGTTTGACGTACACATCCACATCGGTATGGGACAGGAAGGTCATGGTCTGGGTGGTATTAAGCAACTCCGGGTTTTCCCGAAGCGCATCCCGCAGCTGATTGGAGGCATAGGGATTGATCAGATCTCGGACATCGTCCCTGTCCGACTCCCCGGCTTCCGGGATTTCTTTCATCAAGGCGCGGATCAAGGGCTCGACAAAGTCGGCCATTTTCATCTGGCGTTCGTCGGACGCGTCGTCCAGATACATGGCCTCACCGTCGATATCCACCTCCAGGGTAACGGTGGTTTTGATAAAGGCGGTATGGCCCTTGCCAATAATATCGGCAAACAGGATCACCAGAGCCGACAGGGCAATGGCGATGGCAGCGATACCATAGGCACGGAAGCGGCGCTCCTTGCGGTAACGGCGCTTGAGTGACTGGCGGACAAGTTCCGCCTGTGAACGTTGATCAGTCATACTGTTCCCGATATTTGCGGACAATTTTCAGAGCAATAACGTTAAGCAGGAGCGTGGCCAGGAACAGCATCGCACCCAGGGCGAAGGCGGCCAGAGTTTTGGCGCTGTCGAACTCCTGGTCACCGGTCAGCAGGGTGACAATCTGCACGGTTACGGTGGTCACCGATTCCAGCGGGTTGGCAGTCAGATTCGCCGCCAGGCCTGCAGCCATCACCACGATCATCGTTTCACCAATGGCCCGGGATACCGCCAGCAGTATCCCGCCCATGATCCCGGGCAACGCCGCAGGAAAGATAACCTTTTTCATGGTCTCGGACTGGGTGGCGCCGAGTGCCAGCGAACCATCCCGGAGCGTTTGCGGCACGGCGTTGATAACGTCGTCGGAAAGAGAAGAAACGAAAGGAATAATCATGATGCCCATCACCCCACCGGCTGCCAAGGCACTTTGGGAAGACGCATTGATACCCAGGGAAGCGGCAAAATCACTGATAAACGGCGCCACCGTCAGGGCGGCAAAGAAGCCGTAAACCACAGTCGGAATACCCGCCAGCATTTCCAGCAGCGGCTTGAAAATACCCCGTACCCGCTTGTTGGCATACTCAGACAGATAGATAGCCGATAAAAGCCCTACCGGGACCGCAACCACCATGGCAATGGCAGAGATCAGCAGCGTGCCTGTAAACAGGGGCACCATCCCGAAGGCGCCCTCGGCTGCCACCTGATCGGCGCGCAACGCCGTCTGGGGGCTCCATTGGGTGCCGAAGAAAAACTCAAAGAAGGAAATCTTCTGGAAGAAACGGAAGGTCTCAAAGGCAACCGAAAAGACAATGCCAACCGTGGTGAGGATCGCCAGCGCAGCACAGGCGAAAAAGATCCACTTCAGGGTGGTTTCAACCTGGCTCCGGGCATTCAGCTTCGGGCTGATCCGGATCCAGCCCAGAAAGCCGGCCAGCACTGCAACGGCCACAACCAGAACCGACATGTAGAGCCGACTTTGAGCACGCAACGCCTGCAACCGCTCGGCTGCCTCGGCAATCGGAGCCTCGACAAAGCCCGGAGGCAGGGCGCCACTGGCCACATTGCTGATTTTGCTGAGCAGCAGACTGGCTTGCCCTGCCCCTTCCGGCACCAGGTCTGGTGGCAGGGAGCCGATCACCAGCAACTGAATGACTTTACCCTGAAATGCCGCCCACAGTGCCAGCACAATCAATGCCGGAATGCCGCACCAGAGCGCAGCACGGGCACCGTAATAGAACGGCAGGGATTTGAGATGCCGGATACCACCCATCGGCATGGCCAATGAGCGGGAGCGGGCATATCCAAGACCATAAGCCACCACCACGAAGGCAATGACCAATAGCATGAGGTTAGCCGGTTGCATGAAAATTCCTGTTTTACACGTTTAGCAGGTCACAAGTGTAAAGCGTAAAAAACCAATTCGCACTTTCAACTATCTTACGTGCGAAAGGGTGCGGCCCTTCAGAGACGCACCCTTTCGCTCACTACTCGCGGTAGTCCGCGCTTACATCAGCTCGTCTTTGGTCAGGTTAGGCATCTTTTCAGCCTTCTCCTGCAGATCCATCAGCGCATCGCGCGGCGGAACGATCAGACCAACGCTTTTCAGGTAGCCATTCGGGCCCATGGCGCCCATGCCGGTGAACTCCTGAGCGTATTCCTGGATACCGGGAACCACGCCCACGTGGGCTTTCTTCACGTAGAAGAACAGTGAACGGGCAACCGGGTAGTCATCGGCAGCGATCGCTTCGGCAGTCGGAACCTTCCCGTTCAGGGTAGCAGCCTGCAGACGATCAGCATTCTCTTCCAGGAAGCTGTAACCGAAGACGCCGTACATGCCGGTATCACCAATCAGTTTCTGGACGATCAGGTTGTCATTCTCACCCGCTTCGATGAAAGCGCCGTCTTCGCGAATGCTCTGACACACACCTTCCATGTCATCTTCACTCATGTTGGCAACCGCAGGCAGGTCTTCACAGCCGCCCTGCAGAGCCAGCTCGTTGAAGGAGTCACGGGTACCGGAAGTCGGAGGCGGCCCCATCACACGGATCGGCTTGTTCGGCAGACTGGAATCGATGTCGCTCCAGTTCTTGTACGGGTTGGCGATAAGCTCACTCTCGTTTTTCGGGTTGGGTACTTCTTTACCCAGCGCCAGGAACAGCTGCTCCAGGGTTACTTCAAGATTTTCGGCTTCTTTGGAGCTGGCGATCACGATGCCGTCAGAACCAATGCGGAACTCGGTGATGTCCTTCACGCCGTTGCTCTGGCACAGATCAAACTCGGACGGCTTCATACGACGGGAAGCGTTGGTGATGTCCGGGTGCTGGGTGCCTACGCCCTGACAGAACAGCTTCAGGCCGCCACCGGAGCCGGTGGATTCCAGCTTGGGTGTCGGGAAATCGGTGTTGGCACCAAAACGCTCGGCTACCACAGTAGCGAACGGATACACGGTGGAAGAGCCCACGATGCTGATGGTGTCACGGGCCATGGCCGGTGCAGACAGGGCGGCAACAGAGCCGGCCAGCGCAACGGTTGCAAGTGCTTTGTTCAGTTTCATCACGTCGAGTCTCCATTATTTACTTTGGACGTTGTGTCGGATCTGCTTTACCGATGACTGCATCCTAGGGGCACTCTGTGACAACTTTGTTACAGCTTTTGAAATATAGCTGTCATTGTTCAAATTTTCTTGCAGCCCCGCGCCAGCCCGTTACCATGCACAGAAAACAACTCACAAGCTGTACAGGCGATCCTGATGACTGCGTACGATGATGACAAACCGGCCCCCCGGGGCGAGATGATGCTGCAGGTGGTGCCACTGCCGTCAGACACCAATGCCAACGGCGACGTCTTCGCCGGCTGGCTGGTCAAACAGATGGATATTGCGGCAGCGACCATGGCCGGTCGCATTTCCCAGGGCCGTAATGCCACCGTCGCGATGGACAGAATGGAGTTTCTGTCACCCTTGCGTGTGGGCTCCCAGGTGGGCTGCTACTGTGAATTGGTGGACATCGGCCGCAGCTCCATGAAAATCAACGTGGAAGTCTGGACACTGGACCGCGCCTCCAAGACACCCCGCAAGGTGACTGAAGGTCTGTTTGTGTACGTGGCGATTGATGAGCATGGCCGCATCCGGGAAGTTCCGGAGCAGAATCACTAAGCCCTCGCCATTAACTGCTGAACCAGCGCCTGGTACTTAGGGGCCAGTTCCGACGCCCGCCAGCCTTGTGGCGGGTTAAGCTCGGGAGGTTTCTTTAGCAGACGTACCAGCCGTTCAGCGGCCACCAGAGATTCACCGCCGGGATCGGATTCCAGGCTCCGGTATCGGCAGTCTGCCGGCACATATTCCCGGTAGGCCAGCCGGTCCGGTGCCAGCGGCAAGCACCCGGATGCCATCGCCTCCAGCATCGCCAGACCCTGAAAATCGTGCAGGGCGGTCGACACCACGATATCGGCACTGCGCAACAGCTGGTCGTAATCTTGCCGGTGCTCCAGAAAGCCCCAGTGTTCAATTCGGCGGGCAAATTGCTGGTAAATCCGGTCAAAGGCTTGCGGGCGGCTGCGAAAACCTTCACCCACCACACTGATGCGATAGTCCAGCTTGCGCTGCTCCAGCTGTTCCAGCAGGCCGAACAACCGGTCGGGCCCCTTGTCGTATTCCCAGCGATGATTCCATAACAGATGCGGCCGTTCCCGGTTCACGGACCGTGGCTGCTCGATAAACAACCGGTCTTCAATCGGCACCGGCAGCACCGAAGACCTTTCCCTGAGCATTTCTATCACCCCGCCGGGCACCGCATCCGGCATTTTGTTGAGAAAGCCCTCGACGCCCTGCAGAAAGCTGTCCCGGTTCCAGGCACTGTTAAAGACCACCGCATCGGCGGCCAGAGCGCTGTAAAGATTGACCATCTGCGGCTCTACCCGGCCTCGCTGCTGATCGCTGACCGGAAAGGCAAACTGGTTCTCATGCATATAAAGCAGGCAGGGGGTGTTCGCGATTCGAGGGTGCAGCCCGCGCAAGGTGGCCAGATCAACCATGGAAGTGGCAATGACCAGGTCCCAGGATTCGTCCAGGCCGGGCTGATGCAGCCAGCTCACCGGATTACCTCGAATCCGCCACTGAAAGAATCTGGGCGGAAGCGCCAGCGTCTGCCAATGATAATCGGGCAGCATGGTGACCAGTTGCTCGCGCCAGCGCTGATGACTGGCAGCATCATAAGCGGACAATAACAGAATGCGTTGGGTCATGACGGTCCAAAGCAGGAGGTCGACGTAATCGGCAAGTATATCAGGCCTCGGGCTTTCCCCGGCTCAGAGACCACAGGCCGAACACCGGTCCCGGCAAAAGCAGCAACGCTACCCAGACACCCCAGGCATTCCAGAGCCCACTGGTGAGCCAGATGGCCGGCAGGGTCAGGCCAAAGCCGACCGCGTTCATGACCGCCAGAGATGAGCCAACGGTTTCTTTCGGGGCCGTGACTGCAGCCAGCGCGGAGAATTGCGGGGAATCGGCCACCACAGCGACGCCCCAAACCAGTAGCGCCGCCATCAACAACTCCGGGGGCAGCCCGTTCATCCAGGGATAGAGCAGGCACAATACCCCGGACACCATCAACGCCCGCCGGGCAACCCACTCACTACCCAGAGTCCGACTGATCCGGCCGCCGCCAATACATCCAGCCGCACCCATACCGATCACCGCAAACGACAACCAGGGGATCAAGGCATCACCCTGTCCCAGCCGCTGCAGTTCTCGCCCGATCAACAGCGGCACCAGCGTCCAGAAGGCGTATAGCTCCCACATGTGGCCAAAATAACCACCCGCCACGGCCCGGAACCGGGGCAGGCGCAAAGCAGACAGTCCCTGTCTAAGGGGAAGCCGCCCACTGGCTTTGGGCAGGTGCGGCCCGTCACCCAACAGAAACACCAACAGCCCGCCCAGTAGCGCCAGACAGGACGATGCAAACAGTGGCCACTCCCAGGGCATACCTGATGTTACCCCTCGCATCAGATGTGGCAGAGCGGTACCCAGAGTCAGCATACCCACCAGCCAGGCCAGGGCGGCGCCGGCGTATTTAGGTGTCCAGGCAATCACCAGTTTCATACCCAGGGGGTAGATTCCGGCCAGACACAGGCCGGTAGCGAACCGGAACAGGCTGTCCAGCGGAAACACCCCGGCCACCACTACAAAGCCGGCGTTCGCCAGTGCGCCCATCAGGCTCGAAATAAGGAAGATGCGGCTGGCGCCGAAGCGATCCGCCAGGCCGGTCACCGCCAGAGCAAGCGTACCGGCAATAAAACCCGCCTGAACAGAGAGCGTAAGCCGGCCCAGATCCGATTCCGCTAACCCGAGTTCGGCGGACAGGGATAGCCAGACCCCGTTGATGCTGAACCAGAGGGAGGTGCCGAACAATTGTGCGAGCACAATGACTGGCAAAGGATAACGTTGCAGTAGGCTGGTCATATTATTGTCTTTGTGGTTACCGGAAAACCAAGCCTGGCTCGAAACCCGACTGAGACCCCATGCGACTTTGGTGCCCGATCACGGTTTGGTTAAACGATCCAGCCGCAGGCGCTCCCGGTCATCAAACAGCCGCCGGCCTCCCCAACTGACCGCCATCACTGCACCAAACCCCGTGCCGACGGTAATAAACAGCATAACCAATATCTGGTACTTAACGGCGACCGCGGGCGGGCTGCCCGCCAGTATCTGGCCGGTCATCATGCCCGGCAGGCTGACAATTCCGGCCGCCGCCATGGCGTTGATGGAGGGCATCATGCCACTGCGCATGGCTTCCCGGCGAATATCTTCCAGTGCCTGCTGCCAGGTCTGGCCCAGCATCAGCCGGTTCTCGATCACCGCCCGCTGGCGCCAGACCGAGTCATTCAGGCGATCCAGGGCCAGGCTGACCCCGGTCATGGTGTTGCCCAGCATCATACCCAGCAAAGGAATCGCATACTGAGGGGTATACCAGGGCTCCGGACCAATCACCACCGCCAGTGCCAGCACGGTCACGGTAAATGACGACACGAACATCGCGCCGGTGCCGATCCCGAACGCCCACCCGCCTTTCAGGCGTCGGCTCTGGCGCGCCACCACTTCCCGGCCTGCCACCAGCAGCATGACCGCCGCCAGCAGCGCAATCCAGTAGAAGGCGGAAGAGGCAAACAGGGCTTCCAGTACCAGGCCAATCAAAGCCAGCTGAATAACCGTTCGTATGGCCGCCACCAACAGGCTGCGGGTGATCCCCAGCCGCCCCAGGTAGGCTGTCGCTGCCAACGCCAGTACCAGCAAGGCCGCCAGGCCCAGCTTCCACCAGGCCAGGTCAATCACTTCCATGGACAGGCTCCAGTGCGGATCCTCGAATCCGATAGTGAGCGTTGGCTACCCGATGAATCTGGGCGGAATCATGGGCGACCCACAGAGTGGCGATCTGCCGCTGTTCAATCTCCTGCAACAGCCAGCGTTCGATCGCCTCTGTCGATTCGTTATCCAGATTGGCGGTCGGTTCATCCAGCAGCAGCGCGTCTGGTTCCTGAATCAAGGCCCGCCACAACGCGAGTCTTTGCCGCTCACCGGAGGACAAGCGGCTGACCGACCAGTCCATAACCTCGGCAGTGAAACCCAGAGCGGCAGGCAAACGCTCACAAGCCCCCTCAGGAAAGTGTGCGCTTACCTCATCAAACCACCACTGGCTTTCCGCCGGCACCATTACCACCTGCCGTCGCCACTGGTGTGCCGGCACACTCTGTTGATCGAGGTTATCCAGAGAAATCTGACCGCCGTGGGGCTCCAGATCGGCCACCGCGCGCAATAACCGGCTCTTGCCACTGCCAGAGGCACCGGACAGGCACGCTACCTGTCCGCCGGGAACGGTCAGCGTTACTTCACGCAGCGCGCCAACGCTGACCCCTTGCAACAACAGCCCGGTCAAAGCCAAGTCACCAGGGCAGTTCCTCACCATTGCTGTGCCAGAACGACCCGGTATTCTCCAGGGTCAGATTGGCAATGCGTTCGGCCAGCCCCCTGGCAGACTCCTCCGGCGTGATCAGCCCGCCAAAGTTCACCATTCGCGTTTTCACATAACCGGGATGCAACTGAGCCACGGCAATGCCCCGTGGTTTTAGATCCACGGCCAGTGATTTACCAAAGGCATTCAGGGCCGCCTTGGAGGCGCGATAGCCGTAGCGGCCGCCGGAGTCATTATCGGCAATGGAGCCCATCCGGCTGGTGATATTGGCGATCTTGCTGCCCTGCCCCATCAGAGGCACCAGGGCTTCGGCCACGCGCAGCGGGGCGTAGGCGTTGATTTCCATCTGGGTGCGAATGGAATCGAAGTCGATACTACCCAGCTGCTCGTCCTGCAGCAGTCCGGCGTTATTGATCAGCAGGCTGATGGACTTGCCGGCCAGACCGGATTTCAGCTTATCGATGCCGGCATCGGTGGTGACATCCACGCCGTCGATCACCTGACCCGCCACACCGGCAAGCTCTTCCGAGGACTGTCGGCATACGCCAATGACCTCGCAGCCCTCAGCGGCATAGTGCCGGGCCAGCTCCAGACCAATACCCCGATTGGCACCGGTAATGACCACCACATTGGAATCAGACATAGCCTTTTTCTCCTATTGGTTTCTCCGCTCGTTCCGGCAACCATACTGACAACGCTGCCGCTGTGGCTACCAGGGCAGCGGAAATCCACAAACAGGCTTCCAGCCCGTAGGCCTGGTACACCCAGCCAGAGAGAATGGTGCCCAGCAGCCGACCGGCGGCGTTGGACATATAATAGAACCCCACATCCAGCGATACACCGTCACCCCGGGCGTAGCTGACAATCAGGTAGCTGTGCAGCGAGGAGTTGATGGCAAACAGCACCCCGAACAGCAGCAAACCGCCAATCACCACCACCTGTGCCGACCAACCGGCCAACAGAGCCCCGGCAATGGCGGCAGGAACCAACGCCAGCAATGCCGCCCAAAGCACGGCACCGGACTTACCGTTGGCGTGGCCGGTGATTCTGGGCGCAAGAGTCTGGACAAAGCCATAGCCGATAATCCAGCTGGCCATAAAGCCGCCGACTTTCCAGTGGTCCCAGCCGAATACCGTGGCCATATACACCGGCAACGCCACCACAAACCACACGTCCCGGGCACCAAACAGAAACATCCGGGCCGCCGACAACACGTTGATGGCCCGGCTCTTGGACAGGATCTCGCTGAATTTGGGTTTAGCCTTGCTCTTGCCCAGGTCCTGACCCAGCAGGAACAGGCTGGCCAGCCAAACCAGCCCCAGCGCCACCGCCATGAGGATCACCGCACCGGTAAACCCGGCGGCCATCAGCAACACGCCGCCCAGAAAGAATCCCACCCCTTTCAGGGTGTTCTTGGAGCCGGTGAGAATGGCCACCCACTTGTACAGGGTGCCCTGCTGCTCATCTGGCACCAGCAGCTTGATACCGCTCTTGGCGGACATCTTGTTCAGATCCTTGGCAACACCCGACAACGCTTGCGCCGCCATCACCCAGGGCACCGTGAGCACGGCCGCGGGCACCGCCAGCATGGCCAGCGCCACAATCTGCAGAAACAGCCCGATATTCATGGTGCGGTTCAGGCCCATGCGGGCACCGAGATAGCCGCCCACCAGGTTGGTCACCACCCCGAAGAACTCGTAGAAGATGAACAACAGGGCGATTTCCAGCGGCGAATAGCCCAGCTGGTGAAAGTGCAGCACCACCAGCATTCGCAGGGCGCCATCGGTCAGGGTGAAGGCCCAGTAATTGCCGGTGATCACCAGGTACTGGCGGATGGCCGCGCTCATATCAGGCCAGCCCCACCTTGCGCGCCAGTTCCACGGTACGGTTGGCGTAGCCCCATTCGTTATCGTACCAGGCGTAAATTTTCACATGGGTGCCGTTGACCACCAGGGTGGACAGGGCATCGACGATGGAAGAGCGGGGGTCGGTTTTGTAGTCGATGGACACCAACGGGCGCTCTTCGTAGCCCAGGATGTCTTTCAGTTCGCCCTCGGCCGCGTCCTTGAGCAGTTGATTCACAGTTTCCTTATCCGTGGGTTTCTCTACTTCAAAGACGCAGTCGGTCAGTGAGGCATTAGTCAGCGGAATCCGCACCGCATGGCCATCCAGCCTGCCTTTAAGCTCCGGGAAGATCTCGATAATCGCCGTGGCGGAACCGGTGCTGGTGGGAATCAGCGAGCTACCACAGGCACGGGCCCGGCGCAGATCCTTGTGGGGCGCATCAATGATGGTCTGGGTATTGGTCAGGCTGTGGATGGTGGTCAGGGAGCCGTGCTTGATACCCAGTTTCTCGTGGATCACCTTCACCACCGGCGCCAGACAGTTAGTGGTGCAGGAGGCCGCGGTGATAATGCGGTCATTGGCCGGGTCGAAGATGTGCTCGTTTACGCCCAACACAATGTTTTTGGCGCCTGACTCTTTCACCGGCGCAGTCACCACCACCCGCTTTACACCCTGATCCAGGTAGCCCTGCAGCACGGCGACCTTTTTATTCACTCCGCTGGCCTCGATCACCAGGTCACAGCCGGACCAGTCGGTATCGGCAATGGCTTTGTTGTGGGTCACGCGGATGCGCTGGCCGTCAATCAGCATATCGTCACCATCGGCCATCGCTTCACGACTCCAGGTGCCGTGTACGCTGTCAAAATTCAACAGGTGCGCCAGCGTATGGGTGTCCGCGCCGGGATCGTTGATGGCGACGAATTCCAGCTCTGGCCAGCCCCAGGCGGCCCGCAGCGCCAGCCGGCCAATGCGGCCGAATCCGTTAATGCCTACTTTGATCTTGCTCATGATGTTCTCCTTGCGACCTTCGCGATCCGTATGTGCGATAAATGATCAGAGGCACTGCACCGCCGGGCGATCCGCCATGGCCTGTAATCTGGCCAGCGGCTGCTTAATCAGTGCCGGGTTGTTAACGGCAGTTTCCTCCAGCACCCTCTCCATCCAGTCTGGCAGTTGCGGACTAAGGTAATAATAGACCCATTGGCCCCGGCGCTCTGTTTCCAGCAAGCCAGCTTCACGCAGCGATGCCAGGTGGCGACTGACTTTTGGCTGAGGCGCCTCAAACGCCGCCATCAATTCGCACACGCACAACTCACCCTGACGGTGGATCAACAGCGTGGCCGCAAGCCGGAGTTCATCTCCCAGGGCCTTGAACAGGGTCATCGGATTGTAATGGGCTTGACCTTTCATATTTACCGACCAATATATACGCTTATTCGAATATGCAGTTTTTCGCATATTAGTGTGACACATTGATGACGTAAAGGATCGACGATCAACATGCCAACCGCGGATCTTCCCAACATCAAAGCTGAGCTGTTCAATGCTCCCACGGCATCGAAGGTATTCGAGGCCCCGGCCTCCGAGCATCCAGCCCGGATTCTATTGCTATACGGCTCCCTGCGCGAACGCTCGTTCAGCCGCCTGGCGGTGGAAGAATCCGCCCGCCTGCTGGAAGCCATGGGCGCGGAAACCCGTATCTTTAACCCCCGCGGCCTGCCCCTGGCGGATGCCGAAGACGCCAGCCACCCCAAGGTTCAGGAACTGCGGGAACTGGTGCAGTGGAGTGAGGGCATGGTGTGGTGCTCCCCGGAACGCCACGGCGCCATGACCGGCATCATGAAAACCCAGATCGACTGGATACCTCTGTCCCTGGGTGCGGTTCGGCCGACACAGGGCAAAACCCTGGCAGTGATGCAGGTATGTGGTGGCTCCCAGTCATTCAACGCCGTTAATCAGCTGCGGGTGCTGGGCCGGTGGATGCGCATGGTCACCATTCCGAACCAGTCCTCGGTGCCCAAAGCCTTCATGGAATTTGATGGCAATGATCGCATGAAGCCCTCGCCTTACTATGATCGCATCGTGGATGTCATGGAAGAGCTGGTAAAGTTCACCCTGCTGGTACGGGACCGCAGTGATTACCTCACCGACCGCTACTCCGAACGCAAGGAAAGCGCCGAAGAACTGTCGAAGCGTGTGAACCAACGTTCCATTTAAGGATATGCCATGAGCAGCAAAAGCGATGTGAACACGGTTGAAACCACTGACGGCGGCCTGGACCTGTTCGGGCGTTACCTGTCCGTGTGGGTGGCACTGGCCATTGTGGCCGGTGTAGCCCTCGGGCAGCTTGCCCCCTCGATTCCCGAGACCCTGTCCCGCTTTGAATACGCCCAGGTGTCCATCCCTATCGCCATCCTGATCTGGGCGATGATTTTCCCGATGATGGCGCAGATCGATTTCAGCGCCGTGGTCGGGGTGCGAAAAGAGCCGAAGGGCCTCGCTATCACCACTATCGTGAACTGGCTGATCAAACCCTTCACCATGTTCGCCATTGCCTGGTTTTTCCTGATGGTGGTGTTTAAACCCTGGATCGCCCCACAACTGGCCAGCGAATACCTGGCCGGCGCCATTCTACTGGGGGCTGCGCCCTGCACCGCCATGGTATTTGTCTGGAGTTACCTGACCAAGGGCGATGCCGCCTACACCCTGGTGCAGGTGTCCCTGAACGACATCATCATGCTGTTCGCCTTTGCGCCGATTGTGGTTTTCCTTCTAGGGATTTCCGACATCCAGGTACCCTGGGATACGGTGATTCTGTCGGTGGTCTTATACATCGTGATCCCGCTTACCGCCGGTTACCTGACCCGCCGGACCCTGATCGCCCGCCACGGCGAACAGTGGTACGACAACGTATTTATGAAACGCCTCAGCCCGGTGACGCCTGCCGCGTTGATCGTCACCCTGGTCTTGCTGTTCGCCTTCCAGGGTGAAGTCATTCTGCAAAATCCGTTGCACATACTGCTGATTGCGGTGCCACTGGTTATCCAGACTGTGTTTATCTTCCTGCTCGCTTACGGCTGGGCCAGGCTCTGGAAGGTGCGCCACTGCATCGCCGCCCCAGGAGCCATGATCGGTGCCAGCAACTTCTTTGAGCTGGCGGTCGCGGCGGCCATTGCCCTGTTCGGCCTGCAATCGGGCGCGGCCCTGGCCACGGTGGTGGGCGTACTGGTGGAAGTGCCCTTGATGCTCGCCCTGGTGCGCATCGCCAATAACACCCGGGACAAGTTCCCGGCCTGAACGATTAAGCTGAACAGGCGCGTCGCTATCCGCGCCTGTTCAGCCGACAACCACCCTGCTAATATCGCGCTCGTTTTTCGAGCGTCGAACCCGTTAATCAGCACCACCGACCGGAATTAAAAGAATGGATATTTTCCAGGCCCTTTTCCTTGGCCTCCTCCAGGGACTGACCGAATTCCTGCCCATATCCAGCTCCGCCCACCTGATCCTGACACCGGCCTTCTTTGGCTGGGAAGACCAGGGCGTCGGCTTTGACCTGTCGGTGCACGTGGGCACACTGCTGGCGGTGGTGCTCTACTTCCGCCGGGATGTCTTCGGCATCGCCCGGGACGGCCTGATTTCCATGGGCCAGCGCAAAATCGTCGGCCAGGGCGCCCTGGCCTGGTACCTGGTGATCGGCACCATCCCGGCGGGCCTCGCGGGCCTGGCCCTGCTCGACATGATCGACAACGAACTGCGGGGCGCCTCGGTGATCTTCTTCACCACACTGGTGTTCGGCATCCTTCTTGGCATTGCCGACTGGCTCCCCAAACGCCAGCGCACCATGGATTCCCTGAACTGGAAAGACGCTGTTATCGTTGGCGTCGCCCAGGCCATGGCTCTGGTCCCCGGCACCTCCCGCTCGGGCGTCACCATCACCGCCGGCCTGTTCCTGGGCATGACCCGGGAAACCGCCTCGCGGTTTTCCTTCCTGCTGGCGATTCCGATTATCGTGCTGGCGTCGGCGGTAAAACTGCTGGAAGTGGCAACATCCGACGTGATCGTGGACTGGAATGGCTTTCTGATCGGCGGCGTCACCTCGTTCCTGATGGCCATTACCGCCATCCACTTCTTCCTGAAGTGGCTGAACAAGGTGGGCATGTGGCCGTATGTGATTTACCGGATCATTCTGGCTGGGGTGATTTACGCGGTTCTGATGTAAACCGTTTTCTTTAAATACTTGGCGGCCTGCACAGCACCAAGAGTGCCGGGTTGGGGTTGGCTTTCCAAAAATTTGTGGAGCCAGGGATGGCGGAACACAAGCGCCCATGGACGGCTCGAGCGCTTTTTGGAAAGACGTTCCCACCGTCATGCAGCCCCCTTACTCGAAGGCTGCATGACGCTAACTCAACCGTTTAACAGGCCTCCAAAGGCGCATAAGCCAGCACCAGCCACTTGGCGCCCTCATCGAAGTTCACCTGCACCCGCGTATGATGCCCCGTACCCTCGGAGTTCATCACGATACCCTCACCGAACTTCGGATGCCGAACCCGCTGGCCCAGACTGAAGCCAGACTGCTGGGCCGAATCCTGGGCAAACAGACTCTCATTCGGTCGCTCCACCATCGCCGGCCGCGTCACCGTATTACGCAACCGCACCTCCTGCAGGCAGTCCCCCGGGATCTCCCGGACAAACCGGGACAGTGCATGAAACTTCTCCTGACCATACAGGCGACGGGATTCCGCGTAAGTAAGTACCAGCCTCTTCATGGCCCGGGTAATGCCCACATAGGCCAGGCGGCGCTCTTCCTCCATGCGCCCGGGCTCCTCCAGCGACATACTGTGCGGGAACAAACCCTCCTCAACACCTGCCAGGAACACCATCGGAAACTCCAACCCCTTGGCCGAATGCAGCGTCATCAACTGCACACTGTCCTCATGGACATCGGCCTGTGATTCGCCAGCATCCAGCGCCGCCTGGGCAATAAACTCCGCCAGCGGATCTACACCTTCTTCTACATCATAATCCGCCAGCGCACTGACCAGTTCCTCCAGGTTTTCCACCCGGGCCTGCCCCTTCTCGCCCTTCTCACTGGCGTGATAATCCTTCAGGCCGCTGGACTCTATGGCCTGCTTCATCAGCCCCTGCAGGGAAGCGTGCCCCGCCATTTCAGACAGCGTGTTGATGATCTCCATAAACTGCTGCAGGCCGGTTTTCGCCCGACCCTTCACCTGGCCTGCGGCCAGTAACCGCTCGGACGATTCCCACAGGGAAATACCCTGGCCGGTGGCGTATTCACGAATTTCCTGCAGGCTCTTGGCACCAATGCCGCGGGTGGGAATATTCACCACCCGCTCAAAGGCGGCATCGTCCCGGTGGTAATGCACCAGGCGCAGGTAAGCCAGCGCGTTTCGGATTTCCTGACGGTCGTAGAACCGCAACCCGCCGTAAACTCGATAAGGAATACCCTGGCGCATCAGGGCTTCTTCGAGCACCCGGGACTGGGCATTGGAACGATAGAGAATGGCGCACTCGCTGCGCAGATTGCCCTCGCTGACCCAGGCCGAGATGGAATCGGCAATGTAGTTGGCTTCGTCCTGCTCGTTGAACGCGGCGTACAGACTGATCGGCTCACCTTCCACCCCGTCAGTCCAGAGTTCCTTGCCCAAACGCCCCTGGTTGTTGGCAATCACCGAGTTGGCGGCTTTCAGAATGGTCTTGGTGGAGCGGTAGTTCTGCTCCAGCCGGACCAGCCGGGAATTGGGGAAATCCCGCTGGTACTGCTGGATATTCTCGATCTTCGCGCCCCGCCAGCCGTAGATGGACTGGTCGTCATCGCCCACCACCGTCAGCGGCACCCGGTTGCTGGCCAGCACCTGCAGCCAGGCGTATTGAATGGTGTTGGTGTCCTGGAACTCGTCCACCAGTATGTGCTGGAAGCGCTGCTGGTAGTGACTCAGCAATTCCGGACGATGCAGCCAGAGTTCGTGGGACCGCAGCAACAGTTCGCCAAAATCCACCAGGCCGCCCTGCTGGCAGAGCTTCTCGTACTGGCGGTAGATCTTCAGCATGGTATTGGTGAAGTGATCGCCCGGATTCTCCTGAATATGATCCGCCCGCAAGCCCTCATCTTTCTGGCTGTTGATAAACCACTGAGCCTGTTTCGGCGGCCACTGGCTTTCATCAATGCGGTTTTCCCGCATCACCCGCTTGATCAGCCGCAACTGATCGTCGCTGTCCAACACCTGGAAGTTTTCCGGCAAGCCGGCGTCTTTCCAGTGGGAACGAAGCAAACGATGGGCAATTCCGTGAAAGGTGCCGATCCACAGACCACGGGTGGGAATCTGCATCATCTGCTCCACGCGATAACGCATTTCCTTGGCGGCCTTGTTGGTGAAAGTCACCGCCAGAATGGACGTGGGCGGCACCCGGTCAACCGACATCAACCATGCCATCCGGTGCACCAGCACGCGGGTTTTGCCACTGCCGGCACCGGCCAGCACCAGCAAATGGTCGTTCTGCGCCGTCACCGCTTCGCGCTGGGCGTCGTTCAGGGAATCAATAATATGAGAGACATCCATGGAGCAAGGCTTCATTACTGGTTAAATTTACAGCCCAGTATACCAGCCAAGAGCCCGGCTGCCTCCCCTGGCACAAACTACCCCCTCAAGAGTATATACAGGCCAATTCAAGGCTCTAGGCTTAAAGAGACAGCCAGTTTGGCCGATACAGCACTTAACACACTGACACATTAATTCTGTGTCATGCGTTCAAAAAAACAACCTACACTCGCGCTGCTGGTGATTGTAGCCGTGGTGGCTTTCGTAGTGAGCCAGACCTTTTCCGTCATCACGGAACGAAACAACTCGGAACGACTGGGAGAGGTGCGCAACCAGCTCTATCCGTCCCTGGAACTCTCCACCATCAACCGGGGTCTGCTGCAACTCATCGAAAACTAGATCAACAGCGCCGTCACCACGGGCGACGATCAGCAGATTGCGGCTACCCGAGAGCAACTCGCCGAGATCATCGAGAATCTTGACCGCATTGCCCAGCTTAACCCGAGCCAGCAGAGCGACGTAAAAGCGCTGAAATCCGAACTGAACGGCTACTACAGCACCGCCACTCGCATCGCCACCGCGATTATCGAGGGCACCGCCGATTTCAGTCGCATAGGCCAGGAAGCATCCGCCAACGCCGAGCGCCTGGCGGGTCTGCGCTCGGATCTCGACCAGATGCGCAATGCCATGGAGAGCCGCCTGACCCAGGCCATTGACGACACCACGGCGGCCAGCAGCGAAGCCGCCACCGTCTCCGTGACGATCGTGGTGGTCGCCCTGGTTGTCCTGATTGCACTGAGCCTGATTATCGGTCGATCGGTCTCCGGCAGCCTGCAGCAAATCATCAGTTCCCTGCGGAACATGGCTTCTGGCGAAGGCGATCTGACCTCCCGCATCGAGTACACCGGCAAGGATGAACTCCGGGATCTGGTGGACCAGTTCAACCGCTTTGTTGAAAAACTGCATAAATCCTTTGCCACCATCCAGCAGGACATCGGTGAGCTTAACGGCGTCGCCACGCATCTGGGCAGCACCAGCCGCACCAATCTTGAACGCATCAGCCAGCAGGCCCAGGCCATCTCCTCCACCCGCAATTCCGTGGAAGAGCTGGTAAAAAGCGTTGAGGAAGTGGCGGGCTTTGCCTCCAGCGCCTCCGACCAGACCCAGGACGCATCCAAGTTTGCGACCACCGGGCAGCAGAAGGTCGAGGGCAACATACAGACCATCCAGCGACTGATGGCAGAAATCGAGAACACTGCAAGCCTGGTCAACCAGTTCGATGAGTTCTCCGTGAAGGTGGGCGGACTGCTGGAAACCATTCAGACCGTGGCCGAGCAGACCAACCTGCTGGCCCTGAATGCCGCCATTGAAGCTGCCCGCGCCGGTGAACACGGCCGTGGCTTTGCCGTGGTCGCAGATGAAGTTCGCGGCCTGGCGGTGCGCACCCACAAGGCCACGGAAGAAATCCAGCAGGTGATTTCAGAACTCTCCAAAGCCTCCGGTGCCGCCGTGCATTCCATGCAAGGCAGCGTAGACATGGCCAGGCAGGGCGTGGATGCCACCACCGAGTCTGGCGAGGTCCTGCGCAAGATTCTCGAGAACGTTCAGCAGATCAGCGAACTGAACGAGCAGATTGCCGCGGCCACCTATGAACAAAGCACCACCTTCAGCGAAGTCACTGGCCATATGGGCGACATGCATCGCAACGCCGAGGCCGTGATGGAAAGCACCGATGAGCTGGATACGGTCAGCCGCAAGATCCAGGACGTCAGTAATGGCTTGCAGAGCGTGGCCGGGCAGTTCCGCGTTTAAGTAAAACCCCAGAAAAAGGAAACTCCTGATGAAAAAACTGTTTACTGCAGCGCCCCTGGCGCTCGCCATTGCCGCGACCCCGGCTCTGGCACAGAGTACCGAGGACACCCTCGAGCGCATGCAGCAGCAGCTGAACTCCGCGAAAGACACTGGCATTCGCTTCAACGGCTTTTTCAGCACCGGTTTCGCCCGGGCCAGCAACGATGCCGGTTACGCCGGAATCACCGACGAATCCGAAGTGGCGGATCTGAGCCTGTTCGCCCTGCAGGGCACCTTTGACGTCACACAGAAGAGCCAGATTGTGATGCAACTGGTCGGCCGGGGCGAAGATGACTGGGAACCCCAGGTGGAGTGGGCCTATCTGAGCCACCGCCCCACCAACAACCTGCAGATTCGGGCCGGCAAGATGCGGATTCCGTTCTTCATGTACTCCGACTCCCTGGAAGTCGGCTACGCCCAGCCGTGGGCCCGCCCGCCCCAGAGCGTGTATGGCCCGATTGCCGTGACCAGCTATGTTGGTGCGGATGCCAGCTACAACCTGAACTTCGACAACTCCTCGCTGACCGCAACCGGCTTCACCGGCTTTACCGATGAAGATGGCAACTCCGGCGACGTACAGCTGCGCAACATCGCAGGCATGAACCTGACCTGGACCGACTACGTGTGGACTGTGCGTGGTGTGGCGGCGACCGCCGAGGCGGATATTGATGCGACCCGGCTAGGAGCCCAGGCCCCCGCTAATGTAAGCGTAGATACGGTCATTGCCGATGGGGAACGAGGCAATTTCTATGGCATCGGCGCTAGTTACGACGATGGTGCCTGGCAAATCATCGGTGAAGTCACCCGCGTTGAAGTGGATGGCAAATTTGCCGATACCGACTCCGCCTACTTGTCTGTCGGCCATCGGTTTGGCAGCTGGACGCCGTACATCGCAGTTGGCTGGGTTGAAAGTAAGGACGATGATGAGCGACTCGGATTTGTTACAACGACAGGAGGCACTCCGATCGCCCCCGAATCCATCCTGAACTTCCAGCGTGAAGACTTCAGCATCGGCACGCGCTGGGACATTACTCCGGGCGTGGCCATCAAAGCCGATTACACCCATTCCCGTGGTTTCGAAAAGGGCACTGGCAACCTGAACCCAAGTTATATTCTGGCTTCGGGCACGGACAGCACCAACGTCTACACCGTCAAAATCGACTCGGCATTCTAAGGAGGCCCCATGAAAAAGCTTAGCCTGTTGTTTGCGGCCAGCTTGCTGGCAAGCCCCCTGGCCCTGGCCGAAGTCGTGGTGATCGGCAACCCGTCCGGCCCGGACAGCATCAGCGCCAACGAAGTACGGGATCTGTATCTGAACCGCAGCAAAGCCCTGCCGAATGGCCAGAGCGCGAAGCCGTTTGAACTCCCGGAAGGCAACGCCACCCGTGCCGAATTCCATGACAAGGTGACCGGCCGTAACGACGCCCAACTGAAGGCCTTCTGGTCCCAGCAGGTGTTCACCGGTCGTGGTCAGCCTCCGGCGGAAGCCGGCAGTGCTTCGGGCATGAAGGCCCAGGTCGCCTCCACACCAGGCGCCATCGGCTACATCGATTCCGCGGATGTGGACGACAGTGTCAAGGTTATCCTGACGCCCTGATCACAGCCGTGCAGAACGCAAAAAGGCGAGCCGAAGCTCGCCTTTTTGCTGTTTGAAGACCGGCTGCCTAGAAACCTCTCGGCACGGTCTGGGCTTCCACGAATTCAAACAGCCCTTCCAGACCACCTTCCCGGCCAATACCCGAGGCTTTCATACCGCCAAACGGCGCCTCCGGTGTCGGCCCGGTGCCGGTGTTCCAGCCCACGTGACCAAACCGCAGGCCGGCAGCCACCCGCTGGGCGCGTTCAGCATCGGCGGTGAACACGTAGGAGGCCAGGCCAAACTCCGTGTCGTTACCGGCATCAATGACTTCTTCCTCGGTCCGGAACAGCGCCATGGGCACCAGCGGACCGAAGGTCTCCTCCTGGTAACAGCACATCTCCCGGTCCACGCCCTGCACCACCGTGGGTGGGAAAAACAGGCCATCACCCAGTTCCGCTGGCTGTTTGCCAGCCACCAGGCTGGCGCCCTTGTCGAGGGCGTCCTGCAGGTGCCGTTTCACCTTGTCGAAACCCTGCTTGTTGATCAGCGGGCCGATGTCGATGCCATCGTTCATGCCGTCACCGACGGTCATCTTGTTCACACGTTCGGCCAGCTTCTGGCCAAAGGCATCCGCCACCTTCTCGTGCACAAAAATCCGGTTGGCGCAGACACAGGTCTGGCCGCCACCGCGGAATTTGTTGGCAATCAGGTTATCGGCGGCGGCCTCCAGGTCGGCATCGTCAAAGACGATGAACGGGGCATTACCACCCAACTCCAGTGCCAGCTTCTTCACCTGCTCGGCGGTGTCTACGATCAGTTTGCGGCCCACTTCGGTAGAGCCCGTGAAACTGAGCATGGGTACATCTTTATGTTCACACAGTACCTTGCCGATCACGCTGGCCTTACCCATCACCAGGTTGACCATGCCATCCGGCAGGTCGAGTTTATCCATCACGCTGAAAAAGGCGATCATGGTCAGCGGGGTTTCGCTGGCTGGCTTGATGACCGAGGGGCAACCCGCCGCCAGGGCCGCCGAAAGCTTCTTGGCGATCATACCAATGGGGAAATTCCAGGGCACGATCAGGCCAGTCACGCCCACGGGCCGGTAGTGAACCGTCCAGGTGCAGTCCTTGGGCTTCTCCGGAATCGTGTGGGAATCAAGAGCGCTGATGTGCTTGGCACAGTAATCGAAGAAACCGGCGGCGTAATCCACCTCGCCCTGGGCTTCCTTCCAGGGCTTGCCATGCTCCATACACAGGATGCGGCCAATCTCTTCGCGGTTTTCTTTCAGGCCGTCACGAATATCCTCCAGCCACTTGCGGCGGGTTTCAATCGGCCAGGGATTGGTGAGCCGGAGCGCTGATTGTCCAGCCTCCACCGCTGCCACAACATCTTCCTCCGGCATCGACGGAACCTTGGCAATCACCGAGCCGGTGGCCGGGTTGTAAACGTCGAACGTGGCACCGCCGGCAGAGTCTTTCCAGCGCCCGCCAATGTAGCCTGTGAGGTTTTCCAGTAGTGGTGACTCGATCATCTCGGCTCCTCTTGCATGACTGGTGACGCCCCGGACCGGGGCGGAGTTCAAAAGCAACGCGTGCCTTTCATAGTGGATCCTGAGTGGCGGCCTGTAAAGTCAGGGGGAGATTTCCTGGCCGTCATTTTTGACCCGGGCGGGTGACTGCCTATACTCGAAGGAGAGTTTTTACAGGCTCTCCCTGACACCCCAAGGAGACGGATTCATGAAAGCATTTTTTCATCCGACGCAGGACCTGCACATCCCGAAAACCTATTTCACCCGAGGCCAGATGCGCCAGCCTCAGGAGGTGCCTGATCGCACCGGCCAGATGCTCGAAGGCCTGAAAGCCATGGGCATCCCGGTACTGCAGCCGGCCGACCAGGGCGCCGGCCCGATCACCAAGGTGCACGACCTGGGTTACCTGCGATTCCTCGAATCCGCCCACCGGCGCTGGATGGAAATGGAAGACTGGGGCGACGAGGTAATGTCGAATATTTTCGTACGTTCCCCCAACGCCATGCGGGGCATCCTGGCGGAAGCCGCCTGTTACCTGGCAGACGGCAGCTGCCCCATTGGTGAGAATACCTGGAAAGCGGCCTACTGGTCGGCTCAGACCGCTCTGGGTGCCGCCGACGCGCTGATCGCCGGAGAACGCAACGCCTACGCCGTGTGCAGGCCACCAGGCCATCACGCCCGCAAGGATGCCGCCGGTGGATTCTGCTACCTGAACAACGCCGCCATCGCAGCCGAGCATCTGAAGAGCCGGTTCCCGCGAACGGTGATCCTGGACACCGACATGCATCATGGCCAGGGCATTCAGGAGATCTTCTACGACCGCAGCGACGTGCTGTACATCTCCATCCACGGCGACCCCACCAACTTTTATCCGGTGGTCAGCGGCTTCGAGGACGAACGCGGGGAAGGCGAAGGCTATGGCTACAACATCAACCTGCCCATGCCCCACGGCTCCAGCGAGGAGGATTTCTTCGCCAAACTGGATGAAGCCGTGGCCGCCATTCGCCTGTACCAGCCGGATGTGCTGATCCTGACCCTGGGTTTCGATATCTACAAGAACGACCCGCAGGCGAAAGTATCGGTGACTTCCGAAGGCTTCTGTCGGCTGAGCACGCACCTTCGTCAGCTGGGTTTACCCACGCTGGTGGTGCAGGAAGGCGGGTATGATCTGGACGCCCTCAGCGAGAACGTCCAGCAGTTTTTCAAGGGGTTGGAGGGCTGATCAGACCGCCGGGGCATACACCTTGATATTGCCATGCCCCTCAGCCTTCAGGTGACCGGCGTGCATGCGGCTCATGGTGCCCCGGTCGCAGTACAGAAGGTACTGGCGGTTGCCCGGCAGTTCCGCCACCTGCTGATTCAGCTCGTAGAAAGGAATCTTGAGCACGTCGTTGTTGGTCAGGGTCAGTGGCGAGCGTTCTTCTTCAGACGGGTGGCGAACGTCGATAATCACGTCATCTACCGACGGCGTCTGGATCAACTCCACCTCTTCCGGCGTCTGGGTGCTGTCCAGGAGCTGGCTGACCATGGTGTCGGTACGGTTAGCGATGGCATCGGCCAGGGCGGCCGGGTCCATGTTCGCCTCTTCTTCCTCCACGCGATGCAGCCTGGCACGGGTGACCGGCTTGCTGGAAATCACGCCGCAATACTCCGGCATGTTGCGGGCAAACGGCTCGGTACCGATGTCCTTGGCAATTCGAATGATTTCCTGCTTGTCCATCGCGATCAGCGGGCGCAGCACCACCTCGTCACTGGCACGGTCCACCACATTCAGGTTGGTCAGGGTCTGGCTGGAGACCTGGGCCACCGCATCGCCCATGACCAGCCCAGAGGCGTTGTAATCCCGGGCGATCTCGGCAGCGGCCTTGAGCATCATCCGTTTGAGCACCACGCCCCAGTGGCGATGGTTGACCGAGCGCATGATCTCGGCGACCACACCCTCAAACGGCACAGAAATAAACTTGACGTTGTGGGACGAACCATAACGCTCCCACAGGTAGTGAGCCACCTGGCGCACGCCCACTTCATGGGCCGCACCGCCCAGGTTAAAGAACAGATAATGACTGCGAATGCCACGGCGCATCATCAGGTAGGCAGCCACCGACGAGTCGTAGCCGCCGGAAATCAGCGTCATCACCGTTTCTACCGTCCCCAGCGGATAACCGCCAAGACCCTCGTGGCGACGATGGGCAATGTGGTAGCTGTCGTCCTTTACCTCAATACGAACTTCCAAATCCGGTGATTTCAGATCTACGCCTTTGGCGCCGGAGCCCTGCAACAACGCCGCACCCACCGAACGCTCCAGGTCAATGGAACGGAAATCATGATCGCCATGGCGGCGGGCGCGAACGGCAAACGTCTTGCCTTTCAGGCGTTCGGCATAGGCCTGCACCGCCTTTTCGCCCACATCGTCAAGATCGACAAACGGAAACACCCCGATCTCCTGGATGGTCGAGATGCCGGGAATGCGCACCAGCTCATCAATCACCGGGCCGGCAAGGCTGCGGCCATCGGGCACATCCACGTCCACCCGGTCCCAGCTGCCATCCACACGGATCTCCGGATCCAGCCGGGCCAGTAATTTACGGATATTCTGCCGCAACTGGCGCATCTGCTGCTGGCGAACGGGTTTACTCTTGATAGCCACTTCCGGGGCGGGACGAATCAGCAATTTCATAAAAAAGACTTTGATCGGAATAACGTCGGGTGGCGTAAAAGCCAGAAAGGCCTTAGTGTACCCTTTCGCCAGACTGGCTCAAAATCCGTCATTGCCGAAACCATCAGGAGCTTCACCAACGATGACTGAAACCACCATGAATGCCCTGGTCTCCCCCGAGGGCAGCCTCGAGATCCTTTCCAACTACGAGGTAAACCGGCTCAAGGACAAGAGCGAGGGTGGTCTGTATCGCCTGTTCCGCCAGTGTGCACTGGCCGTGCTCAATACCGGCGTCGAAACCGACGACTGTAAGGAATTGATGGAAGCCCACGCCGATTTCGATGTACGGCTGGTGCCCCAGCCCCGGGGGCTGAAACTGGAACTGATCAATGCGCCCGGCCACGCCTTTGTGGACGGCGAAATGCTACGCGCCATCCGGGAACACCTGTTTTCTGTGCTGCGCGATATCGTTTACAGCCACTCCCTGCCCAACAGCGTGGCCGGCTTCCGCAAAGACAACCCCGAAGACCTAACGAATCTGGTGTTCCACATTCTGCGCAACGCCAGGGTACTGGAGGCGGGGCGTCAGCCAGACCTGGTGGTGTGCTGGGGCGGCCATTCCATCAGCCACGACGAATACCAGTACAGCAAGGATGTCGGGCACCAGTTGGGGCTGCGCGGCCTGAGTATCTGCACCGGTTGCGGCCCGGGCGCCATGAAAGGCCCGATGAAAGGCGCCACCATCGGCCACGCCAAGCAACGGGTGAAGAATGGCCGTTACATCGGCATTACTGAGCCGGGCATTATCGGTGCCGAGGCGCCAAACCCGATTGTAAACGAGCTGGTGATCATGCCGGATATCGAGAAGCGTCTCGAGGCCTTTGTTCGCTGTGGCCATGGTGTGATTGTATTCCCGGGCGGCGTAGGCACCGCAGAGGAGATTCTGTACCTGCTCGGCATTCTGCTGCACCCGGACAACGTTGACCTGCCTTTCCCGGTGGTGTTTACCGGCCGCCAGGAAAATGCCGAATACTTCGAAATGATCGACAAGTTTATCCGCAACGCCCTGGGCGATGAGGCTGCCAGCAAATACGAGATCATCATCGATGATCCGATACGGGTCGCCCAGACCATGAAGCAGGGCATGAAAGACGTGGAGACCTTCCGCCGCGCCATGCAGGATGCCTACTACTTCAACTGGATGCTGAAGATAGATCCGGTATTCCAGCTACCGTTCGAGCCGAACCATGACAACATGCGGGCTCTGGAACTGCATCGCGATCAACCGGTTCACCTGATTGCGGCGAATCTGCGCAAAGCGTTCAGCGGGATTGTGGCGGGTAACGTGAAGGAAAGCGGAATCCGGCAGGTGCAGGAGAAAGGGCCGTTTGAAATCGCCGGTGACCCGACGCTGATCAAGCCTCTGGAGGCCATGCTGGAGCAGTTTGTGGCGCAGAACCGGATGAAGCTACCCGGGTCCTCAGCCTACCGTCCGAGCTATCGCATTGTCAGTGGTGCGGCCTGAGCCGCAGCACTGACAAACACAACGCCTTACTTGCCGCCGTCGGCCGGCAGGCTGGCGTAGAAAGCTGCCAGGTTGGCAATGTCAGCATCGCTCAGGGCTGTGGCCTGACCCTGCATCACCGGAGCCTGTCCACCCTGACGCTGGCCTGCCTTGTACGCCTTCAGAGCTGCAACCAGGTACTGCTCTTTCTGGCCAGCCAGGTTCGGATAGATGGGCACCTGAGAGATACCGTTCTGGCCGTGGCACGCGGCACAAACGGCGGCCTTGGCCTTACCAGCTTCGATGTCACCGGCGGCCATGGAAGCGACCGGTACCATCGCGCCAGCTGCGAACAGGCCCGCTACTGCAAGATGCTTCAGATTCATTGTGTTAACCCTCTCATCGTTTTAACGTTCACATTCCGGCATAAAACCGGTCAGTAACTCAGGTTTCACTTATAGCACACCCGCCCGTGAGCTCAAATGTGATAGATCAAGGACTTTCGTGCGACCATAGTCCTCTTTTACGCCTGAGCGTAGTGAACGACAGTACGAACAAACCACAAATACCCAATCAGAGATACCACCGGAGAACCAAGCCATGCCAGTTGAGGTACAGGAGCTCCCCTGCCGGGAAGGACACATCGGCCTGCTCACCCTGAACGAGCCGGGCACACTTAATGCCCTGACCGAGGAGATGGTCAACCAGGCACAGCAGGCGCTGGCGCAATGGGCCGAGGATTCCCGTATCTGCCTGGTGGTTCTGCAGGGGGCGGGAGACCGGGCGTTCTGTGCCGGAGGCAATATCCGGGCCCTGTACCCGGCACTGACAGGCGATGGCGACAAAGCCGCGCCCGCGCGGTTCTTTGCGGCGGAATACCGTCTCGACTTTACCCTGCACCGGTTCCCCAAGCCGGTGGTGGGCATGGCCGGCGGCATTGTCATGGGCGGGGGCCTGGGCTTGCTGGCAGCCTGCCGCTACCGGTTAATCTACCCGAATGTCTCCATGGCAATGCCCGAGATCAGCATCGGTCTGTTTCCCGATGTGGGCGCGAGCTGGTTCCTGAACCGTCTCCCGGGCCGGCTCGGATTGTTTATGGGTCTGACTGGCGCTCGACTGAATGTCGCCGACGCCTTGCGAGTGGGCCTGGCTGATATGGTGATCGAAGCAGACCAGAGCAGCGCCCTGCTTGAACGGCTGCAGGAGGAACGCTGGAGCGGTGAAACCGCCGCCGACGACAACCGCCTGTTCCGCCTGCTGAACCAGCTGGAAGCGCTGGATTACCGCACGCTGGCTCCGGGGCACCTGGAACAGCACGAACAGACCATCGCACGCCTGAGTGCAGGCGATGAGCTACCGGCCATCGTTGAAAAACTGGGGAATTCGGAGAGTACCGACCCCTGGTGGCAGGCGTGCATCCATACCCTGAAGACCGGCTGCCCGGTCACCGCCTGGCTGATCTGGCACCAGATACAGAAAGGCCAGCAGATGTCGTTGAAAGATGTATTCCGTATGGAACTGGCCATGGCCGAAGAATGCACCCGGAGACCCGATCTGGCCGAGGGCATTCGCGCCCTGCTGGTCGACAAGGACCGCTCCCCAGAGTGGTCTTACCCCTCGGTTGCCGAAGTGCCGCAAGAGGTGGTTGAACGGCATTTCCAGCCAGTGTGGGACGACACGACCGACCCAATGATGCTGGACAGCCTCTGAATCAGCGGGCGGCGCCCGCCTGCACCAGCAGCATTTCAAGATCCTGATTGTTGCTGGCGCGGGCGAGATCCAGAGCGGTGGTGCCATCCGCCCGGCGATAGTGCACATCGGCACCGGCCGCCAGCAGCATTTCGGCGGTCAGAAGATCACCGCTGGCCACCACTTTCATCAACAGGGATTCGCCACCCTGGCTGACGTTCACGTTGGCGCCCGCCGCCAGCAAGGCCCGGACCACCGCAAGATGACCATTTTCAGCAGCCTGGATAACCGCGGTATTGCCGTCGGCACTGCGTGCATTCACCTCTGCGCCCGCAGCCAGTAACAACCGGACAATGCGGCGGTTACCGTTGGTGGCAGCCACCATAAGCGGAGTTTGCTCCGCTCCGGCCTGGGCATCCGGCCTTACCCCCCTGGACAGCAGCTCAAGTACCGCCCGATCCTCATTGGCGCGCACCGCAGCCATCAGTTCCTCCGGGCCGGCACCGGCCTCTCCGGTTTCAGGTGCTGACCCGGTTGTACTGCATCCGGCCAGCAGCGTCAGTGCCAGGAAAAATACCAGGTGGAAATAGCTGCTCGCGTCCCTGCCCATGTCGGAAGTCTCTTGTTTGCGTTTTGCAGCTATTCTGCTCAGCCAGTCACCGGAATTAAATCGAACCGGTCACAACTCCGTCTCGTTTTGCAGAAGTTCTCGAGCCAGCAACCGCAGCCGCGCCTCTGCATCGCGCTGGCCCCGGCATAGGCCGGCCTCCTGCAACTGCACCCAGGACCAGCCCTGCAATACCGCACGACACCAGAGCTTTGCCTCCGGATGGCTTTGAATTCGCTGAGCCATACCCTTGCAGGCAGAGAGCTCCTGCAAAACCGGCAAGGTTAGTTCAAAGCCGCGAAAGCCATACGCGAAGTTAGTCAGATCCCGGCGATCATCGTCATCCAGCCACGCCGATGATGGCAGGGCGTCGCAGATGGCCAGCAATAGTTCATGGTCCAGTTGGTACCAATGGCGGGACACCAGATGTTGCCGGTGTCGGGCGAACCGGCTGCTCAGCTGTTGCTGAAGTTGCTGCCCCGGCTCAGAGGTGCCCATCAGCATTTGCAGGGGAAACTCTCCGGTGGACGCCTCCTGGCTCAGACCCATACGCACGATGCGCAGGCCACATCGGTGCCAGAACGCCAACAAACCCGGTTCGCCGCCAAAGCTGGTACCCAATGCATCCATTCCATCCTGAACACAGGCCTCATGGGCAGCCGCCACCAACCGTTGGCCGACCCCAAGCCTGCGTGCCGATTCCGCCACCGCTACGCGGACCACTCGAAGGGTTTTCAGGGTAGCAGCGGCGGGGGCGCCGCCATGATTGGCCAGTGACTGGGCCAGCATATGGCCCCTGAGCCGCCGTTTTCCAGCGACCACCTCTTCAGCCAGATCAGGAGCCAGGCCACCTTCAGTGGATGCCCAGAGCAAGCCAATGGTCCGCCCCTCTACGCTGGCCCGCCAGGTCATCGCGGCGGGGTCATCCAGCCATTGCCGAAGATCGGCGGGCGTGGTCCGGTAATGGGCATTGACCAGCAGACCAAAGGCCTCCGCCAGGGTCTGTTCGCTGGTCGCGGCAGGTTGCCAGCGTTCAATGCGCACGTCGCCGGCGACGAACGGTTGCGGCTCCGGCGCGTCTGCCGATAACAGATACAGCTGGAAAACCAGTCGCTCCAGCGGGTCACCCTGCGCCCAGCGAATGGGCTCGCGAACGCTGACGGCGCGCCAGTTCGGAGTTTCCTGTTCCAGAATCTGTCGAAAGCGCAAGGCAAAGCCCCGGCCGGTACCTTCATAGCCATGCACCGTACTGGCAAACACCACCCTCGGCCAGCCCAGCAACACGGCTTTCAACCACTGGGCCGGTAAACCCGCCGCTTCATCAACCAAGACCACTTCCGCCTCCGGCCGCTGCGACAGCAACTCCTGTGGCGGCAGAAAGCAAAGTTCATGACCGGACCGGGTGGTCAGATGGGTCGGCGTATCCAGTGCCAGAGCATCACCCAGTGCCTGCCGGGCGTGAGCGAACAGGGTAGCCACGTTATCAGCCGAAGGTGCCGTTACCAGCACCCGTTTGCGGCCGGTTCCGAGCAAGCGGGCAGCAGCCATGCCAAGGGCCGACGATTTGCCTCGGCCGCGATCGGCAGTAATCACCAGCGGCCGTCGGCGGCGGCCCTGGCCAGTGCGCACAATGTCGGCAACCAGAGCCTGCTGCTCGGCCGTCTGCCCGGGTTGAAAGCCCGCCCTGCCCGGTTCCGGCCGGTTAAGATCAGGCACGCTGGCATCTTCCGCCACAAGCCGAATGACATCGGGATCTTCGGCCAGTATCGCCGCCAACCGGGCAGCAAAGGGATGAGCACTCGTCCGATCCAGCCCGGTTCGGCTATAGTCCGGGTCATCAAAATCCGACCACTGCGCCAACGGCGGCATCAGCCAGAACAGCAACCCACCGGCCCGCAATGTGCCGGACAGTGCCACAAACGCGTCCGGAGACGTTCCCTCCCAGCCATCCCAGACCAGCACGGGCAGTTCCCGGCCCAGTACACGCCGGTAGTCTTTAACACGCAGATGACCGAGCCCAGCCCTGGCCGCATCCTGCTCGCGCCCGACCCAAATACCTTCGGCGCTCGACAACGCCTGCAACAACCCGGCTACCCAGGCGATCGCCGCCTGCCGATCACCCTCAACCAATACCAGCCGGCGATGGCCGCGAGCTGCCAGGATGTGCTGGAACGCGCGCCAGCCTGAGGCGATTGTCTCGGTTTTATCATTCACGTCAATTCGGACCTGCTGGCCATAAGAAGGTATTTGCGCCTGAGCTATGCCGGGATTATGCGGCAGCGCTATCCGCACTACCAGTTGGCCAGTACAATAGCGACTATGCCGAGCCAAACCCAAGCCCCCGACCACCTGTCCCTACCGGATTACCTGACCGACGAGCAGCGCGCCATCATCACGGCCGGTTACGAGCATGCGGTGATTACGGCCGTGGCGGGCAGTGGTAAAACCTCCACGCTGGCCTGGCGCATCCGCTACCTGCTGGCCCAGGGCCACGATCCGGACCGGATGCTGGTGCTGATGTTCAACCGCAGCGCCAAGGTGGACTTTGAGCGCAAGTTACAGTCCGTCTGCAATCAGAGCGGGCTGGCTCTGCCGGAAATCCGCACCTACCACGCCATGGGCCTGCGGCTGTATCGTCGGTTCGTCCGCGAAGGCTATCTGCCGGGCTTTTCGGAAAAGATCCTGACCGAACAGGAGATCGGCTTCCAGGCCTGGCTGCTGACCCGGCGGCTGGCACCGGAGGAACTGGCCGATGAAATCCGCCGCAACAAGAAGGATTTTGTCGAAACCGCCACCGGCTTTATCGACCGCGTCAAAACCGGGCTGGCACCCGCGGAGGTGGTGTTCGAGGAGCTGGGCTACTCCGACAAACACCGCTACCTGATTGACCTGTTCCATTCCTTCGAGCAGTGGCGTAAAAGCGAAAGCCGTATCAGCTACGCCGACATGCTGTATGAGCCGGTGATGGCCATCCATCAGAACCCGCCATTGCAGCGCCTGGTGGGTAACAAAATGGATCTGATCCTGGTGGACGAGTACCAGGACACCAACGAGATCCAGCACCTGCTTCTGCGTTATGTGGCCGGTGACCGCGCCCGGGTAACCGTGGTCGGCGACCCGGACCAGACCATCTACGAATTCCGTGGTGCCCGGCCCGAGTTCATTCTGCGCAAGTTCAGTGATGAGTTTGAAAGCCCGCTGGAGCAGACCCTCAGCTACACCTTCCGTTACGGCCACCGGGTGGCACTGCTGGCCAACCATCTGATCTGCCACAACACCGGCCGCCGGGATGTGATGTGCCATTCCCACCCGGGTACCCCCGACACCGAAATCCATCTGCATCAGGCCGAAAACGATGGCAACCAGGTGCTTTCTATCCTGCAGGGACTCGCGCCGGAACAACAGAGCCAGAGCGCCATCCTGTTCCGGGTCTGGAGCCAGAGCGTGCCGATTGAACTGAAACTGCTGGCACGCCAGATCCCCTACCGGATCGACGCCGGTAAGGGCGCGCTGTTCAGCCGCGAGGTTCAGGCGGTGCAGGCCTTGCTGCTGGTGGTTACCCGTCGGCTCGACAAGCTGGCAGAAAATGACCGACTGGACATTGCCCGCCAGATTCTGAGGTTCCCCCATGTGGGCCTGAAAGAACCGGAACTGGAAAACCTGGCCCGGTTCCTGGCGGCGTTCGACACCGGCTGGCACGAACGGCTGCTCAGTCTGGATTTCGACGCCCTGGCGCCCATGGCGGCCAGAAAGCTGAAAAAACTCGGTGAAGTCCTGCAGCAACTCGACCGCTATCAGGGGCCGGTAGCTGGCCTGATCACCGTCTATGCCGAGCACATGGATCTCTATGAGGGTATTCGCAGTCTCGCACTGACCCATGACAGTGCCGAGGAGCGGATTGATACCATTCAGGGTTTTCGCGACTACCTGAAAAGCCTGGAAGTCAATGCCGACGGAGCCCTGGACCACCTGAGCCTGCTGAAACAACAGGCCAGCGAACATCGGGACGAGGGTGTCCTGCTGTCCACCATTCACCGAACCAAGGGACTGGAATGGCCCGTGGTAATCATTCCCGGCCTGCAGGAGAAATACCTGCCCTACAGCCCACGTCCCCAGGACGATGCCCGGGCCCTGCTGGAAAGCGAGCGCAGGCTGCTCTACGTGGGCATGACCCGCACCCGCCACCATCTGCACCTGATCACCCGGCCCACTCCGGCCAGCCCGCATCTTGCGGGCGACCAAGGTCCCAGTCGATTTGTTTCCGAACTGTGCTTTGGATTAGCCCAGGAACTCGGCTCCGCGCTGGATACCGGTACTGCCCCGACAGACCAGCCCCTGAGGCTGGATCACCCGTTAACCCCCGTGAGTCTGCGATACGCTGAACGCGAGGGCGTTCAGCTGGAAAGTGAAGGAACAGTAAGCCAAAACACAGCGGAACCAGTGTGGCATCAGCAGCGTCTGACCCATGCCATCTTTGGCACGGGCGAGGTTATCTCGGAAGATGAAAGCTCGTTCGAGGTCCGGTTTGGCAATGGCGACACGCTGAATTTCAGTAAAAAAAGCGCGCATCTGTATTTCACACCCGCAGGTGATTGATCTGTCATGTGTGAAAGCTGCGTACAATTGCGAAGACGCCGAAAGATGCCAAATTTTGTGTTTTATGGCTTACTGGCCTAGATTTTCAGTAACGTAGTGTTTTACCGGAGTTTATCCGTTTTCATCGGAGACAGCTTCAAGACATAATAATCAGACAGGAGGTTCTGCATGAAACTCATGCGCCCGGTCGCTCTGGCCGCCCTTGCAACATCCCTTACCACACCAGCCTTGGCGGAACGCCAGGAAACCATCTACCTGAATCCGTTTGCCGGCTTCCAGCTGTTTGACGATAAACGGGATCTGAGTGAAACCGGCACGTTCGGTGTTGGTGTCGAATACCGGTTCCGCCCCCACTGGTCAGTTGAAGCCGTGTACTCACGGGCCGATGCCGACCGCAAGTATGTGTCTGGCGAATCCGATTTTGACGAAATCCGGGTTGACGGCACCTACTACTTCGCCGGCCCGGAAGCTGCCTGGAATCCCTACGTTTCTCTGGGTGCAGGCCATGCCGACTTCGGGCTGGGAGATACCATTTCCTACCGTACGGCAGGCACCGATCACGATGAAACCCGTGTAAACGTGGGTACGGGCTTCCGCTACAACGTCAGTGATGGCATTTCCATTCGTGGCGATCTGCGGGAATTCCACGGCATTGATGAAAGCACCTTCGACACCATGGTCTCGCTTGGCTTGAGCTGGGCCTTTACCCGCACAGTTTCTGCCCCGGCCCCGAAAGCACCGGTCGATGCCGACAGCGACGGCGTGCCCGATACTCGCGACCAGTGCCCGGGCACTCCGGCCGGTGCCAGTGTCGACAGCCGTGGCTGCGAGCTGGACAGCGACAATGACGGCGTGGCCGACAGCCGCGACCAGTGCCCCAACACCCCAGCCGGCGCAGAAGTAAACAGCCGAGGCTGTGAGCTCGACAGCGACAACGATGGCGTGGTGAACAGCCAGGATCAATGCCCGGACACTACTGCCGGCGCCACTGTGGATGAAACCGGTTGCGAAGGTATTACTGAAACGGTGGAAACCATTGAACTGCGGGTTCAGTTCCCCACCAACAGCTCTGTCATCGACAACGCCTACGACAACGAAATCCGTCGCGTCGCCGATTTCATGGCGGAATACCCGGAGACCACCGTTGAGATCGCCGGCCATACCGACAGCGCCGGTGAAGCCGGCTATAACCAGTTCCTGTCCCAGCGTCGGGCGGAAGCGGTTGCTGGTCGACTGACCGGGCCTCTGGGTGTCGATCCGGACCGTGTCAGTGCTGTGGGCTATGGTGAAGCCGAGCCTGTTGCCACCAACGACACGCCGGCTGGCCGTGCCCAGAACCGTCGTGTTGAGGCGCGCATCCAGGTTCGCCGTTAAGGCAACCAGGGCAACCTCGGTAAGGCGCCTTCGGGCGCCTTTCTTTTGACCCGTATTCAGAAATCCGTTCAGGCTTTCAATCGCCCTCGCGTACCGCGTCCAGCATCAGGTTTCTCGGCGTCAGCTGACGATCACAGAAAGTGCCCAGCCGAACCCGGTAACCCTGCTCTTCCAGAAACACGGCGTAGTCCAGGACCAGCCAGAGTTCCAGGGGCCGCCGGAACAGGTGCCGCAGCAGTTCATGCCGGCGCACCTGACGATATCGTTCCTCACCGCGCGCCAGCCATTCTGCCCAGTCAACATCGGCGGGCAGAGCCAGTTGTTTCTTTGCCGCCGCCCAGCGACAGAAGTCCTCGAAACGGCCATTATTGAGCCAGGCCGGGTGCGACGGCACCGGCAGGTAGTGCCTGTTGCCGGTCAGTTCCCGTTGCAACGCATCGAAACCCAGGCGCCAGGTACTGATGCGCATGGTTTGCTCGCGCACCCGCTCCGGTGCGGTGACGGTTTCCTGGACTGCCAGTCTCAGATCGTTACGATCCACCGACAAGCACTGGCCGTATTCCCGGGTTTGCCGGGCCTGGAGCTGATACCGTTCACCCTCGGTCAGATGATAGCAGCAGGGTGACAGACTGAGCCGGGGCAAACCGGCCTGGGCACCAGATTGCATCAGTCGGCGGTGCAGATCGCCACAGGCGTGCAGCGCCACCCCATGGTGGCGCTCAGGCAGTTTGAGATCATCGGCCATCACATCCTGATGAGCCAGACGAACCGGGTCGCTATAGTGCACGGCCAGGCGGTTACCATCAGCCACCAGTTCCGGATTCCACTCGAATCCGGTTACCTGAACCGCCCCCTGCCGGGCCAGGGTCCGGCCCAGGTGGCCCTTGCCACAGCACCAGTCCAGTACCGGATAGCCCAGAGGCGAAACCGCAGCGGCAAATGCGCCGGCCTGTTGTCGTTTTCGGCCAGGCATATCAACGGCGGCGACCTCCGCCAGTTCCGCCTGCCGGCCCTCGGCCTCGGTCGCCAGACGAGGTAGATCAAGCAAATTCTGGTACCGGGCCAGCGCCGGGACATACTCGGCTAACACAGAGGACAGTTCCGGAAGCCGCTCCTCCCAGTCCTGACACTCAACCTCCGGAAGCGCCTCCAGCCAGCGCGCCAGGTCAGGATGCGCGTCGCGCCAGGCGGGGGCAGGTTCCATGAACGGGATGGGGCGCCAGAGTGGCTCCAGTTCCCGCAGCCAGTCATTCAAAGACTGCCAGCGCTGGTAAAAACAACCCGAGGCTTGGTGTAAACTCGCCGCCGGAGGTAATGTCATGAAACTGGCCTTTGTACTGGTTGAACCGAAAGTCCCGGAAAATGTCGGCGCCGCTGCGCGGGCTCTGTGCACCATGGGTTTTTCCGAGCTATGGCTGGTCAATTCCGACCTGCATACGCGGCCCGAAGCCCACTGGCTGGCCCATGGCAGTGACCACATTCTGGATAATGCGCGCATTTTCCCCGATCTGGCCGCGGTTAGAAACTCCGCGGATTTGCTGATGGGCACCTCGGCCAAGCCCCGCCATCACCGACAGGACTGGCACGAACCCGGCGCACTGCGCTCGGTACTGGCCAACAAAGGTGGCTCAGTGGCGACGGCGGCACTGGTGTTTGGTCGCGAGGACCGGGGCCTGGCCAATGAAGAATTGGCCCTGTGCGATCTACTCACCGGCTTTCCGATGGCGGTCAGCTATCCGTCCCTGAACCTGTCGCAGGCGGTCATGCTGTATGCCTGGGAGCTGTCCGGACTGGCGCGCCAGAGTGACAACACGCCGGAGGTCGCCTCAGACGCCCGCCTGGGCGCCTTGCGGCAACGCCTGGAAACACTGTTACCGGCGCTGGAGGCACCGGCCGACAGCAAGCTGTCGCAATGGGTGTTCCAGCGCCTGCCCATGCTCTCCGAACGGGACGTCGGCTTTGTGCACACTCTGTGCGGCAACCTCGAACGCAAACTCTGAGCTTACTCCTGGAACCTTCCGGGCCGGAACGCATCCAGCGGCACCGCCGGCTCCTCACCGTCGATGACCTGGGCAATCACCGAGGCGCTGCCCGCCGACAGGGTCCAGCCGAAGGTGCCGTGGCCAGTATTCAGGAACAGATTCCGGCGTGGCCCGCGGCCAATGATGGCCGGGCCATCCGGGGTCATGGGGCGGAAACCGGTCCAGGTTTCGGCAGCCTCAAGATCCGCACAGCCGGGAAAGCGTGAACGCACGGATTTCTTGATAGTGGCGATGCGCGCCTCCGGAATGTCGCGATTGAAGTCCGCCAGCTCAACAAAGCCCGTGGCCCGGAGCCGGTTGCCCAGTCGGGTCGACACTACTTTCAGGTTATCGTCGTGGATCGTGCTGGCCGGGGCCTTGTCCGGGTCGCTGAGGGGCACTGTCAGGCTGTAACCCTTGATCGGATAGATCGGTAGCTCCAGCCCCAGGGGCCGAACCAGCTGCGGTGACCAGCATCCGGCACAAACCACCACCGCATCCGCTTCCAGAGTGGCTAACTCGCCGCCGCGGGTTCGATACTCGATCCCGTTCACCTTCTCGTCATCAAACAACAGCCGCTCAACCTCGACACCATAGTGAAAACTTGCACCTTGCTGTTCACACACCTGCGCCAGTGCCCGGGAAAACAGGTGGCAATCGCCGGTGCCGTCTGTGTCATAGCTGATAGCACCATAGAGAGGCCCGTCTCCGGTCATACCTGGCTCCGCGGCGCGCACCTGCTCGGGCGTGAGCAGCTGCGAGGCGATGCCCAGCTCATTCAACAGGTCGTGAATCTTACGATAATCATCCATGGCCTCAGGGCTGCTGGCCAGGTGCAGCAGGCCCTTGTGGTCGCCATCAAAGCTCAGGTCATGCTCCTGTTCCAGAGCCAAAAAGCGCTCCCGACTGTGGATACCCAGGCGCAGCATCGCCCGCTTATTCAGGCCAAACAGGCCCGGGCTCCAGGCGTAGCGCAGGGTGGCAAACATAAATTTGATGGCTTCTACCGAAGGCGGCACCCGCAGCTTGAGCGGGCCGTCGGTTTTGAACAGCCAGGGCAGTGCCTTGAAGACCATGGAGGGATCAGCCCAGGGGTAAACCACACCGTAAGACCGCTGGGCGGCGTTGCCTTTACTGGTCTCATTACCCGCAAGGTCGTGTCGCTCCAGCAGGGTCACCTGGTGCCCCCGGCGAATCAGTTCCCTGGCGGTGGTAACACCCACCACGCCACCCCCTACCACTGCGATGTGCATAATTCCTCCATTAGCTGACACCATTCGCTGCCAGCAGCTGACGATAGTCTTCCAGTACATCCGGATGTTCGGCCGGGTAGTCCGGCGCAAGCTGTTTCAGCACCCCGGCCAGCAGTGACGCCACGATAGCCCGGGCCTCGGGCTTGCGGTCGCCGGGCACAATGAACCAGGGGGCTTCCTCGGTGTGGGTCTGAGCCAGGGCTTCCTCGGCGAAGGCCTGATAACGGGTGCGCTGTTTCCAGCCCTCGATGTCCGAGCGGTCAAACTTCCAGCGCTTCCTGGGCTTGTCCAGACGTTTGAGCAATCGCTGTTTATGCTCATCCTCGGAGAGATTGAGCCAGATTTTTACGACACAGGTGCCTTCGCTGACCAGGTGACGCTCAAAATGTCGTATCGCCTCGAACCGGGCCGGCCAGTGATAGGTGTCGGCATCACGCACGGGCCATACCCGCTCCCCGATCACGGCCTCATGATGACTACGGTTGAAGGCCACCATCTGGCCGTAGGCGGGGAGATAGGGCGTCACCCGCCAGAGAAAATCATGCGCTGCTTCCGTTTCATTGGGTCGCCCGAATGACCAGGCATGAAAGCCGGCAGGGTCAGCATAGGTGGCCAGCGTCCGGATCAGGCTGTCCTTGCCGCTGGTGTCCGGGCCATGGATGACCACCAGCAATGCCCGCTTACGATTCGCCCACAACCGCCTCTGGTACTCTCCGATGTCCTCCAGACTGGCTTCAAGCGCAGGCAGCTTGTCTTCGCCCTCGTACAGGGAGGGATAGCCTTCGAGAGCCGGCTTGTCGGGATTCAGGAACCAGGAACGGGCAAACGCCGTATACTTCATCAAGGAAACTCCCTATCGCCACGATGCAGGTCAGTAATCGTACAAAGTGATAAACTTGTGTGATTCGCTTCTCAGAATAGCATCCATACACCGACCCTGATGGAGTCTAGTACCCCGGCATGAGCAAGAAACGTCGTGAGATTCCCGTATTTGATCATCCGATCATCGAAACCCACTGCCATCTGGACTACCTGAAAGACCGGCCGTTGTCCGATACTCTGGAGCAAAGCCAGCGGGTCAACATCGAAAAGGTGATCACCATTGCGGTGTCGCCAGATAACCTCGCCGCCGTGCGCGAACTGGCGGGTTCCGCTGACTGGGTGTTTGGCACCCAGGGCATTCATCCCCATGAAGCGGAAACCTATACGGATGAGGTGGAAGCAGAAATCCGCCAGCATGCCACCGACGACAAGATCGTGGCCGTGGGCGAGATCGGGCTGGATTATTTCTACGACAATGCCGATCGCTCCGTGCAACGAGAGGTGTTTCGCCGGCAGCTTCAGATTGCCTGCGACAGCGACCGTCCGGTGGTGATTCACAGCCGCGACGCCGACGACGATACCATAGCCATTCTGAAAGAGTTCGAGCATTCTCTTGAGCGCCGGGGGGTTATTCACAGCTTCACCTCCGGGCCCGGGCTGGCACAATACGCCATCGACCAGGGCTGGTGCCTGGGCTTCAACGGCATCACCACTTTCAATAAGGCCGAGAACGTGCGCGATATCGTACGCATGACGCCCATCGAACAGATCCTGCTGGAAACCGATGCCCCGTTCCTGACACCCGTACCCTATCGCGGCCGTGAAAACGCACCGTTTTACCTGCCGTTCGTGGCCGAGAAAATTGCCGACGTTAAGGAGTTGCCGATGGATCAGGTATTAAGTCAGACCTATCAAAATAGCCTGAGAACGTTTTTCCCCCATCAATGATCAAGCGCATTCCTGTCTCCGCCCTGAAGGTCGGCATGTACATCACCGACCTGAACAACGACTGGATCCCCCATAACACCCAGCGCAAGCAAGGGGTGATCAAGCGGGAAGAGACCATTGAAAAAATCCGCAAGATGGGCGTGCAATATATCTACATTGATGTCACCCGTGGCGCCGACTGCCAGGATTCCGAGCCGGCGGCGCATGTGGATCAGCGCAATGAAACGGCCCTGCAGAACGCCGGAGCCCTGAAGCCGGGATACACCCCGAAGGCCCCTCTGGCAGAAGAAATAGTTATTGCTCAACAGGTGCACAGCCAGGCCCAAAGCCTGGTGGGCAGTTTCATGAACAACGTCAAGATTGGTGGTGCAATTGATGTGGCCCCGATCCACCAGCTTGCAGACGAGCTGCAAAATTCGGTACTACGCAATGCCAATGCCCTGAGCTGCCTGGGACGGATCCGCGAGAAAGACAATTACCTGTTGGAACACTCAGTCAACCTGAGCGTATTGATGTCACTGTTCGGACATTACCGGAAACTCTCTCAGGATGTTCTGCACCAGACCATCGTAGGTGCTTTGTTGCACGACATCGGAAAAATTCTTACGCCCGATGAGGTTCTGCACAAACCTGGCCGACTGACGGCGGAAGAGTTCGAGGTCATGAAGCTTCACGCCCGCCATTCCCGTGACATTCTTGCCAGCACCGAAGGCATCGGGGAGATCACCGTGATAACCGCCGCCCAACATCATGAGAAACTGGACGGCAGCGGCTATCCGGAGGGTCTCAAAGGCGACGAAATCACCGAGTACGGACGCATGGTTGCCATCACGGATGTTTACGATGCCATCACTGCTGACCGGGTTTACCACAAAGGCCTGACGCCGACTCAAGGGCTGAAGAAACTGCTGGAGTGGTCCGGGGATCATCTGGATCCGACGCTGGTGAAACAGTTTATCCGTTGCGTTGGGCTGTACCCGATAGGTTCATTGGTCTTACTTGAAAGCGGCAAGCTGGGCGTGGTCATCGAAACGAATGAATCTGACCAGAGATTGCCAGTGGTGCGCGTTATGTACAATACGAAGTTCCGAATGCCTGTAACCGTGCATACCATCGATCTGTCTCGCCCCGGCAACCAGGACCGGATCGTTCGGGCGGTCGATCCAGACGACTACAAACTCGATATCCGAAAGTTTCTGGTCTGACACTCTGAAAGCTGCCCGGGCTCTGCTAGGCTTGTGTTAACGCCCCATCCATAAAAAAGATAACCCATCATGCTGTCATCGGTTTTCCAGGTTCTGGGCGGTCTGGCCCTGTTTCTCCTGGCCATGGAGATGATGACCAATGGTCTGAAAAACGCCGCCGGCCATCATCTTCGCCATATGCTGGGACACTGGACCAGAACTCCGCTACGCGGTCTGTTTGCCGGCTTTGTCATTACCGGTATCGTGCAGCATTCCGGCGCGGTTACCGTTGCAACGATTGGCTTTGTGAATGCTGGCCTGATGACCCTGGCCCAGTCCCTGGGCGTCGTTTTCGGCTCCAACATCGGCACCACCATGACCGGCTGGCTGGTCAGCCTGATTGGCTTCGGCTTCAAGATCGAAGCCATGGCGCTGCCGCTTCTGGCGGCCGGGGTGGGCTTCAAACTGATCAGCCGCAATCCGAGAAACCAGTTTCTGGGGGAAGCGCTGGCAGGCTTTGCGCTGTTTTTCCTGGGGTTGTCGATCCTCAAAACCGCATTGGAATCGTCAGCCCTCGGCTTCCAGAACGGTAACCTGATCAGCGCCGATTACGGCCTGCCGGCCTTCATGCTGATTGGCCTGTTGGCCACGGTTCTAACCCAGTCCTCCAGCGCCGCTCTGGCCATCGTGCTCACGGCGGCGGCCGGCGGGCTGATCCCGCTCGATAATGCTGCTGCGGCGGTGATTGGCGCCAATCTGGGTTCCACGTCGACCGCTGCGCTGTCGGCTCTGAAAGCCACGGCAAACGCCCGCCGGCTGGCCACCGGGCATATCCTGTTCAACCTGGTCACCGGCGTCATCGCCCTGCTGGTGCTGCCGGCCATGCTCTGGCTGGTGAATACCCTGACCAACCTGTTGGACCTGGAAGCCAACCCGGCGGTTTCGCTGGCCCTGTTCCATACCCTGTTCAACGTTCTGGGTGCCGCCATCATGCTGCCCTTCACCCTGCCATTCGCCCGTTTTCTGGGCCGGCTATTCCGCAGCAAGGAAGAAGACAACGCCGAACCGCGATATCTCGATGACACCCTGGTGACGACACCGGAACTGGCCATCGGCGCCGTGGATCAGGAAATGAAGCGGTTGATTGGTCACAGCCGGGGTTTGCTGCGGGTATGCCTGGACCGGGAAAGCCTGGAGGAATCCGATGTCCGCCCGAAGGCCGATGCCGTGCGTAACCTGAATCTGGCCATTACCGACTATATCGGGCGCCTGAGAGCCGAGAAAATGCACCCGTCGGTGGTGGATGCGCTGACGCTGAGCATTCGCACCTGCCGTTACCTGGCGGAAGCCACTGAGCTGACCCTGCATCTGGTCAGGCTCCGGGCGCTGGCCCGGCGCACGGATTTCGAAACACTGGAGCCGGTTTTCAACCGTTATTTCGAGGTTATTCGGGCGCTGGTGGCCTCAGAAACGCCCGTACCGGAGCAGCTACAGGAAGCCGAAACCGTCTACCATCAGCTGAAAGCAGCCACCCTGCAGAAGATGATCCGGCGGGAATTCAGTTCCAGCCTGGGGGCCGAGGTTCTGGATGAGCTCAGCGCCGTGCGCCGGCTCACCGATCAGTGGAGCAAGGCACTGTATTGGCAGGATGGCGTGGGGTTACTCAACCACAGCCATGATCAGGCATCGGCATCCTGAAAACAGCAGTAGCGGTTCTTGCCTTCGCGCTTGGCCCGATACATGGCCTGGTCTGCCTGGCGAAGCAGCTGATCACCGTCAATCTCCTCACCTTGCGGGTACAGGGTGTAACCCATGCTCGCGGACACTTCAACGCTGTGATTGGCCACCCACACCGGTTCGGCAATCACCGTTAGCAACCGTGAAAGCAGAACATCCAGGGTCGCCGCGTCCGGCACATTGACGATGATGGCGGCAAACTCATCGCCGCCCAATCGTGCCAGACTGTCCTCCTCCCGGAGGGTGGCACGCATGCGCCGGGCCACTTCCACCAGCAAGCCATCACCGGCATCGTGACCAAAGGCATCATTCACCGGTTTGAACTGGTCCAGATCGATGTAGACAACCGCCAACCGGTAATTCTGCCGACGGGCCTGGGCCATGGACTGGTGCAGACGATCCGAGAACAGTACCCGGTTCGGTAAATTGGTCAGGGCGTCGTAGTGGGCCATGATCCGAAGCTGCTTCTCAATCTCTTTCTGCCTTGTGATGTCACTGAAGACACCCACAAAGTGAGACAGGTCGCCCTGCTCGTCCAGCACACTGCTCAGACTCAGGTTCAAGACAATGGCCTGGCCGTCCTGGTGCCGGGCTGCAAACTCTCCGCTCCACACTCCATGCCTGCTGGCGGCCACCAGTATGGCACTGCCCTCATCTACCGGCATGGGCGGCAGGCTGCCAATGGCAGACTTGTGATCCCGCCCGGTGATCTGGGTGTAGGCCTCGTTGATGTCCATCACCACGCCGTGGGCATCAGTGATAAAAATCGCTTCCCGGGCATTCTTGAACACCCTTAACGCCAATCGCTGCTGCTCCTCGGCCTGCTTTCTGCGCGTGATGTCATGCCAGGAACAGAGTACCGAAGGGATGTCGCTGCCGTGTTCATAAACCGGAGCCAGGGTCATGGCCACCCACACCCGGGCCCCGTCCGAGCGTACAAACAACCATTCCGTCTGGGACACCTCTCCAGCCGTCACCCGGGTAAAGAGCGCCTCGGATTTCTGTGACGACGGAGCTCCATCCGGCTGGCTATGGGGCGAGAAGGCCGCCAGAGACTTGCCCAACAACGAAGCTTCGGAGGTATAGCCAACCAGATCCACGGCCGCCCGGTTGCAGTCCACCAGCTCGCCATTGCGGATCATCAGCATCGGCTGGGGCCAACTGGCAATCAGTTTGCGCAGCCTGCGCTCTTCAGAGGCCAGCTGCTTTTTCTTGCGGCCGAGCCAGAGACTCGTAATCACCAGCAGTACAAACAGCACAGCAACGGTAATCACCCAGTTACGGTATTGGTGGAGTATGTCGACCCAGGTTACCCTCGGCACCTGATCGTACGGCGGCATCCGCAGGCTTCGGCTCAGCATTTCGACCGACTGGTAATCTGCAGGCGGCGAAAACCCGGCCAGACCGGCCGCCTGCGCCGCCGCATGCTCTGGCTCCAGAGCAAACAGGGCGGAAGCAACCCGGCGTACCGTCCTGCTGTCGACATGGGGCAGAGAAACCAGAGGCCACTCCGGGTACAGCCGGGTAGACAGGACAAACGGGTAGCCTCGCAGCTGCTGCGGATTGATGATTTTCAGCTCATCTGCAAGGCTCGGGTTCTCGTTCAGCAGTTCTTCATAAATGCCGGTGCGGATGAATCCGACATCGGTATCGCCCGTCAGCACCGAGCGGATCACCCGGTCCTGATTACCCAGAAACACCATCCGGTTATGGCGCCGAACATCCACGTCCACGCTGGCCAATTCCAGCGCCTGGGCCTGATAGCCACCCAGATAGGTCAGCCCTGGCGTGGCAATACTCTTTTTCTCCAGATCCTGCAGGCGGTTGATATCGTCCCGTTCAACACGGGTAATAATCACGCCACCAATACTGCCCGTGGTTTCGCCCCGCCAGCTGCGGCGCAGGGTTGCGAGGGCTCCGGTCAGACTGCGTTCACTGCGAATCACCAGGAAGTGGCTGGGATTGGTGAGGAAGAAGTCGATCTGGTTGGCCGCCAGGGCACGGTTCATGTCATCCTGATTGAAAACCTTCAGGTTCACTGCCATGCCGGTTTCCAGGGTCAGGTAGTCAGCCAGCGGCTGATAGCGTTCGTTGATCACATTGTCAGGCCGGTAGGCAAAAATGCCGAGCGTGACCGAGTCCCTGGCTGCCAACTGCACCGGTATGTTGACAGCAACCACCAACAGCGAAACCAGGCAGCGGTAAAGCATCCCCTTCATCATGGCAGGCTCCGAGGCAGGAAAGCCGGATCGGTCAGATGCTCATAGTGCAGGGGCGCATCTAGCAGCCCCTCACGAACCATGATACTCGCCAGCGTCTTCGCCACCACTTCCAGCCGGCCATTGTGGGTAAGGTAGCGATGGTTGGCAGACAGTTCCGGTAACATCACCGTCGCCAGAGACTGACGCACCATCTCCGGAGATACCTGCTGGCGCGTAGCAACGCGATAGACCGCATCGTGCGTGTTACGCACCAGATGCTGCAGGCCCAGAAAATGGCCTTTCACCAGATCCCGTACCGAGGCTGGCTGCCGACTGGCCGCAGCATCAGTGACCACCAGAAGATCGAAGATGGTTTCCGGCAGCTGGCTGCTGTCGAAAAGACGCACCGCGCCCTCGTCCTCCAGCCGGGAGGCCTCCGGTTCGTAGCTGATGGAAGCGTCGATATCACCACGCTGCCAGGCCCCGATATGTTCGTGGACCGGTAAATCCACCACCGATATGTTGTTACTGGTCAAGCCGGCGCGCTCAAGCACAGAAAACAACATGATGCCGGACACGCCACCGAGCTCCACCGCGACCCGTCGGCCCTGCAAATCCGAGAGGCTGGTAATTGCAGGCCGCACCAGAAGCACGTCCGCGCCCACGGAAACATTAGTGACGGCAACGGCCTTTACGGGCACCCCGGCGACAAGAACCCTGAGGGTTTCATCCAGAGTCAGGGCTGCGGCGTCCAGATTGCCGGAGACCAGTCCGCTGATGGAATCACTGGCCCCCTGGCCTTTCACCAACTGCACTGTCTCCGGCAGCCAGCCGAATTCTTCTGCCAGGTACAGGGGTTCGTAACCAATCCAGGGGTGAATGCCGGTTCTCAGAGGATCTCGCCGGGAGCAACCACTCATTCCCGCAGCAACAGCGGCAGCTATCGTCAGGTGCAGAAAGTGACGGCGGTGCATCCAGAAGCTCCGGGACAGAGGTGGGTAGTCTTTGCATACTAATCCGTAGCCACTATAGCCGTAAATCTGACCAAAGCATTGCACCGGGTCAAATTGAGCAAAATCAACCTATTCCAACGACAGAAAAACGCCCATCAGTACCGGAGAAAGGAAGGACAGCAGGAATCCGGAGGCGATAGCCACCGGCACACAGGCCAGGCCGCCACTGCTGCGAATGACCGGCAGCGTGAAATCCATGGCGGTGGCACCGCCATAACCGATGGCCATGGCCGGCCGGGCATGGATCACCAGCGGAATCAGGGCCAGGGCGATGATCTCCCGAAGGACATCGTTCAGGAAAGCAACACCGCCCCAGGCCGGCCCCAGGGCATCGCCAATAACAATGCCTGAGAGTGAATACCAGCCAAACCCGGAGGCCAGGGCCAAAGACTGATGCCAGGGAATATCCAGCACCGGTACCAGAGCCAGCCCCGCCACCAGGGAGCTAACCACCAGGGCCAGTGCAATCCCCAGCCCCTGGCGGTTCATCAGCAGTTTGCGCAATGACAGGCCGGCATTGCGTAACTGAAGCCCTATAAGGAACAGCAACAACATCAGCGCCCAGGTGGCCACATCGTCCACCATCGGCAAATCCGGGAACAGGAAATACCCGAGCAGAGCACCGATAAGCACGGACAAAAGCGGTTTGAGGCCTGCCAGAAACAGGCGGCCATAACCGGGCCTGGAACCGGTTTCAGCCGCCTCCGTGTGCATTGGCTGCCAACGGTGAAACAGCCACAGGCCCGCCATGTTCGCCACCAGCAAGACCAGCACAAGCCCCGCTACCTGGGCAGCCATGGTACCCAGTTGGCCCAGCAGCCCTTCCATCTGTCCCAGCCCCAATCCCAGCAGGGCCAGGATGAAATACACCAGGCCCTCCACCGAATAGTGAATCACGGTCATCAACTGACGATTGGAGAGGGCAATGGCAAAACCCAGGAACAACGGAGCCAGTATCAGGAGCGCACCGGTCAGCATGACAACCTCGAATGAATACAGGGATAAAGTGCAGGACAGCTGCGGCGAAAATCAGGGGCGTTCAGTGCAGGCGCTCGCCGGAGCGGTCCTGTACCAGCACCCAGGGGGCAATGACGACCGCCCAGAGTTCGGCGTTGCGATCGTACCAGGCGCGCGCGAGGTCAGGTGCCACCTCGCCCACCTGCCCGCCGGACATCCAGTGCTCGAACTGGGCCTTGTTGTCCGCCGCCAACTGGGCTGCCACATTGAGCAGATCCAGCTCTGGCGCCACTCGCACCACCTGGCCCCGGGCATAATAGGTTTGCAGCTCATGCCAGTGAATGCGGGAGGTCTCCAGGTTGAGTTTGGCCTTGATTTCTTCCGGCGACTGGGGGGATGACATGACAACCTCGGTGATCAGTTCATTTGCGGGGCGCCAGCCTACCCTAAAACCGACGACGACGCATCCGGTTCAACGCTCCGGGTTGTCGGCCACCAGACGCCGGATATCATCGGCCAGAGTCATGGGATCAAAGGGTTTCGGAATGACACCAATGGCGCCCAGCAACCGGTATTCCTCAATTTCCGAGGGCTGTAAACGAGCGGTCATAAAGATAACCGGAATATTCAGCCCCTCCGGGCGCTGCTGCAAGGCTTTCAGAGTCTGAGGCCCATCCATACCCGGCATCATCACATCCAGTAAAACCAGATCCGGTCCAAATTCCTCAATGCGCGATAAGGCTTCCTGACCAGAGGCACACAGGCAGACGTCGAAGCCGCCCACATCCACCAGTGCCAGCTCAGCCACACTGCGAATGTCCTCATCATCTTCAACGTAAAGCACGCGATCAACTTGTTGGCTCACGAGGGCTTTAACTCCTCTGATTGTGTCTCATCCAGGCCCAGCCGTCGCAGTAAACGCTGGCATTCTTCGCCGGCTTTCGCCCCCGCCGCTTCCAGAGAGGCCGCCCGCATCAGCAGCCGGTCTTCACGGGTACAGTCAGAACCAAGCGAATGCACTGCCCCAATCAATTCCCTCAAACCAAGTGGCAGATGCCAGTGAATTTTCAGTCGGTTTCCAAACGGTGCGGACCATTCCCGAAACAGGGCTTCAAACGCGGCCTCCTCGACCTCGCCACCCAGCGCCACGTATTCATCCAGCACTTTGACCAGGGCCATCTCACCAAGGCGACTGAGCAAGCCAGCCTGCTGGAACAGCATCGGCTGCTTTTTGAGTCTCAGCGCCAGAGCCTGGGCGGATTTTGCGACACTGAGCGCCTGGCCATAATAGACGTCAGCCCGGGCGCGCAACGGCGGATGCTGGATATTCCGCGAGACATCCAGAGACAATGCCAGCGCCTGGTTTAACGCCATCGCAACCCCGATCGAACTGATCGCGTCCCGGACTGTATCCAGAGGTTCACCCGTACGGCGAAAGGAGGTGCTGTTGGCCACATCCAGCAGGCGCAGCGTCAGCGCTGGGTGATCCCGCCACCGTTCTGCAAGTTGCGAAGCAGAAAGCTCTTCCTGACGCCGGTATAAATCCAGAATCTCAGCAGCATCCAGATCGGACGGCAACTGCGTGATGTTCTCCAGAGCATCAGCCAGATAACTCGAGACCGCGGGCAACCGGGCGGGTGTGTCAGAAAGAAGCTCCGTGAGTCTTCGATGCAGGACACGAACGTCCAGAGGCTTGGTGATATAGCCATTGATGCCGTAATGGGCGGCCTTCAATACGGAGTCCCGATCGGCCCGGGCCGAGACGATCACAACGGGCATGGTCGCTTTAGCTGAACGAACCCTGCGAACCAGTTCCAGCCCCGAACCATCCGGCAGGTTCCAGTCCGCAATAATCAGATCGAAATCGTCATCGTCAACAAACCGGAAGGCCTCGGACAGCCGGCTCGCCACCGTCACCCGCATGCCTGGACGGAGTCCCGCCACTACGGTCTCCAGCAGTTCCGAGAAGAGATCATCGTCTTCAAGCACCAATGCTTTCAAGGCATTCTCCGCAACATGATTGACCTACGCGTTATCGGTATACAACGTAACGCCATTGCGGCCGTTTCGTTTCCGCTCATAGAGTGCCTTGTCAGCCGCCTCGATGATTTGATCACCGGCAGAAAAATCATTGATTTTTGCGACCCCCGCGCTGAACGTCACGTGGAACACGTCGTCTTCACTGGAAAACTCCAGTTCAGAAAAGCTCTCAAGAATACCGGACATCAGTCGCAGGGCTGCTGACGGCTCACAATGCGGCAGTACCACAAGAAATTCTTCACCACCGTAGCGACCGATGGCATCGGATTCCCTCAGCCGGTTGCGCAAAAGATTGGCCAGAGTCCGGATGACGACATCACCCTGTGCATGCCCCCAGGTGTCATTCACCTGCTTGAAATGATCAATGTCCAGCAGTACCGCAACAGAGCTGTAATCGCCCCGGGTGCAACGCTGACGCTCCCTTTCCACTTCCTGTTTGATTACCGAGTGCTTCAGCAGTCGCGTCAGACTATCGCGGTTCATCAGCTCAGACAGCTGCCGAGCCCGATGACAGCGCATCTGGACGGCCCGGATGAGGTAATCATCGGAAATCGGTTTGACCAGGAACTCATCGGCACCGCCGGACAGCGCCCGAAGCTGGCGCTCCGGATCATCTTCGGAAGACAAATAAACAATCGGCAGGCTCAACCAGCGAGCATGGAAGCGGATCATCCGAGCCAGAACTACGCCAGAATGCGCGCCTAGCTCAATATCCATCAGCAACAGCTCAGGCTCGAACGCATAAAGTTCTGACAGCAGCGTCAAAGGGTCCGATACGGCATGGGCCTCAATACCGGCAGAATTGAGCACCAGGCAATAGTGCTCGGCCAGTTCCCGGTCGTCGTCGACGATCATCACGCGGCCCTTGGTGCCGGCGGCCAGTTCCTGAACCAGGGTTTCCAGCCGCTCCACCAGCTCGGGCAAATCCACCGGCGCCGACATGAACGCACGTGCCCCGTGCTGGGCAACATGATAGCGACGATCGAAGTTTTCGGCCTGTCCGATGCAAACAACCGGCACCGGTGGCTGATAGGCGCCGCGGGGATGGGCCTCCAACCAACGAGCCACACTTTCAATACTGGCATCGCTGCAGAGCACGGCTGCGGCATTACCAGGATCAGTACCTGAGGCCTTCACCACGCCTTCCCGGCTCTCTATCGTCTCGACAGAAAACCCGTATTTCTGCAATTCATCCGGCAAGGACTCCAGTTGATCCGTGGCGTCAAGAACCACGATCAGCCGAACCTGCATGCCATGGGAGACCAGCTCTTCATCGGCTTGCGCCGACCGCTCCCGCTCCGTGGACAACGGGTTATCCAGGTCGGCGATGCCAATCAGGAGTTCGAGCTGGTCGGCGACGTTTTCATCAACGGGAAGAAAATCGAACTGGGCGTCGGATCCCTTCGCCAACGCTTTCTGCTCCCGCTTGAGACGTTTTTCGAGATCTCGTGCAAATTCTCCAAGGGAGGGGAAACCAAACGTGCCTGCAGATCCCGCCAACTTATGAAGTCTCTGACGACAGTCATTAAGTGCCAGTTCATCAACATGACCTTTCCTAACCTGGTCAGCAAAGCCTGAAAGGTACGCCAACTCGCCCCTCAATCGCTCGATAAAACGCAGTTTCAAAACGTTCAGGCGATCACTGATGTAATCTTGCTGCTGGTTATCCAAAAAAACTCCCCGAATCCTGGTTTTTCCGACTCTGGAAATACTCTAAGCTCTATGTAACCACGTTTTTCCGCTCTCGACCACGCCACTAAGGATTACCGTTGAGATCCCCATCGTTAGGTATACGCGTTACCCTGATTACGATCTCCAGCAGTATTGCGACCATGGCAGCCGTGTTGTTTTTTGCCTACAACGGGCTGGTAAGGGATTTCGAGAACGTTCTGACCCAAAGGCAGCTGCTGGAAACCGACTCGGCTGCGCGCATCGTGGACCAACAACTTCAGATTCGCCTGGAGGCCCTGAAGGCCTTCTCGGCTTTTCTCACAGACGGCGACAACCTGCGCCCTCTGCCTGAGTTGAAAGAGCTTCTCGGGCGCCAACCCAGTCTTGAACGCTATTTCGAAGGCGGTCTGCTCATTTTTGATGACAAGGGTGTCGCCATTGCAGAGAACCGTTTTGTGCCCAGACGAATCGGCACCAACTACTCAGACCGCCCGCATTTCCGGGAAGCCCTGACCAGCCGACAAGCGGTGATCAGCCGCCCCATTATCGGCCGTACCACCGGATTGCCGCTGTTGTCTTTTCTGGCTCCCATTGTCAGTGACGACGGCGATCTGCTGGGCTTGGCGGGCGGCAGCATCAACCTGGCTGAATCCGGCATCATTCCCGACTCCTTGAGTGAAAAAAGCAACGCCATCTTCAAGGTGCTCGATACCGGGCATTTCACTCAGGTGGATTCGCTGACCCCCGGCGCTCCGATGCCTGAGCTACCCCCACCCGGCGAGAACCTGATTATCGACGCAGCGCTGTCTGGCGTCACATCGGGTGTCGTGACCGACAAATCCGGTAAACGCTGGATTTATGCGACCCGTCATCTGGAGCGTGTCGGCTGGTTGTTTCTGCGCGCAGAGCCCTATGAAGGCGTGACCGGCCCGGCCAGGGCCTCATTTGAAAACTTTCTGCTGCTCAGCGTACTGGCTGCACTGATTCTGGCCACCGCAGCCTGGCTACTCGGGCGCACTGCCACCCGGCCCCTGGAACACATGTCCACGCGGATAAGGGCCATGGTGGATGGCGCATCGGATACCCGCCACTTGAAGCCCAAGGGGCCACCGGAAACCCGCAATCTCGCGCTGGCCTTCAACCGGCTGATGGAGGAACGGGAAGCTCTGGACCAGATGAAAGACCAGTTTGTGGCCACCGTGAGTCATGAATTGAGAACGCCTCTGACCTCAATCAACGGCTCTTTGAAACTGCTGGACCGGGAGGCGGCCGGCGAGCTTCCGGAAAAGGCCCGGAAAATGGTGCAAGTAGCGCTGCGCAACGGCGAACAACTGCAGCTGCTGATTTCAGATCTGCTGGATTTCAATAAAGCCATCGCCGGAAAAATGATGTTGCAGATTGGCACAATCCAGGTCAGTGAAGCCCTGGAGCAGGCCATTGAAGGCAATCGCTCAATGGCCACCCATTATGGTGTCTCTTTGAGCGCAGTCCCGGCCCCTGAACCGTTGGTGGTCCGAGCCGACCCCCAGCGACTGCGACAGATACTGGACAACTTTATCAGCAACGCCATCAAGTTCTCACCTACTGGTGCCGCCGTTCAGCTGTCCGCCCGAGCGGTTAATCAGAACACCATCCGATTCATCGTTTCGGACCACGGCCCGGGGGTGGATGAGCAGTTTATCCCACATCTGTTCGAGCGGTTTGCACAAGCCAACCCATCCTCAAAACAGGCACAGTCCGGCACTGGCCTGGGGCTGGCCATTTGCCGTGAGCTGGCCCATCTGATGCACGGCCAGGTGGGCTACTATTACCAGCAAGGGGCCCATTTCTGGCTCGACATCCCCCGCCAGGAGACCTCAAGGGAGCCTGATCATGAAGTCACCTGAGTACCCACCCGAAGAACCACAACGGCTCTCCGCCCTGGAGGCGACAAAGCTGCTCGACACTCCCCCGGAGGAGCGCTTCGATCGGGTAACAAGGCTTGCCGCCGAGGCGTTCGATGTGCCGATTGCGTTGGTGTCACTGGTCGACCGGGAACGCCAGTGGTTCAAGTCCTGCTATGGCCTGGGAGTCCGGGAAACCGGTCGTGACATTTCGTTCTGCGGCCATGCCATCCTGAAATCCGAGGCTTTCGTGGTTTCCGACGCACTGGCCGATGAGCGGTTCTCCGACAACCCCCTGGTCACAGGAGAACCCCATATCCGTTTCTATGCGGGCGCGCCGCTGGAAGACCGCTCGGGCTTTCGCATTGGCACCCTATGCATTATCGACAAAAAACCTCGAGGCTTTTCGAACCGGGACGAGAAAACACTCAGAGACCTGGCCGATATCATCGAACGCGAACTCCAGTTTCAGGAGCTGGGCAACTACTACAGTGAGCGCACCCGGGCACTGAATGCACTGAACGAAATCGTTCTGGAAGTGAAAGGCAACCTTGATACCGCCATTCCGCTAGCGCTCAACAAGGCCAACCATTTCCTGGGGACAGAAACGGCCATTGTCAGCGAAATCAATGGTGGCGCCTACACCGTACTCTGGCACCATGCGCGCCGAAACAAGGCGCTTGAGAACGGACTCACCTTGCCCGTTGAGCAAACCTACTGCTCCATTCTTCTCGAGCGGGGTGACGTGCTCGCCATCAACCACATGGGGCGCTCGCGATTTCAGGACCACCCCTGCTACGCCGAGTTTGGTCTGGAAAGCTACCTGGCCGCGCCAATCTGGATAGATGACACACTGTTCGGAACCCTGAACTTTTCATCCTCCATACCGCGCAAACCACCGTTTACCGAAACGGAAAAGATGTTTGTAAACCTGCTGGCCCGCTGGGTCGCCGACGCCATTCACCAGTCCCGGCAGGCCGAGACCCTGGAAAAACTCGTCAGCAACGCCCCGGGAATGCTCTACCAGTACCGCCTCTGGCCAGACGGTCACAGCACTTTTCCCTACACCAGCCAAGGTATCCAGCAGATCTACAACATCAGCGCCGAAGCTGCGGCAAACGATGCCGGCCCAGTCTTCGGCGTCATCCACCCTGAAGACCTTCCACAGGTTGCTGAGAGCATTCAAGAGTCCGCAGACAACTTGAGCCGTTGGCACCAGCGTTATCGAATTCAGTGGCAAGGCCAGAACTGGCACTGGGTCGAGGGGCAGGCCAACCCCGAAAAACTGCCGGATGGCAGCATTCTCTGGCACGGCTATATCGTAGACATCAACGAGCGATACGAAGCCGAACAGATGAAGAACCAGTTCATCTCCACCGTCAGCCACGAACTGCGCACTCCCCTCACTTCGATTTCCGGGTCCCTGGGGCTGATTTTGGGTGGTATTACGGGGAACATCGACGAAAAAAGCCGGCACATGCTCTCCATCGCAAAGCGCAACGCCGACCATCTGAAACTGCTGATAGACGACCTCCTGGACATCGAAAAACTGATTGCGGGCAATATGCCCATGGCGCCTGAGGAGCAAGGCATTGGAACGTGCGTGACCGCCGCCATTGAAGAAATCCAGCCCTTTGCCAAACAGCGTCAGGTGCGCATCACACTGCGGGACGGCTCGCCGGGGCTCACGGCGCTGTTTGACAGCATTCGGCTGAAACAGGCTATCACCAACCTGTTGTCAAACGCCGTCAAGTTCTCACATGAGCGCAGCGAAGTCCTCGTCGATATTGAATCGTCAGAATCGACGGTGCGCATCTTGGTGAAAGACCAGGGGATCGGCGTACCTGAGAGCTTCCGATCCAGGATCTTTCAGAAGTTCGCGCAGGCAGATGGCTCTGTTACCCGCGGACAAGGCGGGACCGGCCTTGGACTGGCAATCACCAGAGAAATCATGACGAAGATGGGTGGCAGTGTCGGGTTCAACTCGGCCGAGCGGCAGGGTTCCACCTTTTGGCTGGAGTTACCCTTAACATGAGCTTGCGTTGACATGAGCACACAAAAACAAGAACAAGCTTTTTTCGGCCTGGTCTGGCTTGCTCGATTGACGGTTTGCCTGCTGACGGTCGGGCTCGCGCTGGCGATCGACTCAACCGCAACGGAACGACACCGGGCTGATGTGCGGGCGAACTGGCAAGAGAAGGTAGATGATCTGGGGCTGCGTCTGCGCGCCACCATTCTGCAAAACACACAGACAGTATGGGGTCTCGCCGCAAACGTTGCGGTCCAACCCGACATCGGCGAAGAGCGATTTCAGCGGCTGGCTTCCGTCATCTTCAAACTGGCACCAGAACTGCTGAATATCGGTTTGGCCCCCGGATTTGTCATAAAACACATCTACCCTCTGGATGGAAATGAGGCTGCCCTCGGGCTCGACCTTCAGGCTCAGAGTTTGTCAAGAGATCAAATGGCCCTGCTACTGGAAAGCCGGCGAGCAGTCTTCAGCGGCCCTATTAATCTGGTACAGGGAGGCCAGGGCCTGGCCGCGCGTATTCCCATTTTCGAGAACGACACGGGACGGGTTTGGGGGGTTATCTCCGCCATTCTGGATCTGAATCGACTTTACACCGCGATTGGGCTGGACAGCCTCCCTCCCGAGGTGGTCTTTGCGCTCTCAACGACAGGCTCCGGCAACATAGATGAAGGCTTGTTTTTCGGTGAGCCCGATGCAGCCTGGCAAGCGCCCGTGTCAACAACCATGGCCATGCCGGGATTTTCCTGGAAGCTCTACGCTCAGCCAGCGGATGGATGGCCGGATCATCCGGACTCTCCGTGGCTGCTGCGTAGTCTGCTCGGGCTGGTCACTCTGATCATCATTGCCGGCACACTCTGGATAACGACACTCATCCTCCGTGATCGCCAGATGCAACTCCGATTCTGGGGCCTGTTTGAACTCGCCCCGTTCGGCATCGCCCTCTATGACGCGATCTCAGGGGAGTTGCTACAGGCCAACCCGGGCTTCACCCGAATACTGGACTCGAAAGCCAAGAACATCGGGTATTTCGACGATGTGCGCAGCCTTTCCGGCGATCAACAACGCAGCGAACCTTCAATATCCAACCGCCTGGCAAGCCAGGTTCGCTTCACCGGAGTTGAAGGCTTCTTCCCAATGGCAGATGGGACTCTCCAGCCGCTCATGCTCCACGGTTTGCGCCTGGACCTCCAGGGAAAAGAGTCCGTTATCTGGATCATCGTCGAGGACATTTCCCAACGAAAAGAGGCGGAACGATTAAAGAACGAGTTTATCTCGACCGTCAGTCATGAACTCAGAACCCCCCTCACCTCCATTTCCGGGGCGCTGTCGCTGTTAACGACCAATGCTGGCGGAGAGCTTTCAGGAAAAGCACAACAATTGCTGAAGATCGCCCAAAGAAACAGCGATCAGCTGGGTTTTCTGATCAATGACCTGCTGGACATCGAGAAACTGATTGCGGGCAAGATGGATTTCAATGTGGTCGAATTTCCTGTGTCTGAGGCGATCACCGAAAGTCTGGAAAACATCCAGAACTATGCCACCGAAAAAAACATCACTCTCAACGCTCAAGAACTTTCAGCATCCACGGTTAAGGCGGACAAACAAAGGTTGGCACAGGCACTCAACAACATCCTGTCAAACGCGATCAAGTTCTCACCGGTCAACGGCCAGATTCGTATCTGGACAAAACCGCATGGCCAAGGGCTTCGAATCTACGTGCAGGACGAGGGACCTGGTATCGCTCCGGAATTCAGAGAGCGCATGTTCCAGAAGTTCTCCCAGGCCGACAGTTCGGATCGACGCAGCAAGGGTGGCACTGGCCTTGGCCTGGCCATCACCAAAGAGCTGATGGCCAGGATGGAGGGCGACGTCGACTTCACGTCAGAAGCTGGCCAGGGAGCCACCTTCTGGCTGGAAGTCCCGGCCGCCTAGGCGTTTTTCAGCATCTCCCGCACCACGTAATGCAGGATACCACCATGCTGGAAATACACTGCCTCGTTGGCAGTATCAATCCGTGACTTCAGCTCGCAGGTTTCGGTAGAGCCATCCTTGTATTTCACCGTCATGGTCAGGGTCTGGCCCGGCTTGATCTCGCCAGACAGTCCCTGAATGCTGATCGTTTCCTCCCCGGTGAGTTTCAGGCTCTTGCGATCAGTCCCCTCCGGGAATTGCAGCGGCATCACCCCCATGCCGATCAGGTTGGAACGGTGAATACGCTCATAGGATTCCGCCACCACGGCTTTCACGCCCAGCAGGCGAGTACCCTTGGCGGCCCAGTCGCGGCTGGAGCCGGTGCCGTATTCCTTGCCGGCAATCACCACCAGTGGCGTGCCTTGCTCCTGGTACTTCATGGCGGCATCGTAGATGGCCATTTGTTCCCCGGTGGGCACAAATTTGGTGAAGCCGCCTTCCACGCCGTCGAGCATTTCATTGCGTATGCGCACGTTGGCAAAGGTGCCGCGCATCATCACCTCGTGGTTGCCCCGGCGGGAGCCGTAGGAGTTGAAGTCTTTTGGTTTTACACCATGTTCCTGCAGGTATTTGCCCGCCGGTGTATCCGGCTTGAAGGAGCCGGCCGGCGAAATATGGTCGGTGGTCACCGAGTCTCCCAACAGGGCCAGGATGTTGGCATCCGTTATGTCATCGATGGCCTCGGGCTGCTCACCCATGCCTTCGAAGAAGGGCGGATGCTGGATGTAGGTGGATTTGTCACTCCACTCATACACCTTGCTTTCCGGCACCTTGATGGATTTCCAGATGTCGTCGCCCTCGAAGACCTCGCCGTATTCCTTGCGGAACATGTCGGTCTTGACCTTCTCGACCGCTTCCGCGATCTCGGCCTGGCTTGGCCACAGGTCTTTCAGGTACACCGGGTTGCCATCCTGGTCTGCGCCCAGAGGATCCTTGGTAAGGTCCACCCGTACGTTGCCAGCCAAAGCATAGGCAACGACCAGTGGGGGCGAGGCCAGCCAGTTGGTTTTCACCAGCGGATGCACCCGGCCCTCGAAATTGCGGTTACCGGACAACACCGAGGCCACGGTGAGATCCCCATCAGTAATGGCTTTCTCGACTTCATCCGGCAGCGGGCCGGAGTTACCGATACAGGTGGTGCAGCCATAACCCACCAGGTTGAAACCCAGTTGGTTCATGTCATCCTGAAGGCCGGCCACTTTGAGGTAGTCGGTCACCACCTTGGAGCCCGGCGCCAGTGAGGTTTTGACCCAGGGTTTGGTTTTCAGACCCTTGGCCACGGCCTTTTTGGCAATCAGGCCAGCCGCCATCATCACGCTGGGGTTGGATGTATTGGTACAGGAGGTAATCGCCGCAATCACCACCGCGCCTGGGTCCAGCCGGGTAGATTCACCATTCATGTGAAGTGGCTGACTGGCGGGGTGTTCGAAATAGGCGCTCTGAGCACCGACCGCTGTACCACCCCCTTCCGATTCCAGCTTGGCCTCACGGCTTTCTGCCGGGCCTTCCGACGTTTCCATCAGCAACTCAAACGACGCTTTCATGTTGGTGAGGGCGACCCGGTCCTGGGGCCGCTTCGGGCCGGCAAGGCTGGCTTCCACTTCACCCATGTCCAGCTCCAGGGTGTCGGTGTATACCGGCTCATGACCGGGTTCCCGCCACAATCCCTGGGCTTTGGCGTAGTTTTCAACCAGTTCCAGCAGTGCTTCATCCCGCCCGGTCAGGCGCATGTAGTTGATGGTTTGTTCATCCACCGGGAAGAAACCACAGGTAGCACCGTATTCCGGCGCCATATTGGCAATGGTGGCACGGTCGGCCACTGGCATGTCTTTCAGGCCGTCCCCATAGAACTCCACAAACTTGCCCACCACGCCTTTCTTGCGCAGCATTTCCGTGACGGTCAGCACCAGGTCGGTCGCCGTGATGCCCTCCCTCAGCTTGCCGGTGATCTTGAAACCGATCACCTCCGGAATCAGCATGGAGACCGGCTGGCCAAGCATGGCGGCTTCCGCTTCGATACCGCCCACGCCCCAGCCGAGTATGCCCAGACCGTTGATCATGGTGGTGTGGGAATCGGTGCCCACCAGCGTGTCCGGGTAGGCGATGGTTTTACCGTCCACCTCCTTCTGCCACACCGTTTTGCCCAGATATTCCAGGTTGACCTGGTGGCAGATGCCGGTGCCCGGTGGCACCACCCGAAAGTTGTCAAAGGCCTGCTGGCCCCAACGCAAAAACTCGTAACGCTCCTGGTTGCGCTCCATCTCGATGGCCACGTTGTCCTTAAAGGCCGAAGGATTGCCGAACTTGTCGACCATCACCGAGTGGTCGATCACCAAGTCTACCGGGGATAACGGGTTGATCAGTGCCGGGTCTTTACCGGCATTTTTCACGGCTTCACGCATGGCCGCCAGATCCACAACCCCGGGCACCCCGGTGAAATCCTGCATCAGCACCCGGGCCGGGCGGAACTGGATTTCGGTATCCGAGCCCCGGTCTTTCAGCCATTGCACCATGGCATCAATGTGGGAGCGGTCGACCGTGGTGTCATCTTCGTTGCGCAGCAGGTTCTCCAACAACACTTTCAACGAGAACGGCAGGCGATTGAGGTCGCCCAGGGTCTCCGCTGCCTTCGGCAAACTGTAGTAGTGGTAGGTCTGGCCACCCGCGCTCAGGGTGGAGAGGGTATTCAGGCTGTCTTTACTCAGGGATGAACTCGACATGCGATGCCTCCTCTTCGGAAATCTCCTTTAACTATTGCATCGAATGGCGAGAGTTCAACTGCAGTCCCGTGAATGTTCCGCATTACCACGGTGAATACTGTCAGTATCATCCGTAACCTGGCGTATACAAGTTACACAAAAAGACGATACTTAAGCCAATCCCGTACTGATACCGTACATACCTCAAATCTCTTCAGCTTTTACAGGAATCTCGCTTGCTGGCGCTTGATCACTTCTTTGTTCTGAATCCAGAGACCGACAAGCTGATGTCAGGCCAATACGACTATGGCCTGGTGGTGTTGTCTTTGCTGATTGCTATAGGTGCCTCCTACATGGGGCTGACCCTGGCTGCCGCTGCGCGCCGCAGCAACACCCTTAACATGCAGCGCCTGCACCTGTTCAGCGGTTCTGCCTCTCTGGGCTTTGGCATCTGGTCCATGCATTTTATCGGCATGCTGGCCTTTGAAATGCCCACCCATGTGCACTATCACCCCTGGATTACCGCGCTTTCCGCCGCTCCGAGCCTGTTTGCCTCCTGGGTAGCGCTCAGCCTCCTGGCCCGGCACGACCTGACCGGGCCGCGACTGATCGGCGGTGGCGTGGTGGTCGGCGCCGGCATCGGTGCCATGCACTATCTGGGCATGGCCGCTATGGAGAGCGGGCCAGCACTTCGCTACGACCCAACGTTATTCGCACTGTCGATTGTGGTGGCGGTGATGCTGGGCACCCTGGCGCTGTGGATCAGCTTCGGGCTGCGCCATAGAACTCGCCTGCGTGGGTACAAGCGCCGTTTACTCGCCGGTACCGTGATGGGGCTGGCCATCGCCGGCATGCATTACACTGCGATGGAAGCCGCCCGGTTTATCGGCCAGCCCGCCCCGGATTTTCTGCCCGGGAGCAACAGCCACACCGTTCTGGCACTGACCATTGCATTCGTAACGGTAGCCCTCAGCCTGCTCGCATCCGGGGTGAACGCGGTGGCCCGCTATCGCGCCCTGATGAGGCGCAGCCAGGAAACCGCCAGCGAACTGCGCACCATCGTTGATGCCGCCGTGGACGGTATTATCAAGATCTCGGATCGGGGGATCGTACTGTCCTTTAACGAGTCGGCAGAACGCATCTTCGGTTACAACGCCGATGAAATCGTGGGCAAGAATATCAACATGCTGATGCCCAACCCCCATCGGGACGCCCACGACGGCTATCTGAAAAACTACCTGCGCACCGGGGAACGTAAAATCATCGGTTCAGGCCGCGAAGTCTGGGCGCTGCATAAGGATGGCCACCAGATACCGGTGCGCCTGGGCATTGGTGAATCCCGGCTGGGCGGCATCAGCACCTTTGTAGGCTTCATCACTGATATTTCCGAGCGCCATCGCATGGAAACCGATCTGCGCCAGGCAAAAGAGGACGCAGAACAGGCTGCCGCCGCCAAAAGTGCGTTTCTGGCCAACATGAGCCACGAAATACGCACCCCGATGAACGCCATTATCGGTTTCACCGACCTGGTACTGGACACGCCGCTGGATGACACCCAGGCGCGGCACCTTGGCGTGGTGAAAACCTCGGCCCGGTCTCTGCTTAACCTGCTCAACGATATTCTGGACACCGCCAAACTGGACGGTGGTCATACCGAACTCGAACTGCACGATTTTAGCCTGCGTCGCCTCTGTGACCAGGTGATTGCCACGCAATCCCTGAACGCGGCGCGCAAAGGGCTGTATCTGACACTGGATTATCAGGCCGGAGAATACTACCAGGGCGATCCCTTGCGCATTCAGCAAGTGGTGCTGAATCTGTTAAGCAATGCCGTAAAATTCACCCAGACAGGCGGCGTCACCCTGCAGGTGCGGGAACCGGCTGCGCGCAAGGTCGTTATCCGGGTTGAGGATACCGGCATTGGCATTTCTGCCGATCGAATCGACAGGATTTTCGAACCGTTTACCCAGGCCGATTCCAGCATGACCCGTCGCTTTGGTGGCACTGGCCTGGGCACGACCATTGCCCGACAACTGGTAAAACTGATGGGTGGCGCCATCAGCGTGACCAGCAGCCCGGGCGAGGGCTCGGTTTTCCAGGTAGAACTGCCCCTGCCTACCGGCCTGGCCGTGGACGAGGATACGCTGGCAGACCAGGAAGTCGCTCTTCCCCCTTTGCGCATTCTGGTTGCTGATGACGTGCCACAAAATCTCGAACTGCTGAAAACCCTGCTGCTTCAGCGCAAACATGAGGTCACCACGGCCGGGAACGGACAAGAAGCGATAGACCTCTATCGTAACCAGGTTTTCGATCTGATTCTGATGGATGTGCAAATGCCCGGAATAAACGGCCACGAAGCCACCCGGGCGATACGTCGACATGAAGCAGCCACCCAGCGACGGTACACGCCCGTGGTTGCCCTTACCGCCAGCGTGCTGGAAGACGATCGGAGGCAGGCTTCGGAGGCAGGGATGGACGGTTTCGCCATCAAGCCACTCAATCTGCCGGAACTCACTGCCGAGATGGCCAGAGTCCTGGGCATAGAGGCTTCGGCTCCGAGCAATGCAGGCGATGATGTCGACGACAGCACGATAGATACCGTCACGCTCAGGCAGCTCTGGCCGGACACCCAAAAACACCTACGGGCGGCTGGACGTCTGCTGCAAGCGCCAGAGAATCAACCCGAGGCAATCCGGCTCTGCCCCGATAACCCGACAGCCGAAGCCCACCGGGTTCGCGGCATTGCCGGCAATCTGGGTTTCCGGCGTTTAGCGGCAACGCTGGCAAACCTGGAAACCCGGCTGAAATCAGAAAAACCGGTGCCGGAGGCCTTGTGGCAGGAACTCCAGAACGATTTTGATCGGGCGCGCCAGTGGCTGACCGAACAAACAGCGGACTCTGAAATGCCCCCCGTAAGCTGGACTGAACCGGATGCCATAGACCCGAAAACGCTGGCACAAGTGATCGAACGCCTGAGCCAGGGCGAAATTCCGGAGCCCGCTATCGACCAGCTGAAGCCAGGACTGCCCACGGAGATCGCCGATGCGATGAACGAGGCTCTCGACGACTTCGAACCAGAGAAAGCGGCCAAAATTCTGATGACCTTTCGCAACACCCTGGAGGCCTCGCAATGCTGACCGACACCAAGACCCTGCTGCTGGTGGACGACGAGCCAGCCAACCTTCAGGTGCTGCGCAACATACTTTCCGACCAATACCGGTTACTGTTCGCCAAAGATGGCGAGCGGGCGCTGGAACTGGCACGCAGCGAGAAACCGGATCTTGTTCTGCTGGATGTAATGATGCCGGGCATGTCCGGTTACGAGGTGTGCAACGCTCTGAAAGCCGGCCAGGACACCCGCGCTATTCCGGTCATCTTTGTCACCGCCTTATCCGATGCCGATGATGAGGCCCGGGGCTTTGAGCGGGGTGCTGTGGACTACATCACCAAACCGGTGAATGCAGCGATTGTAAAGGCCAGAGTCAAAAATCATCTGTCCCTGGTGCGTATGGACGAGCTGATAGAGACCCGGTTGGCCGTCGTTCAGCGGCTGGGGCGCGCGGCGGAATACAAGGACAACGAAACGGGCCTGCACGTTATCCGCATGAGCCATTTCTCGCGGTTGATCGCGCTGGAGGCCGGGCTCGGCGAAGCCTGGTCTGACACCCTGCTCAATGCTGCCCCGATGCACGATATCGGCAAAATAGGGATTCCGGACGCCGTTCTCCAGAAACCCGGCAAACTGGATCCGGATGAATGGGCTGTCATGCAGCGCCACGCGGAAATCGGGGCGGAGATCATCGGAGAAGACGACTCAGATCTGCTCAACATGGCGCGGGAAGTAGCACAGAACCACCACGAGAAATGGGACGGCAGCGGCTATCCGCAAGGTCTGAAAGGCGTTGCTATTCCCATCTCCGCCCGGATCGTGGCCCTGGCTGATGTCTTCGACGCTCTCACCAGCGAGCGCCCTTACAAGAAAGCATGGTCGATAGAACAGGCAACGGATTTGATTCGCGAGCAAAGCGGCAAGCATTTCGACCCCGAGTTGGTCGAAGCCTTCTTCCGCTGCCTGCCGGCGATACTTGAGGTGCGCCAGCGTTGGCAGGAATCCTGATCGCGTCACAGGCGAGCGCGGCCATGTCCGCCTCTCAACTGTGAACACAGCGGGTGCGGCTCGGGTCGAGTTCTGTCATGATTGGCGGCTGATTTCTGACGGATCAGGAACTGTCTCACGTGAAGCACGATTGTCATTACCATCCGGGCGACCCTGCCAAGTGGCATTGTGGCGAATGCCAGATGCACTACTGCAGCCGTTGTATGCCGGATGCCGATACCCGCCAGCGTCGGGGGCTTTGTCCCCGCTGCAGTAAAGCCATGCGTTATCTGGGCGCCGCCACCGAAGTGGTGCCCTTCTGGCAGCGGGTAGGGGCCTTTTTCCGTTACCCCTTCCACACCGATCCGCTGATCGTGATCGCCATCTGCACGTTGGTTCCTGTAGTGGCGCCGGCCAATATTATTGGCCTGATCATCTGGCTGGTGCTGGCGCTGGCGCTGTTCAAGTACACCTATGCGGTGATCAATCACACCGCTGAAGGCCATCTGAAACCGCCAGCAGTGTCGGTGGCGTTTACCGGCAGCGGTTTTGACATTGTGGTGCTGCAACTGCTGGTGTTTGTGCTGATGGGCGGTTTGGTAGGCGCCGCCGCCATGCTGGGCGGGCCGATACTGATGATGCTTGCGGTGGCGTTTGTAGTGCTGGCACTACCGGCCAGCATCATGGTACTGGCCATGGAGCGCTCGGTCGGCGCAGCTGTAAACCCCATGAACCTGGCGGTGCTGATCTCGCGCATCGGCACGCCCTACTTCCTGCTTTACGGGTACCTGATTCTGCTCACCCTGGCCTCCGGCGCGGCGCAGGACTTTGCCGTGAATCATTTCCCCATGTGGGTGGCCCAACCGCTGGCCGGTTTCCTGAACAGTACCTTTACCCTGATCCTGTTTCACATGCTGGGTTATCTGCTATTCCAGTATCAGGAAGAACTCGGCTTTGCCTCAGACCTTCAGGACGAGATCTCGGAAACCGACCAACACCAGCGGGATCGCAGCAGCCGGTTTGATGCCGATCTGGATATGAACCTGAAGGATGGCAACTACGACCGTGTGCAGAGCATGCTCAAGGAAGCCCTCAAACGGGACCGGACCAACCCTGCCCGCATCGGCCAGCTCTACCAGTTGCTGACCGCCCGCAATGATGCCGAAGAGCTGTACCGCTACCACCCCAGGATTATGGCCTGGCTGGCCCAACGGCATGATGGAGACGGGCTGAATCAACTGTTACAGACGCTGCAGATGGTGGAGCCGAAGTTCCAGCTGGACGACCCGGAACTGGCGGTGCAGTGTGCCGGCACCCTGTACCATCGGGGCCATCACAAAGCGGCCATCCGTTTACTGCAGGATTTCCACAAACGCTTCCCGGACAGCGATGAGCTGGCACCAGCCTATCTGATTGTGGCCCAGGCACTCGCCAATGGCCTGCAGCAATGGGAAAAAGCCAGTGCTTTCCTGTCGTTCATCAAGAAGCGCTGCGTGAACCATCCGGCCCACGAGCACATTGATGTCTGGCTGGAACAAGCGTCGAACCAGCAACCGTTGAAAGGGCCGAAAGCAAGCTTTCAGGTTTCAGACTGAGGGCGTGCCTGCCACGCCTCAGCCGTGCAGCTGCAACAGCTGCCGGTAATGGCGCGCTTTCGGCTCCATTTGCAGTTTCTCGAACTCCGCCACCAGGAGCCGACAGGCTTCATTCACCATGTCCGGCTCGGCCTTGGCTCGCATGCGTTCAAACGCCTTCTCTGCGGCTTTGAAATCATGGCGTTTCAGGCTGGCGAACAGCACACGGTTGTGCGCCTCCGGCGTCAATGGATGATAGGCCTCACCCTTGCTCAGGTACTCCTGCCAGATATCCACCATCTGTTCCGGCTGTCGCCGGGCGATGGCGTCGGCCATCATTTCCTCGGCACGCAGCCGGTAGCTGTCCAGGTCCGGCCTTAATTTAGCCAGTTGATACAGGTGTTCAAGTAGCACGGGCCGTTCCGGATAACGTTCCCGCAACGCCTCGAACTGGCGCCGGGCCAGGTCGAACTCCATGCGGCCGAGGCTGGCCATGGCCTGGCCATAGGCCTTGGTGAACTGTTCGTCCTGTTCTTCCTGCTCCGGTTCGAAGAACTCGTCTTTCACCTGCAGCCAGCTCTGACCCAGCAGCCACACCAACCCTGCACCGGCCGCCAGGCCACCGGCATGGGCCATATAGGCAATACCGGTGGCACCGGCAAACCAGTAGTCATAGATTTCCTTGCCCAGCCAGACCGGCAGCATGGCGATGGCCGGCGCCCGGAAATAGTTGAAGTAAACGCCCAGGAAGTAGAAGAAGCGAATGCGCTGCAGCCCGTAAATAGCCACATACATGCCCATCAACCCGGAAATGGAGCCGGACGCGCCCACCAGAGGTACCTGACTGCCCATGGAAAAAGCGGTAAACACCAGGCCGGACAAAGCACCGCACACCAGATAAGCCACCAGAAATCGCCCCGGACCCAGCGCTTTTTCCACGGTAAAACCCAGCAGGAACAGGAACAGAAGGTTACCAATAATGTGGCCCCAGCCGCCATGCAGGAACTGGTAGGTAATGAGCGTGTACAGCGAGAGCTCTGCCGGCACCAGTCCCAACTGATAGGCACTCATCCGGCTGATCCACTGTTGCTCAATCGCCGAGCGCTGCTCCAGCCAAAGGTTGCGCTGGGCCGGGGCCCAGATCAGGTCCCGGTTCTGCTGCAGATACTGGTAAAACTCACGATCCAGCAGCAGCGTCACCGCCTGCCAGAGTTCCTCCTCATTTTCCTGAAGTTGCTGGAATTCCTGCAACTCCAGAACCCGCTGCTGGCTGCCTTCGAACTGGATTTCCCGCTGCAGGTAATCCTCGTAAGCGGGGGCCTCCAGGGCCAGCAGACCGCTCTCCAGATAGTCTTCCAGTGCGGCTTCGAACTTGCGGTCGTCTCCGCCCTGGTAGAACAGAAAGACGAGCAGGCAGGCCATGATCAGGCCCAGGGTTACCCAGGGTGGGCGTTTCCAGTTTACGGCATTCTCGGCAGGAATAATCAGCATGGGCGGTCACAATTCATCATAATCTGTCCCTGAAAAGCTGCTTTTTACCACAGCGGGGCCTTCTTTTCCCGGTGTAATCACACAGTCACACAAATGCCATTCAATCGGTAGCTATAGAACCCGGGCGGCTATCGACCATTCGCCAATTGCCGTTATGGCCTCTGACATCAATAGTGAAGGGGACATAACAAAAAACGCCGGGCACTCGACTCGAGGAAGCAGCAAATGACCGTACTTGTTCTGGACAACCCCGATATGCTGGCCAAGGCCGCCCTGGCCTTCGCGGGCGCCAACGGGCAACTGTCGGCCGACGCCGACCGCCCCCACCGTACCCGATTCCACTACGGTTTCAACAAACACACGCTGGATGCCCCGGATATCGATATGCTCAAGCGGCACGCGGCCTATATCAAAGGGCACCCCGGCATGCAGGTTCGCATTCACGGCCATGCCGACAACTTTGGCTCTGCCGAATACAACCGGTTTCTGGCCCGGCTCAGAGCCAACGCTGTGGCCCGGCTACTGATTCAGGAAGGCGTGTCGCAATCGTCCATCCTGCTTGCCACCTGGGGCTCGGATCGCCCGCTGACCCGGCCGGAGGACCACGCCGCCAACCGGCGTGTGGAACTGGAATACCTGAGCCTGGACGTCGCCCGGGCGCTGTAATCGACAGAAACACAAACGGGGCCCCAAGGCCCCGTTCTTCAATGGCTGGACACTGTTTCAGCCATATACCTGCCAGACGTTCCAGAACAGCAACAGTGCCGCAACCAGAATCGCCAGCCAGGTTAGCAGGATACCAATCATGCGTGCCCAATGAGGCCCGCCCTTGCCGTTGATCATTCCCCAGGCATGGAGAATGCGGCCGACCACCAACGCCATCCCGGTCCAGTAGATCAGCGAACCGGAAACGCCATTGAGCTCGGCAATGGCGAGCATGATCAAACCCAGCGGTGCGTATTCCACAAGATTGGCGTGGGCCCGGACGGCAGCTTCGAACTCCGGATCCTCATTGACGCCCAGGCCCTTGCGGTATTTCAGCCGGTACTTGACCACCTGAGCCGACAACACCAGCAACAGCAGGCCGGTGACGGCCGCAAAAACAGCAGTGACAGGTACGATCATGTCAGCCCTTCTTGATCTTGTTGACGATGGCCAGCAGCAGCACGGCCCCGACTGTTGCGGTGACCAGGCGACCAATGGCACCGTGGGCCGACAGCTGCAACAGGCCAAACAGGAAGCCGCCAATAAACGAGCCGACAATCCCGATACCAATGTTGGCCAACACGCCAAAGCCCTTGCCCTTCATGATCAGCCCGGCCAGCCAGCCGGCCAGACCGCCAATGATCAGAAACCAGATCAGGTTCATTATGTCACTCCCCAGATGTCCAGAATCAGCGTCAGTTTCGTCCGAAAGACTGCCCTGTTTTCACTGGCTGTTCAAGCAGTTCCGTGGGTAAGTGCGAGGTCAGCAATGGCCTCTTCCATTTGCTGGTGACAACGGTGCATCAGTTCAGGAATGTCTGAACTGGTCATGCCCTGTGTTTCGACGGGAGGCAGAATCCGCAAAGGGACAGGCTGCCGTCGTCCGGTCCAGCCTCTGGATTTGCCATGGTATTCGCCCGCACACACCATGGTGATGGGTGCGCCAGCGGCAACGGCCATGTGAAATGCCCCTTTCTTGAAGCTACCCAGGCCACGGCCACGGCTGCGGGTTCCCTCCGGAAACACCCAGATGCTCTTGCGTTCCAGGTTAATGGCGTCGCTGGTGGCCTGCATGGTGGCCACAGCTTTGGCCGCACGGCCGCGATTCAGGATGATGTTGCCTCCCAGCCAGAATACCTGCCCGAAGAATGGCACCCAAACCAGTGAAGATTTACCAACCGCCACCCCACGCGGCGGTAGCAAATCACCCATCACAAACAGATCATCGTTCTGCTGATGATTGGCGATAATCACGGTCGGCCGATCCTTGGGCATGTTTTCAGCGCCGTAGAGGGGGCGCTTCATTCCCAGAATACATCGGCCGACTCTTGCCACGACCCAGCCCAGGATACGGTTGTTGTCAGGATTGAAAGGCCGTAAGAGGTAGAGCAACATCATAACCAGGCATACGACAGGAACACTGAGCCAGGCCAGGATTTTTCGAACTTGTGACATTCTGTTTGATCCGATCCACTGCATTTTGGCGCACAAGTGTACGCCAACATCACAGAGCGGCGACAGTATCAATTTGTTCCATACCGTAAGCCGGCTTTGCCTCCACCACATAACGCAACGTGCCGGAAGCGTCCAGGCTGTCAAACGGGTAACAGGTGATCAATACCAGGGTATCCTGGGCCAGAGATCGGGTATCCAGGGACTCCCGGGAACTGTCCACCACCCGGGTGGCTGTCACCTGATAACGTCGCCACTGCCGATCCATGCCCTGCAGCCTGACCGCATCGCCCGGTTCCAGATGCTGCAGATGGCGAAAGTGAGTGTCACGGTGGCCCGCGAGCACCACCGGCGCACCGGGGCCTTCACTACCGGGCACCCGCCCCGGACCAAACGCAAGGCTTTCACCATGAACGCCCTCCAGCACGATCATGGACACGCCTTGTTCCGGTATATCCAGCTTCGCCACTGGCCAGGTATCGGCCCAGGGCCAGGGCCTCGCCTCGCTCTGTCGGGCCTGGCTCTCGGCCCAGGCCAACTCCAGCATTTCCTGGGCCACCAGTGCCTTGAACGGAATCCACAAACCAAAGACCAGCAGGGTGGCGGAACAACCCACCAACAATAGCAACGCACGGCTCATAGCGACTGCCTCCGGCTGAGCATGACAATGGCCAGCGAGAACATCAGCCCCACCAGCCCCAGGGCGGTCAGCAACGGACCGAAGGTGGCAGTTTGCGGGTAACGCAGCATTCCGGGCTGGCTGCCGGCCGGCAGCAAGGTGGGCACGGCCTCCTGATTGAGGGATTCCCCCTCTGGTCGGGATACACGCTCCTCAATGGCGACGAAGCTGGTGAACGGCGACATCACACCGTGGCTCAGTGATAACTCGACGATGGCCGCTTCATCGGGCTCAGTGCCCGCCAGGCGCGCGCTGTCCATCACTGCATCGATGCGCCCCCGGGCCCACTGTCGGTCCAGGCCCTTGCCCGGCGCAGCACTGGCAAGATCCAGGCTGGTGCGCCACGACCGGCCACCGGGTAAACGGCCAGAGACCGTGAGCTCCCCTTCAGCCGGTGCGCCACGAACCACCTGCACCAGAGGCTGACCATGAAACAGATCCCCCGGTTTGGCCGGGACCGGGTGTGCAACAGTACCGGGCCATTGCACCTCGACATCCGTCATCACCGGCGCTTCCATGGCGGCAAACAGCTTACCCAGGGCTTTATCCACTTCCGCTGCGCTGTGTACCGCGGTGTACTGGCCCCGGCCCCAGCGCGCGGCTTCCCGGAGAAAATGCATATTTGGTGCAGAACCGATGGCGACGGTAAACAGACGGCGGTTTCCAAGTCCGGTACGGATCTGATCGAACAGGGCCGATTCATTGCCGACGGCCCCGTCCGTCATGAACACCATCTGCTGCACATGGCCGGACGGCTCCGAGCTGTTCATTCCCATCGCCAGTGACAGCGCACCGGCCATTTCTGTGCCACCGTCGGCATTCAGATCCTGCACATAATCCCGCGCCCGGGCCAGATAGTGGCCATTGGCAGGCACAGGTTGCGTATAAAGGGCATGGGCCTGGCTGTTGAACTGGATAACATTGAAACGGTCACCGGGGCGCAGGGTGTCGAGCCCCCTCAACAAAGCCGAGCGGGCCTGGCGGATAGACTCCCCGGCCATGGAGCCGGAGGTGTCGATAACGAACAGCAGCTCTCGGCGAAGAACCTGACCGGTGGTCGACGGCGGCATGACCATGGCCATCAGAAAATCCTCGCCTTGCCATTGCTGACGGAACAACGCGGCCGTCGGCGCCCGGTTATCAGCGGGCCGCCAGCGCACGATTACATCCCGGTCCATCAGGATTTTCCCTTGTTCCGGCGCTACTGTTGCACGGCTACCCTCCAACTTGACCTTCAGCGGGTGGCTGGGGCTGGTCACTTCATCAACAGGCAATCCGGCTTCGATATCCAACTGAATGGTTGCGCGGTGACTGCCAGGGTTTACGTCATCCGGAAGCACCGTGAACGGACTGATTTCATCGGCATCGGCTACTTGCGTTGTGGGTAATGACCAGCCGGATTGCCATGCACTGGCGGGCGTGGAAACAGGGGCGCCCGGCATGTATCGGGGGGTAAGCGTGGTAGGCAAACGCAACTCGAATTCGCCATGACGATAATTTACCGGTTGCTGATATTGCACTTCCACGGTCACTTCCTCGCCCGGTGCGATGTTGGCAATCCGGCTGGTGAACAGGTTAGGCCGGTTCTGCTCCACGGTCGCCGCTTTCTGGCCAGCCTGCTTCGCCTTTTCATAGTTCTGGCGGGCCTGGGCCCGGGGCTGTAGCTGGCCCACAATCCGCCGCTCGCCAACGGTCATGGTGAGGCCATAGACACTGGCCTGCTCCGGTAACGGGAATACAAACAGGCCTTCCTGCCAGACATCGCTGGTGTTGCGAAAGGTACGGGTCAGGTGCGTCTGCGCCAGCAACCCGGTCACCTGCACGTCAAACCGGCTGTCCAGAACCAGGGCCGGTTCCTGCCATGCACTTTTGCGATCAACCAGATACAGCTGCCCGGGCTGCTCGGATTCCATGGCGCGGGCCTCGGCATACAACGGATGCACAAACAACATCAGCACCATGGCCAGCCAGAGGCTGATGCCCTCGGCGCAGCGGATCATGTTTCGTCTGGCGCGGGTCGACAGCAACGGTTTTAAGGAGGGATGGTGACATTCCGGCCGAACGACCGGGTTAGCAAGCAGCGATAGCAGCATCATTGGATTTTCCTTGTCTTGATGGTGATGCCACTATTTCAGCTCAGCCACGGGGCAACCCGATGGCAGAAACAGGCAGGCCGACGATGAAAAATGATGAATTATGGCAATGGCTTCTACATCGCTTGTGTGCCATGGTCAGCGTGATTTAATGGCACTGCGATTTCGTCAACAAGGCAGACTGAACCGACCATGAAGAAGCACATCGTCCTGATTGAGGATGAAGCCGGCATCCGCGACAACTATCGCGCGGCCTTCGAACGCCGGGGTTACCGGGTATCCACCTATGGCGACCGGCCGGCGGCCTGGCAGGTGCTGCGCCAAAGCCTGCCAGATCTGGCCATTATCGATGTCGGGCTGGGCGAGGAAGCCGAGGGGGGCTTTACCTTGTGTCAGGATCTGCGCAGCCTGTCTGCCACCCTGCCGATTATTTTCCTGACGGCACGCGACAGCGACATCGACTCCGTACACGGCCTTAGGCTGGGCGCCGACGATTACGTCACCAAAGACATGAGTCTGGAACACCTGCTGGCGCGCATCACCGCCCTGCTTCGGCGCGCGGAAGCCTGGGCCGAAGCGCTGCAGAAACCCGATGACATCCTCACGCGGGGCAAGCTGACCCTGAATGTGGACCGGATGACGGTGGCCTGGCAGGGCCAGCCTGTGGACCTGACCGTAACTGAATTCTGGATGTTGCATGCCCTGGTTCAGCACCCGGGCCATGTACGCAGCCGCGAGCAGCTGATGGAAGCCGCCAGCACCGTGCTCGATGACAATACCGTGACGTCCCACATCAAGCGCATCCGTCGCAAATTCAGCCAGCTCGATGACCAGTTCGACGGCATTCAGACCGCCTATGGCATGGGCTACCGCTGGAATGCCCGTGAGGTCTGAGTCTTGAGCCTGAAACGGCAGTTGCTGCTGGCCAGCTTGCTGATGCTGCTGGTTCCCTGGGCAGGGCTACGCTTTGTGCTGGAACTGGACAGTGCCCTGCGCCAACAGGCCCTGCAGCAGCTTCAGGCCCAGGGCGCCCGTCTGGCAGACGTGGCCGGCGACCGGCTGCTGGATACCCCGGTCGCCACCGACCAGGGCGCCATCTACGCAGGCAGCACCGACCAGGCCATCACCATTGATGGATACGGCCATGAGTGGCCCGGATTCGACGAGGGTGACCAGCCTGCCCCCTGGCAAACAGCCGGCACAACGTCCCCGTTACGCTGGCAGGCCAGTCACGATGACCAGTTCCTGTATTTGCTGATCCAGCGACTGGATCAGGGCCTGGCGCTCTATAATCCCGCCCGACCAGACCAGGCCCATGAACGCCTCGAATTATGGCTTCAAGCCCCGGCCCGGGAACTGGGCACCCACAACCAGGGGCAACGCTGGTTTATCCGTGCGGTGGCCCCTGGTGACGTACCGGTGTACCGGGCTGAGCCGGCACAAGCCAGAGATCACCGGCTACAGGCCAGTTGGCAGGACAAAGGCGCAAGCTGGGAACTTGAACTTAAACTCCCCTTGCCATCACCAGGCAGCCGGCTTGGCTTTCAGGCCACCAGGGAAGGTCAGCCAAACAACAACACGGGCACAACACTGGCGCCACCACCGCTGCTGGTGCAACAGGACAACCGTCTGGAGCACCTGCTGAAGAGTCAGATCAGCCCCGGACAGCAGGCCACAGTACTGGAACCGGGGTCCTGGATACTGGCCCACAGTCGGGTCGCTGCGCCAGCCCCAGCCTCGGTGTTTGATGATTTGTCCCCCGGGCAGATTCTGGAACAGATCAGCCTCAACGCACTGAGTGGGCTGATTCGCCTGTATCAGCCGGAACCGATGCACTTGCCGAAGGAAAACAATCGGCTGGAGATGACGCGGTTGCCCGACAACGGTCTGGTTCGGCACGACGATGGCTCGGTCTGGCTGGCCACGCGGCATGAGTTGTTCGGCGGCCGAATCCTGTTACTGGAGCAGTCCCTGGATCAGTTACTGACCCTGTCCGGTTCAACCCTGGGGAGCGTTCTGGCCCGGAGCCTGTTGATCATTCTGGCATTGATGCTGGTGCTTCTGGGTTATGCCAGCTGGCTCTCCTGGCGCATTACGCGGCTGCAGGCACTGGTTGAGGCCAGTGTCGACGACGATGGTCGCATTCTGGCCGCCATTCCCTCACCCCGAAGCCGGGACGAACTCGGGCAACTGCAACAGCACTTTGCCCAGATGGTAGCCCGCCTGCAAAACTACAATCAGTATCTGGAGAGCTTTTCCAGACGCCTCTCCCACGAGCTGAAAACCCCGGTCGCGGTGGTGCGTTCTTCCCTTGAGAACCTGGCCCAGGGAGTCGCCGAGAACGAACGGCAGCAATACCTGGAGCGTGCAGCTACCGCCACCGAGCGCCTGCGACGTATCCTGCACAGCATGAGCGAAGCCGCCCGGCTGGAGCAGAGCTTTGAGGACACCGAAAAAGAGCCGTTCGATCTGGCCCGGGTGCTGGCCGAAGCCACCTCCGCCTACCAGCAGTTGGATACCGGGCATCGAATCGTTTATTCAGGCCCGGCGTCTGACTGTGTGATGAACGGCTCGCCGGAAATGCTGGTGCAGATGCTCGACAAGCTGGTGGACAATGCCCGTGATTTCACGCCAGAAGGCGGCGGCATTGATGTTTGCCTGCACATTCACGATAGCCATTACCTGATCGAGGTGTTTAACGAAGGCTCCCGACTGCCTGACCATGACGGCGTCGATATTTTCGGTGCGTTCGTCTCGCAACGCAGCGGCGCCCACGACGGGCATCTTGGCCAGGGCTTGCTGATCGTGCGACTGATTGCCGACTACCATGGTGGCCGGGTAGAGGCCAGAAACCAGCACCAGAGTGGCATTGACGGGGTCTGCTTCCGGGTTATCATCCCCGCTACCGAGGCCAAAGCAAGGACATTACCGTGAGTGCCGACAACAGCAGCCTGGATTTTCACCCGCTCCGGGCGGATCTGTACCAGGAACTGCATTCCCGACCGTTCCAGATTATTCCGCCCCATGCCCGGGTCACTCAGATTGCGGTGATCACCACACCGGAACAGCGAACCCGGCAGTTTGAACATCTCCAGAAACTGCACCGGCTGCTGGGTGAACCCTGGCCGGAACACGAGGTAAGCTGCTACGAACAGAGCTTCGGCAAGCTTCGGATCCGGCGTGAAGTGCATATGGAGTTTACCTCCTACACCTTCATCAATCTGGCCGATTCAGACGCGGATCCGTTTGCGGAAACCGGCTTGAGCCTGTTGCCGGACGGCTGGCTGGCGCAGCTGGAGGGTACCGTGGTGGGGGCCTTTCACGTTGAGGTGCGCGCCTCCTCAGAGGACGCACGCAGCGAGCTGGCCTTTATGCGCAAACATTTTGAAGGTATGCGCCTGGTGGGTAGCAGCCCGCAGGAAGGGGCAGCCCGGGTACTCGGCTCATTCCAGTTGCACAGCGACAATTTCGGGCGGTTCATGGTGCTGAACCACCATATGTCCAACAGCCAGCTTGGTCGTCTGGTTCAGCGTTTGATGGAGATCGAGACCTATCGCCTGATGTCGTTGCTGGCCTTACCCGTGGCCCGGGAAATCACCCCTTCCCTGAACGACATGGACCAGCAGCTTGCCCGCATCACTCAGTCCCTGGCGGACAACGAGAGCCTGGATGAACAGCAGATTCTGGCCGAACTGACCAACATCGCAGCCCGAATCGAAGCCTACCGTGCCCATACCACCTTCCGGTTCTCGGCGACCCGGGCCTATCACCGGCTGGTGCTGACCCGGCTGGAGGAACTACGGGAAGACGAAGTCTCCGGCCACCTGACCATCACTGAATTCATGACCCGGCGCCTGACCCCGGCGGTAAAAACCTGCGAAGCCGTCAACGAACGCCTGGAAGATCTGTCACGCCGGGTCGACCGGGCCTCTGAAATGATGCGCACCCGGGTTGAGCTGGCCATCCAGAGCCAGAACCAGCAACTGCTCAGTTCCATGGACCGCCGTTCCCGCATCCAGCTGATGATGCAGCATACCGTGGAAGGCTTCTCTGTGGTGGCCATCTCCTATTACCTGATTGGCCTGTTGAAACTTGGGCTGGACGCCCTGAAGGGTACCGGGCTACCGATCAACGAATCACTGGTGACAGCCCTGGCCATACCGGTGGTGATGGTGCTGGTGTTCATCGGCATCCGCATCATCCACCATCGTTTCATCCGCATGGCACGCCGGCAGTAGCGGTTCAGCAGAAGCGCGGATCCCCGGCGAACTGGCGATAGAACTGCTGGGCAGTGCGGCCATTGCGCACGCCCTTGCCGGTGGCAAAGCGCACCGCCTCCAGGTGCAGAGCTTCACGGTCCTGTACCTGGGGAAACAGCAGATCCACCGCCTGCAGATAGACATCCTGCGAAAACGGGTAGAACGACAACTGAAGACCGAACCTGTCGGCCAGCGACACCTGCTCCTCAATAGCCTCGGCCGGATGCAGTTCGCCATCCCGGACTTCGCTTTTGAGGTTGTCGCTCATGAACTCCGGCATCAAGTGGCGCCGATTAGACGTGGCATACACCCGCACATTCTCCGGCGGCAGCTCCAGTGAGCCTTCCAGCACGCTTTTCAGTGCCTTGTACCCGGATTCCCCCACATCGAACGACAGGTCATCGCAATAGATCACAAACCGGAACGGCAAATCGCAGATGTCGTCGACAATTTCAGGCAGATTGACCAGGTCGTCCTTGTCCACCTCGATCATGCGCAAGCCCTGATCGCAATAGCGGTTCAGCAAGGCCTTGATCAGCGAAGATTTGCCCGTCCCCCGCGATCCCCAGAGCAGCGCATTATTGGAGGGCTCACCCGCCAGAAAACGTTCGGTGTTCCTTGCCAGTGCCTGCTTCTGGTGGTCGATGCCGGTCAGCGCCGGCCACTGCACCGGGTCCAGCCGGCGAATGGCCCGCAAGCCTGAACGATGCCTCCGCCAGACGGCGGCTGGTGTGTGTTGCCAATCAAACGCCTGTTCTGCCATGGGCTGCGGTTCCTCGTTGAAGATTTCACAAAGTCTGTATGAATTCTGGCCAGTTATGACTGTCAGAGGTTACGATTTGCAACTACACTGTAGCGGTAAGCAACATAGAAGGTTCATTTTGACAGTCCCCACGTTTTCAACGCTACAGCGCCCGATCTTAGTCGTCTCCCGGCTATCTTTCATGGCTCTGCTATTGTTGTTGGTTGTTGCCGGGCTCGCCCGGGCAGAGTCCCCTGCGGACAGACCTCCGGTGATTACCATCGGCGTAGTCGCCGATAACGAACCATACAGTTTTTTCGAGGGACGCATCCCAACGGGATTTTCCATTGACGTCCTGCGAGAAGTCGCTCGTAACGCCAACCTGACCTTCGATTTCCGGGCCGGCAGCTGGCCAGACATTTACGCGGCATTCCTGCGGGGCGATCTGGACGCCATTGATGGTATTTCCTGGCGCCCGGAGCGGGCTGAAAAGATCCTGTTTACCGAACCCTACCATTTTCGCGAAGTCTACCTGATGCGCGACAGCGCTCGTTACCTGCCCCCAATCCAGAATCTGAAGGACCTGGCAGGCCTGAAGATCGGGGTGGTGGAGAACATATACTACCTGGATCGGCTGCAGGAAGAAGACCTCACCATACAGACCTACGACACCCTGCCCAGCCTGGTGCGGGCCCTGGCCTTTGGCTGGGTGGATGTAGCCGTTGGCCCACGCCTGACTATGGAGTACCTGGCCAACCAGGCCGGCTTCCGTTTTCTGGAGATGGCCGGGCCCGCACCGCTGAACCAGTTATCGCGGGAAGACTTTCGAATTGGCGTCAGAGTTGGCGACCAGCTACTTCTAGACCGTTTACAGGCCGGGCTGGATGCCATTCCGACAAACCGCCTGAGTAATCTGCGCGAACGCTGGCAGGAGTTCGGTGGCTATTCTTCGGAACAATCCGCCAGGCTGCCTTTAAGTTCCGAACAACTACGGTTCCTGGCCAGCCTCGGGCCGGTTCGAGTTGGTTTCATGGACGATTATGCTCCGTTCAGCTTTACCGATGGCGGCCGAACCCTGGGACTGAGCGTGGACGTTATGGATCGTCTGGCCGACCTTACCGGCCTGCAGATCATTCCGGTACGCGGCCAGTGGGACGAGCTGATTCCAATGCTGCAGAACGGCGATATCGATATCATGGCAAACATGTCCTATCGCCCGGAACGGGAAGCCTTTGCCCGTTTCACCGAGCCCTATCACACTATCCCCAATGTCATATTTACCCGCAGTGACAGCCTGAACTACACCCGGCTGGAAGACCTGAGAAACTACCGCCTGGCCATCGGTGCCGGCATCTATTACGAAGAGGCCGTCAAAGAGATTCTGGGCACAAAGAATCTGCTCACCTTCAGCACCCAGGAGCCTATGTTCCACGCCTTGGCGAAGGGCGACGTGGATGTAGTGATCAATGCCCTGCATTCGGGCAATTACTGGATACATGAACTTGGCATCAGCGGCGTGCGTATTGCCGGCGAACTGGTACTTCCCGGTTTTACCGGAGAGGATCTGCGCTTCGGCATCCGACCGACCCTGTCGCCCCTGGCGGATATCCTGAACCAGGCTCTGGCGTCGATCTCACCCACCGAGCAGAGAACCATCGAAACCCGCTGGCTCGGCGCCACGGCCCGCCGGGCTGACCAGTCAGGTGGCCGAATTGAGTGGAATGAAACGGAAGCCGACTGGCTGCAACAGCATAATCGCAGAGTCCGTATTTGTGTCGATCCAGACTGGAGCCCGCTGGAAGCCGTCGAGAATGGCCAGCATGTTGGACTCTCAGCCCAGGTACTGGAGCTGTTCCGGGAACGGGGTGACCTCAATTTCGAGCTGGTGCCAACCGACAGCTGGCGGGAATCCATTGACGCCGCCCGCGACCGCCGCTGTGACATGTTCCCTATGGCTATGGAAACCCCGGAACGCACCAGCTACATGAACTTCACCACACCCTACCTTGAAGTGCCTAATGTCATCATGGGGCGTATTGAGGCACCGTTTATCGAACGGCTGAGTGACATGGGCGACAGGCCCGTTGGCGTGGTCGACGGCTACGCGTTTGCCGAGCTCCTCAAACAACGTTACCCCTCGCTGCAGCTCGTTCCGGTTGGCTCCGAGCAAGAAGGGTTACGGCAGTTGCAAAACGGCAAACTGGCCGGCTACATCACCACGCTGGCGACCGCCAGTTATTACATGCAGTCACTCGGCCTGGCCGACCTGAAAGTGATCGGCCGGGTTCCTGCCGACTGGTCTCTGGCCATTGCTACTCGAAATGACGAGCCTATACTGCACAACATCATGCAGCGGCTGGTTTCCAGCCTCACTCGAGAGGAGAGGGAAAATCTGGAGAGTACCTGGCGTAATCTCCGGATTGAGGAACGGGTTGATTACACCCGTTTCTGGCAGATTCTGATTGCCGGCCTTGTGATAACGGCTCTGCTGGTGTACTGGAATCGCAAGCTCGGCCGCCTGAACCGGGAGCTGGCCGAGGCCAACGAAGCATTATCACGGCTCAGCGTAACCGACAATCTCACTCAACTGGGTAATCGCAGCTATTTCGACCGCGAGTTTCCCCGCAGCTTCCAGTGGTGCCAGCGCCATAAAACCGGATTCGCGGTGGCCATGGTGGATGCCGACCACTTCAAGAAAATCAACGACACCTGGGGCCATGAAGCCGGTGACCAGTGCCTTCAGGCACTGGCTGATGTGATGCGGGAGCACTTCCGCCGGGAAACCGACCGGTTGTCGCGTTTTGGTGGTGAGGAATTCATAATTTTCACCAGTTACGAAGACGCATCCGATATCATGGACCGACTGGAACGTTTCCGGACAGCGGTTGCCAACCGGCAGTGCGATACCTGCCAGGGTAGCCCGATCGAGCTGACGGTCAGTATTGGCCTCGCCTATGGCGTGCCCGAGCCGACCGGCTCACCGGCAGAGTATCTGAGGCAGGCCGATCAGGCGCTCTACGCCGCCAAGGGCAATGGTCGAAACCGCCTGGAAGCAAGACAGACCGGACGCAAGACATAAGGAACAGGAGCAGAACATGGCACGTATCTATAACGACAATTCCCTTTCCATCGGCAACACACCGCTGGTGAAGCTGAACCGGGTAAACGATGGCGCAACGATCTGGGCCAAGATCGAAGGCCGGAACCCGGCCTACTCGGTCAAATGCCGGATTGGTTCCGCCATGATCTGGGATGCCGAAAAACGCGGTACCCTGAAACCCGGCATGACTATTGTCGAGCCCACCAGTGGTAACACTGGCATTGCCCTGGCCTATGTTGCCGCTGCCCGCGGTTACAAGCTGATTCTTACCATGCCGGCCTCCATGAGCCTGGAGCGGCGTAAGGTTCTCAAGGCCCTGGGAGCCGAACTGGTACTCACCGAACCCGCCAAGGGTATGCCGGGCGCCATCGCCAAGGCCGAGGAGATTTTTGCCTCCGACCCGGACAACCACTTCCTGCCGCAGCAATTCCAGAATCCCGCTAACCCGAAGATTCACGAGGACACCACCGGCCCGGAAATCTGGGACGATACCGACGGTGAAGTGGATATCTTTGTTGCCGGCGTTGGTACCGGCGGCACGCTGACCGGTGTATCCCGATACATCAAGCAAACCCGGGGCAAAGCGATTACCACCGTGGCGGTGGAGCCGGCGGATTCACCGGTCATTGCCCAGACACTGCGGGGCGACGAGATTAAACCCTCCCCCCACAAGATTCAGGGTCTCGGGGCCGGCTTTGTACCCAAGAACCTCGACCTTGACCTGGTCGATCAGGTAGAGGCCGTGTCCAACGAGGACGCCATGGCCATGGCCCATCGCCTGATGCGGGAAGAAGGCATTCTGTGCGGCATTTCCTGCGGCGCTGCGGTGGTGGCCGCGATTCGGGTCAGCAAACAGCCGGAACACCAGGGCAAAAACATTGTGGTGGTATTGCCGGATTCGGCCGAGCGTTACCTCTCGTCGGCCCTGTTTGCCGATACCTTTGGCGAGCTTGAGAATCAGCAGTAATTCTCACCGTGCCTGAAAACAAAAAAGCGCAGCCTCTAAGGGCTGCGCTTTTTTTAACGACTGACGTCAGTGTCAGAACTGGAATTTCAGACCAACCCGACCGGTATCGAAATCCGGACCGTCGTTGGTTACCTGGCCGTTGAAGTCGTCTTCATCGATGTCCACATTGTAGCGGTTGTACTCAGCAAACGCCGTCAGCTGTTCGGTTACCCGGAAGTCGACACCGGCACCGACAAAAGGATTCACCTCATCGTAGGTTTCGTCCTCATCGAAGGCTTCAACATCAAACGCGGAAGCAAACGCACCGGCCTTGGCATAAACGCCAAAGCTGTCGGTCAGTGGCAGGCGACCGATGGCACTCAGGCCCGCGCCTTTAAGCTTACCTTCCACGTCATCATCGCCGAAGTTGCCAAAATCGATATACTCCGCTTCAAGGGCAAAGAATTCGTTGAACTGATAGCCCAGAGCTGCACCAAGCAGATCGTTCTCGTCCTCGAATTCGCCACCGTGGGCCTTGTATCCCCCGTAACTACCACTGATGTACGGTCCTGACTTGTCGCGGCTGACATTATCCTGAGCCCAGACAGCAGGGGCAGTGAAGACGGCAGCAGTCAGAACAGTTGCACACGCAAATCCAGCTTTGTAGCTCATAACGCGTTTTCCTCTGTGGTTGGGTTTTCCATTCGTCGAAACGATCAATCGGAAATCCTGTTTCCCGATTGCGTAAAACCAGCCTACAGAAGAATTCAGGGGTACCGGGTTAAAACCGGACTAAGATTTATTCACATTCCTGTCATCTCGTTCCCGCAGATAACCGTCGGTAATCCGCGTCACGGCCGCTCCCGCCATCGCCACACTGCCATAACTCAGCCGGGAAATGCCGTGGTGCCATACCCGAACCACTCTCGCCCCGGGCCGGGTAACCGGCACAGTTTCCAGTATCCGAAAGCTTTCTTCGGCCACCGACAAATGAACCCGCTGCAGCTTCACCGCGCTGTGTTGCACCCCGTGAGCGAGAAGATCTACCAGGCCCAGCCACCAGTGCATGTCGCCATTACCCTTGTTCATACCAACCAGTCCTCCAGTTGCTGGCACACCGATGTATGGTGAGCCAGGCGGATATGATCCACACCCGGAAAATTCGCACAGCCCGCCAGCTGCCAGCCGGATTGGCCAGCGCCTTCAGCACTGGCCTGCTGCACCAAGGCGTCACCAAAGAGCAGGTTCACAGGGTGTTGTTGACCGCGCAGGAGCAAGCCACTGATCACATAATGCCGGGCCTCCGGTAACAGTGGCTGGGGCTCCACACCGGGTTCCAGGACATCGCCCCGGGACAGGTTACGGATACCCTCGCTACGCAGGTCGATCACTTCACCAATCACCCTCAGATAGTCCCGGGATCTCCGGTTTAACCAGCCGGCCGCCCGGTGGGCACCAACCGCCAGCCAGGAGCCATCGTGTGGCGAACCGATGTACACGCAATCCGGGTTCCGTGTGACCCAGGAGTGCCCATTCACCAGACCATAGTGGCAGGCACTTCGAATCAGCAATCCGCCCATGCTGTGCCCGATCAGGATCAACCGCTGCACCGGAACGGGCCAGTTACTGACCAGGGATTCAAGCAGGGCCGCCAGCTCCTGACCGTTACGATAAATCGGCCGACCGGTGTTGAAACGCAGTTTCAGGGCGCTGGCATCGCCAAGCTGTTCCGCAAGGTAGCTGCCATAGTGGTAACCCGGTCGCGAGGGAAAATCCCATACCGACTCCAGTTCCATGAGGCCGTGGATCGACAGGCACAGGGTACGGCCGGGCACCTCGGGTTCCGGTTTCTCTACCTGCAGCTCTGTATCTCCGGCAAATACGGACATAGGAACGGCAAGACCATTGCCACGATGCTCCAGCCAGTCGCCAAGAAAACCACTGGCGATGGCCGCTACCTGTTGCTGGATTCGCCCGGTTGAGACCTGAGGTGCCATCATCATTCTCCTGTTGATAACTCCAGTGTACGCCTGCCAGGGACAATGGCTATGGCGATAATCGGGCCAGAATACGGCTCACGGGCGAATGGCTGCCAACGCTTCGGCTCAAGGAAGTTTAATCTGCCGGCAAGGGCGACAGAGAGGGAATCCTGATACGCTTTCGAACCGTATTTGTCGTTTAACCGGGAAAATACAAGGAAGCATCCAATGCGATCTGCTGTTCTCTTACTCACTCTGACAAGCCTGATTTTCTCCGCGCTTCCGGCATCGGCCGAAAGCACAGAAGAGGCCACACCGGAACCCGAGGTTATGGGGTTCGTGGAATGGGTGGTAATGGGCGAAACCGGCATACGCCTGAAAGCCCGTCTCGACACCGGTGCCAAGACCTCCTCACTGCATGCGGTCAATGTTGAACCGTTCGAGAAGGACAATGAAGAGTGGGTCCGGTTCCAACTTCCACTGGGCGACCACAAAGACCAGCCCAGTGAAGGGGATATTGATCACGAAGAAGTGATTCTCGAATTCGAACGGCCGGTATACCGGACCGTTCTGATCAAGCGCAAGGGCGCGCCGTCACAACGCCGATACGTGATAAAAATGGACTTCTGTATTGGCGGCAAAACCCATGAAACCCAGTTTTCACTGACGGATCGGGGCAAGTTCTCTTATCCGGTGCTGCTGGGCCGTCGCTTCATGCGCGATGACAACATCCTGATCGACTCAGGCCGCAGCTTTATCGTTGAAAACGAGTGTGAATACAGCACCCTCGAGGAACTCGCCGAGAGTAAGAAGGCGCTGGCAGGCTGAACTATTCGATACTCTCCGGTTCGTCATTACGAATTCTTAGAAAGCTGGCGAACCGGGGTAAGCCTGTAGCCGTGAGGCCGCGATAGCGGAACGTAACCCGGGCGCCAATAGCAGGCGGATTGTGCCGCTCCTCATCGGTGAACCCGGTACCAAGCCGGAACCGGCGGCCACTCTCCAGCTCCACCTCCAGTGCCCCCAATAATCCCTCATACTTGCCCTGACCGGGAAGATGAGCAACCACCCTGGCTTCCGCATCCTGATGGCTTTTCACCTTGAGCAGGTCATCTGAACGGCCCGCCTGATACCAACTTTTCCGGCGTTTCAGCATCAGTCCTTCACCACCGGCTGCTACCGTTTGCTGAAGCCGGGCCATCAGCTCCTCGTGGCTGGCAATCACCCGCTGCTCCACCAGCACCAGATAACGGGAATCCGCCGCTGCCAAGAGTTTCTGCAACCGTCTATAGCGCTGCTCGAAAGGCACATCCGCCTCGGGCAAGTCAAAGACATGGAAGCGCACCTGACGCCATTCCTGATCTACTGGCTGAACTTTGCGGACTACGCCAGATAGTTCCGCAAAACGGCCACGACCGCTCCAGAGTTCGCCATCCAGGGGGTGAGCGGGAAACTGACGGGTAAACCAGGCCGGTGCGCTATACCTGTACCCGCCCCGAGACCAGAGCGTCTCGCCATCCCAGAATGCCCGGACACCGTCCAGCTTTTCACTGACCCAGTAGTCTTCCAGGTTGACCCCGGGATGGTAGACATTGGCGAGCGGAAGAGCCGGCGGCCGGGCACTGGCATGCCCGAAATCTGCCAGGCAGATTGATACAACAAAACTGAATGCCAGAGTCATCGCCCTGACACGGGTGGTATTGCAGAGTGGCATGGTCCTTTGCCCTGTTACGTCCCTGTTTACAGAATTCCGAAATCTCGGCTCTTAAGCCGTTACATACTTCAGCAGATCAACCACCTGTTCCGGCGTTTGCGCCCATGCCATGGCGGCGGCGTCCACTTCCTTGAGCGGGTGCACGATGTCTTCGTCATGCAGGGTGATGTAAGGCGTGCCCATGGCCGCACAGTAACCGGCGTCGAAGGCCGCGTTCCACTGCTTGTACTTGTCGCCAAAGCGGATGACCGCCAGATCACACTGCTCAAGCAGGGTTTTGGTGCGGATGGCGTTTACCTTGGACGACTGGTGGTCACGCCAGAAATTGTTCTCCGGCTTGCCCAGGAAGTCACCTGCGGCATCACTGGATTCGTGATCGGTATTGGCAGACGTGAACTCTACCGGCAGGCCCGCCGCCTCGGCACCCGCAGCAATCTGCTCGCGCCAGTCGGTGTGGATTTCGCCGGAGAGGTATACGGTCCAGATCATGTTGGGCTCCTTACGCCAGTTTAAAGCCGGCCAGTCTAACCTACAGGCCGGCTTTAATGTAGGCATCAGACAGGTGTTACAGCTCCCGCTAACGGCGCCCTTTCGGGTTCATCATGCAGTTGGCGTAATAGGTGGTCGTGGCCGGCCAGTCCGAGAATACACCAATGACGCCCACCTCCCGAGCCAGCACATCAATCACATTCATGACATCGCCGTCGTTATTGATGGCATCCGAAACTGTCTGGTAATACCAGCCACCGCCATTTGCCAGGGGACCACTACGCTCCACGGTCCAGGCGATCAGATCAAGACCAGCCATGCGGGCATTGCGGGCATACTCAGACGGTTCAATCTCGCCATAACTATCCAGCGCCAGCATTTTCCAGAGCGCTGGCGCCAGAATGTTCACGCCCCGGGACTTCAGGCTTTCCATGTGCGCCAGAGACTCTGTATCCGGCGTGATCGGCGACTGATCCAGAAACACTGCCTGTTCACCAAAGCGCGGCATTTCATTCACCCAGAAGAGTACGTCGTCCAGATTAAACGATTGCGGCCACACATCTTTCGGGTTAATGCCAGCGTCGATGTAATCCTGAATCATCTGACGGGCGTAGTCCCGCTGGCTGTACTCGCCCTCAAACGGCATATCGACCAATGGCGTTTTAAGCTCCGGTGTGAACTTGGCGCCCAGTGACTTGAACAGCTCTATACTCTCGCGGTGGGTCATCAAGGTGCCCCGGCTGGCATACAGATCGGTGCGCCAGTCAGCAGTGCCGCCGACATACTCTTCCGGTGTGGTCGCCATCGGATCGTAGGCGTCCATCTTACCCTCGAGGGTCTTGAACTCCGCCAGGGTGATGTCACTGGTCCGGCATTCAGCCTTGGCCGGAGTGCCGGATGCCGGATCAGCAGGGACGAACGGCTGGGTACACTTCGCGTTCAATTCCGGAATGGTGACAATGTTGGTGGTGGTGTGCAGATCATTCTGGGCGTGGCGACACACCAGCTCGCGATCCTTGGTGAAAGCAACATCACACTCCAGAATGCCAGCGCCCATCCTGGCGGCGGCGATGTAGGACTCCCGGGTATGTTCCGGGAACTGCAGGGGCGCTCCCCGGTGGCCAATCGAGAAGTCCGTAGCCTGGAAGTTGCGCACGTCACAGCTCTTGAGACGTTCCTTGAGCGGGCCGTCATCCATTTCCTCAACCAACCAGTACGGCCTCGCGCCCACCTGAACCGATGGCTTGCCCTGATACTTGTGCCAACCTTTATGCCCCGGGTGATCGTGCCATGCCTTTTCCAGCCCAGGCGGCATCCACTGACGTTCATCATGCAAGCCCGGTGTGGCATTGGCGGCTCCGGCCATCAGAGTACTCAACACCACACTTGCGATAACGCGTAACTTCATAACCTGCTCCTTGTGAAATGAATGATACTGCAGCGTCAGTGTTCACAAGAGCCATGACCACCGCATGACGTTTTTTTGACCAGCCGATCAACTTCTCTTCATATGCAGACTTTTCCTACAAAAATCTGACTGATCTTCCTACACACTATTTACGACATTCCGGTACATTCTGCCGCCCCAAGAACCCATCTGGAGTATCGAATGGACGCCCCGGCAATCTCACGGACAGAGAAAATGCTCTCTGCTGTTCTGAATAATCTGAAAAAATATCTGTTGGCCATCGCAAGCTCGCTGTTCGCGGTCTTCCTGGCCATGTCTTCCTTTTTTACCACGGAGCTGGGCTACACCTATGTGGTTCAGGACACCCTGTTTGGCACCATCCGCGTGTTCACCGAGCCCGGCCTGCACTTCAAGGTGCCGTTCTTCTCAAACGTTTATACCTACAACCAGGCCATGACCCTGAGTTTCGGTAACCAGGAAAGCGGTGAGAAGATCAAATCCACCCGGCAGCTGGGCGAAGTGGAAGTGCAGTTTGCCGACACCTACACCGCTCGCATTCCGGCCACCTTCCGGTTCCGACTGTCAGCAGATCCCGAAAAGATTGTGGCTATGCATCGTGAGTTCCGTAGCTACGACAACCTGATCGATTCCCTGCTGATCAAGAACGCCAAAAACGTGACCGTAGTGACCGCCACCCAGTACACCGGCGAAGAGTTCTTCCAGGGTGGTCTGAACAAGTTCAAGGTTCAACTGGAAGACCAGTTGCAGAATGGCCTTTACGAAACCGAGCGACAGCAGGTGGAAGTGGAGCAGACCGACCTGGCTGCCGTATCTTCAACCAACGACGACGGCGACCGGCTGGAGCGGAAAGTGCAGCTGGTCTGGAAAAACATCATCCTGCAGGACAGCGCCGGCCAAGCCAAGCGCATTGCCAACCCGCTGGATGCTTATGGCATTCAGGTACGCCAGGTGACCATTGGCCGTCCGCTGCCCGAGAAGCGACTGGATGAGCTGCTGGTGAAAAAGAAGGACCTGGTCGCCAAGCGGATTACCGCGATCCAGGCCCAGGAAACCGCACGCGCCGAAGCCAAAACCGCGCAGCTGGAAAAAGAGATCGAGAAGGCCCGGGCCATCCAGGACGCCCAGCGCAGCAAAGAACTGGCCATTATTTCCAAGCAGAAAGAAGTGGAAATGGAGCGCCAGCAGGCAGAACTGGAGACCGTCCGCAAAGAAAAAGAAAAGGCCGTAGCCGTGCTGGAGAAACAGAAGCAGCTGGAAATCTCGGTTGCTGAGAGAGACATCCAGAAAGCCAATGCCGAAGCCGCCACCTACGCTGCAAAAGCCATTCGTGAGCAAGGCCTGGCGGAAGCCGAAGTCGCCAAGGCACACCTGCTGGCCAAACAGGCCGCCCGGGATATCTATATGGCCGAAATCCAGCGCGATATCGCCCAGGTAATGTACCCGGCCCTGAAGGACGTAACCATCGATATGCCGGACTACTATGTCGGAGCCGACGCAGGCGCCAGCCCGGTCAGTAGCCTGGAAGTATTTACCAGTCTTGGCGCTATGGAGCAGTTGCGCCGGTCTTCAGGACAGACCATCCCTCAGTAAAGCCAACGCATTGATACCGGGGTGGGCGATCCAGACATTCGCCCCCGGTATCAACGTGGTCAACCGGCCAGCAAACGCTCCTGCAGCTCCCGGATCACTCGCAACACACGGCTCATGTCACTCTGGGTTTTCAGATCCAGGTCCAGCTTGCCATCCATGGTTTTCACCAGCGGCACAATGGATTCTTCAAAGATCCGGGCGAAGGCCATCAGCGCGTCGCCCACCTGGGGCGGGCTGTCCAGGTTGACGGTGACAGCGGGATTCAGCTGTACCGATTGCAGGCCTTCGGTGAGGCCGGTTTCGAGGGAACGGGACAGCTGGCTCAGGGCTTTATCCAGATCGGGTTCCGGGTGTTTTCCGTTGTCCAGTCCGGCAACCAGCTGTTGCCCCAGTTGCTGCAAATGTTCCGAGATCAGGCCCAGCTGGCGAACCACTTTCACCCCGGTTTCCTCGTCGCCACCGGCTTGCTGACGGCGGCGGTATTCCTCACAGATGGTCTGCCAGCGTGCCGCTTCTTCGTCATTCATGGTGCCGCGCATCTGCTTGAGCTTGAGCAGGTTTTCTTCGGCGCCGTAGGTCAGCAGCTGAGCCTCGCCCTGGTAGTGGTCATCAATCAGGGCTTCCAGTTCCTGGTCACTCATCACCGGCGACAGCTTCTCCGCCAGCTTGTTCATGTTCCGGTAACTGCCCTGCAGCTTGAAGGTGGGCTCGGTGCGGTACGCTTCTGCCTGGGCGCTGGAGGCAATATAAGCCTGATTGACCCGCAACACGGTTTCCCGCACCCGGATCATTTTCTTCAACAGGGCAACGATTTCATCGCGCTCGGCGGCGCTGTAGTCGTGTTCAAAGTCCGAATCCGCCACCGTTTTGCCTTCGGCCAGATCGGCGAACCGGTAAAAGTCCGCCATGCCCCGGGTGGCCAGCGGTGCCAGCACCCGGTTGGAGCTCAGGCTGTTCTCGATGTAGGACAGCGCAAAGGCATGCTCCATGCCCGAGAGCACGTCACCCAGGTTGTAGATGTCGGCCCGGTTGGCGAGCATGTCGGGGACCTTGAAGACTTCGCCGCTCTCGGTGTAGGGGTTACCCGCCATCACCACACAGAAACGCTTGCCGCGCATGTCGTAGGTGCGGGTCTTGCCGCGCCACACCCCTTCTATGCGGCGCGTGCCGTCACACAGGGAGATAAATTTCTGCAGGAATTCAGGGTGGGTGTGCTGGATATCGTCCAGATACAACATCACGTTGTTACCCATTTCCAACGCCAGGTTAAGCTTGATCAGCTCCGCTTCGGCGGTGGAATGGGGCGCCTTCTCCGGATCCAGCGACATCACGTCGTGCCCCAGGCTCGGGCAGTTGATCTTCATGAAGATCAGACCCAGGCGGTTGGCCACGTATTCCATCAGCGTGGTTTTACCGTAGCCCGGCGGCGAGATCATCATCAGCAGCCCGGACTGGTCGGTGCGGCGGTCTTCACCCGCCGTGCCCATCTGCTTGGCCAGGTTATCGCCAATGATCGGCAGGTAACTCTCGCTGATCAGCTTGTTACGCACGAACGACGACAGCGGGCGGGGCCGGAACTCGTCCAGCCGTAACTGGCCACGCCATTTCTCCAGTACCTGCTGCCGCACCTCCTGCAACTGCTGCCAACCAGGAATGATCTCCTGCTGGTGATATCGCAGACGCTCGTCAAATTCATCCAGTTGCAGGCTGAGCGTGCGCTCTTCAATGCGAGGGTGTTGGCCCAGCAGACCCTCAATCTGGAACGCCAGTTCCACACTGCGGACCGAGGTTTTCACCGTTTCGCCCACGTTCAGCACGACCACGGCCTCCGGAAGATAGTGCAGCAGATGCTGCTGATCCGTCTTGGCCATCCAGGCTTTCAACCAGTGGCTGGTGATGCTCCAGCGAGCAGCCGGCTGATCGGCCACGACCTCCAGTGCCTGCTGATACTGGGCAAACTGGTTATCCCGTTTCAGTGCCTCGACAAAGCCGGTTGCCAGATCCCCGGCATAGCGAGTGATATCGAAGGCTTCGGATTCTTCCGCCAGCTGTCGTACCAGGTACTGGGCTGCGGAATGCACCAGGCTGCGGCCATCGCTGCCCGGCCCGGCCAGGCTCAATTGCTGTTCTTCCACAAAGTTTGCGAGCTGCGGTTCCAGCTCCTGTTGCAGGGATTCCAGCAGCTCATCGGACTGCATCATGCGGCTGAGGATGCCGGCAGACAGGCACCGGGAACGCAGTTGCTGGCCCGCGCTCTGTTGCTGGCTTAACCCGGCCCAGAACAGCATGGCCAGTGCCCGCGCCCTGGGGCTGAAACGGAGCAACCCGGCGTTCTGAATCGCCGGCCACAGCGTACTGACAATCAGCGCTGCGTCGTGATCATGGATGCCTTTTTCGTAGCCCTCCCGGTATCGGGGCGAGGCGAACTTGCGGATGTAACCGGTCAGTTCATCCAGATCCGCGACGTTGACTGGCAGGTCTCCGGCCTTGCGGAACTCATCGATTACCAGTGCCGACAGATACTCCGCCCGGTACACCCGGTCGGATTCCGAAGGCTGGCTCATGTTCCAGTAGCCCCGGAGGCGGTCCAGCTCGGGCTCCTCCAGGCGCTCGTAATACTGGGTTCCGGTCAGGTGCAGCAGGACATGATCGTCCCGGGGAATCAGGGTCAGATCCAGCTCCCGCTGGTTAACGCTGAACTTGTGCTTGCCCAGCCGGATAACGGCACCGCCATCCTCAAAGATATCGGCCTTGTCCCGAACGCTGCGCAGGGCCGTGTCCTGAGCCGCTTTAAGCTGGCCCAGGCAATCGTCCGCCTCCATGGCGGCACCCAGCTCCCGCAACTCACCGGCCATGCTGCGCAACCGGCTAACCATGGCATCAGAGGCGAAGAAGGCATGCAGCTCTTCCGGGCTGCTGAAACGTTCGGTACGGCGGCCCAGATTTTTGAGAATACGGGCAGCGGCATCGGTGAGCGTGGTTACCCGGCGCTGTTGCTGATCCTGGAGCTGCTGGCGCCGTGCCTCGATGCTCTCATGGGCGTTCTCACGCTGCTCCAGAATAGCCGCCAGGAACTCGTCATATTCGCCAAACTGGCTTTCCAGCTCCTGCAGCTGATCCAGCATCCGGGTCATCAGACCATCGCATTCGCGCACATCCGACAGCGCGCTGACGCCGTTCGCCAGGCTCTGCTCAAACAGCCGGATACGAGCCGCAAACTGGGCCCGGGCTTCCGCACTGCCCTGCTCTTTCAGCCGGATTTCCGCTTCGGAACGCTGCTGGTTGATGGTCGCGTAGATGCCCGAGATGTTATCGGTGATCGCCGTTTCCAGCGCGGCATCGTCACCGCCCATGGACGCCAGCATGCTCTGGATCATGTCCAGGCCTTCGGTCAGTTCCCGATAGCGATCGACAATCTTCTTCAGGGCATCCCGGCTGTCGGCCTCGGCCAGCGCAGTCTGCAACTCGGTCAGGGTCTGGCGGTAGCCATCCAGCGCCTCCGGCGACGCCAGGAAACGGAAGGTGCGCTCGGTCAGCCGGTCCTCAGCCTCGGCCAGCTCCTCTTCAAGAGTGTCGATACGGGCTTTGTCGGCGTAACGCCGATCATTGAGGGTTCGCACCCGGCCGCGATGATCGCGCAAACGTGCCAGGTAACTGACAAACTGATCCGGTGCTTTCCAGCTATCCGGTTTCAGGTCCCGCATCAACGCGCCCTGGTCCTGAGCGACCTCGGTAATGGCAGCTTCAGTCTGGGCGCGAATGCTCTGGACTTTCTCATACTCATCCAGCACCAGCTCTGCGGTGCTTCGGATGGTGCTGAGCTGTTGGTTTAACCCGGCAAACAAGGCTTCGTCCTGACGCGCTGACAGCCAGAAGAACTGGTCCAGAATACGGTCCACGGTACGAATCAGGTTGGTGAAATGCCGCTCACTGGCGCTGGCGCCCTCCACCAGGGTAACCACCGTATTCAGCTCGGCAATTCCCCGAACCAGCTCGGGATTGCCAATGCGCGCCAGCTCGGAATCGTTGGCGACGTTCGCCGCAGCGTGGAAACTTTCAGAAGTGAACGGCGTTTCCCACACCTGCAGCGGGTGCACCAGCGTAGGTTCCTTGTCGGCGTTGAAAATCACCAGATGCCCGTTTTCGAACAGGGCGTAACCATGGCCAATCAGGGGCACATCCGCCTGCTTGCGAATCAGGTTGTAGCGGAACAGGATCACCTGACCGGTGCGCTGTTCGAAGAAGACATACAGCATGTCTTCGCCATTGGGGGCCCGCAAGGTACGCTTGAGCCGGAAATCCCCGTCGGGAATCTGGAAGGTTTTCAGCTCGCCGGTACTCAGGTAATAACCCGACGGAAAAATCAGGCCGTGATTGTCCGGCAACGACGCGACGGAACCGGCCATGGCGTCAACGCGCTCGATCTTGCGCTCGGTGCGATTGAACAGGTAATAGCGCCAGTGTTCTTCGTTAAACGGCAGAATCCGTACCAGCAGAATCTCGCCCAGATCGGCAAAATCGAAGCTGGCGTCGTCCAGTGACTGGGAATCGGACTCCACCGGGTCCGAGTAGATGCCTTCGCCGGTGGAGGTGTTGTTCTCCACCTTGAAAGTAATGTTGCCCCGCAGGTTATCCACAAACAGGGTGTCGGCGATGTTCAGGTGCGGAGAGCGGCCCTGAACCTGGCTGTCGCGGCCCACGGTTTTCCAGGGAAAACTGAAACGTTCCGGGAAAGACAGATCGCGCTCGCCGCGATTATCAATGTAGCGGCTGACCTCACCATCAGGCTTCAGTTCCCAGCGAAACACCCGAAGATCATCAAGCTTGTCACCGATGCGGAACGCCATCAGCAACATGCCTTTGAGAATCACCAGTTGCGACAGCGTGGCGGTGTTGTAGTACTGCTGGAGTTCCCGGAAGTCGGTGGCGAAGCGTTCATCCTTGAGAAACGAACCCTCAATGGCCGCTTCGGTCATCTCGAACCCGCTGTCGCCGTCGTTCAGGTGGTACAGCCGGAACACGTCCTCAATCACCAGCGTCTTGCGCAAGCCCAGCTGCAGATTGAAACCGAACAACAGCTTGTCGCCCAGACGCACCACATCCCGGGCGATGGCGTTGTTTTCGGTTCGCACCCGGGCCCGGCCCAGCACGTTCATGCCGGCACTGCCAAAGATCTCTTCGCGGGCCTGGTTCAGCCCGGACACCTGCTCACGCAGTTGGCCGCCCTGCTCTTTCAGCCGGCGCTTGATGGTTTCAAAGGCTGAACCTTCCTGAACAATGCTTTCGAGCTCGGTGCGATCCGTCGACATACCAAATCATCCTGAACCAAAGAGGGGAATGCGGTTAGGGGAAAGCACTCCCGGCACCTTGGGTCCGGTACCGGGAGCCATCGGCCTTATCAGGCCGTCTCGGAACTGCGGTTAGGCTTTTCACCTGCCACCCGGCCGGCAATGTTCGAGAGCGCCGCCTGCAGCGAGGGGGACTTGTCCAGCACGCCCTGAACACTCTTGCCGTAGCCAAGGCCCTGGGCAAACTTCTCGAAAATGCCGCCGTCGCCGCCGATCATTTCGAACTTGGCGTCTTTCAGGGCAGCAGCCATAACCCGGCCATTTTCCAGCATTCCAGCCTTCTGGGCGTCGATCTGGGCCATCACTTCCTTCTCATGAACTTCCAGGTTCATGCGGAACTCTTCAAAGTGACGGGATTCCTCAGACATGCCATCGTAGGCCTTGAGTTTCTCAACCAGACCAGCCGCTTCGGCCTTGGCCATGGCTTCGCGGGCTTCGGCTTTGGCGTGGCCCATGCGCTGCTCACCTTCGGCTTCGGCCAGAACCATAGCCTTACGGGCATCGGCCTTGGCAACACCCAGTTTCTCTTCACCCATGGCTTCGGTTTCCAGACGCTGCTCAAGCACCCGAACCTCGGCCATGCCGGCTTCTTCATCGGCCTTGGCGGTAACCGATTTGACCTCGGCGCGGGCCAGACCATCAGCCCGGATAGCAGACGCCTGAGCTTCCTTGACCTGCGCTTCGGCAAGACCATCGGCCGCGGCCATAGCCTGGCGACCACGGGCCAGTTTCTCATCAGCCACCGATTTCTTCTCAGCTGCATCCATTTCCGCCTGGGCGGTGACCCGAATCTGCTCGGCTTCCAGCTTGGAGCGCTCAAACGCCGCCTCGGCCGCTTTTACATCTTTCAGCTTCAGTTCTTCGGCATCGGCTTCAGCCGCCACCACTTTCTTCACCTTCAAGCGGTCTGCTTCGGAGCGGTTGCGAACATCCTTGATGTTCTCTTCCTCTTCCGCCACGTTGCGCTCAACGGCAATACGCTGGCTGGTGATATCGGCAATTTCCTTGCGTTCTTCTTCCAGCGCCTTTTCCATGCCAATGCGCTCGATTTCCACCGCCCGCTCACGGTTAACATCCTCGAGCTCCCGGGCCTGGCGAATACGCACTTCCTCAATCTGCACCGCACGCTCGCGGGCTTTCATGGCCATTTCAATCTGGCGCTGCTTGTTTTCGTCCGCAATCGCCAGTTCTTCATCCGTCTTGATACGAGCGGCTTCGGCACGGGCCCGCTCCTGCTCACGCACCTGCTCGGTTTCCGAAGTCTCACGGGCCTGCAGGGTTTCAATTTCCCGGCGCTGGCGCGCTTCGGCTTCGGCCTGGCTGCGTTCCAGTTCCAGCGACGCTTCCCGGGCCGACACATTCTTGCGCTGGATTTCCAGCTCCTGGTCCCGCTCCAGACGGTTGGTTTCCACATTGTGGAGGGCGGTGATTTCGGTAATCCGCTTGATGCCCTCGGAATCCAGGATGTTGTTCGGATCCAGTGAGGTCTTCGGCGTCTGCTCCAGGTAGTCGATGGCCACGTCTTCCAGCACATAACCGTTCAGGTCTTCCCCGATGGTCTCGACGATGGAATCGCGGAAGCGCTGACGCTCCTCAAACAGCTGCATGAACTCGAGCTTCTTACCAACGGTCTTCAGCGCTTCACTGAACTTGGCATTGAACAGCTCGTTCACGGCATCGCGGTCTGAGGCACGGCCCACACCCACCGATTTGGCAACCCGCAGCACGTCTTCCTGGGTTTCATTCACCCGCAGGTAGAAGGCGACAGTAATGTCGGCCCGCAGGTTGTCCTTACAGATCAGCCCTTCCTTGCCGGTACGGTTAAGCTCCAGGGTAATGACCGAGATTTTCATGGTCTCGGCGCGGTGGATAACCGGCAGCACCATGGCCCCGGTGAAATACACCTTGGGCGTGGGCGACAGGTCGTTCACGATCAGGGCCTGGCCCTGGTCCACCTTGCGGTAAAACGCCTTGAACAGGGCCAGTATGCCCAGTATCAGCAGAACCAGGACCCCGACGGTCATGATTGCTGGCATCATCCAAGATAAGTCCATTTAGTCATTCTCCTGCGCTGATTGAAGGGAGTAGGTGCGGGGATTAACCGGCCGATTCGCCGGCAAGGAATTCAGCTTCCGGAACCACCCACCAGGCGTTCTTGTCCGGAATATGTTCGATCAGCACCGCGCGCTCGCGATGCGCCAAAGGCGTATGGCTGCGGACCTGCAGCACCAGATGGGCACCGTCCAGAATCGCTTCTGCCCGGCCTTTGGTTTCAGTCACCGTTGCTGAGGTAATCACGCAAGCGGTACCGATAATACGTTTCTGAAGCGGGGGTAAATACGCCCGCCGGAACAGTGGCCGCAGTGGGCGGATAACAACGGCTGTCACCAGAACACTCATCACCAGAGAGCCGGCGATGATCGCCAGCCCGAACAGTGCATGCAGGAAACCATCAGGCACCAGTGCACCGAGCAACAGCTCCGCAAAATAGCTCGCCAACCAGGCAATCAGGAACAACAGAGTAAGCACGAGTGGCAGCGGGACACCCTGGAGCCCCAGGGTCACCATCAGGCCGGAGAAGTCGCCGGAGGCATCAATATCGCCATCTGCCTCGATATCGCCCAGACCCACAAGGGAAATCAGCCAGTAAACGATGGCCACGCACAACAATACGGAAAAAATGACCGTGGGGAAGGAGAAGGCAATTGCAAAGAATGTATCCATACGCGACCAGACATCCGTTCTGGTAAATCCACTGGGCGACAGTCCGTGTCAGACTGACGAGTTGTTTATAACGTAAACAAACTATTTCTTGCAAATGTTTAATTGCGAGGTATAGACTCGGATGATTGACATAAAATGTCAAGCGACAGGACAAGGTTCGTCCGGATCGGCCGAACCGATTCAACGCCACAGGAAGGAGCTATTCGTGGATACCCAATCTCTCACCCTGGCCCTGGGTGACGCCACCCATGCTGGCCGAACCTTCGATGTCATGCCCATTGCCGGCGAAGAACCGGTGCTGCAGGTAATCGTGTCCGGCGCCGAAGAAACACCGGTGTATATTACCGTAACCGACACCCAGATTCTGTGCCTTGCGTACCTTTTCGACGAACAGGAACTGGCCCCGGAACGTCTGAACGAGCTGCATGAAAACATGTTGCGCATCAGTGTTCCCATGCCCTTAAGCTCTCTTGGCAAAACCGGCCAGCACTATGTGGTCTATGGCGCACTGAGCCCCACGTCCGGCACCAGCGAGATCATGCAGGAACTGGTAACCCTCGCCGAGAATGCCATCGACCTGTTACAGACTTTTGAAGACTACCTGGCTTGAGTGAGGGCTGAGACATGAGAACCGTACTTAAAAAAATCCTGACCGCCATGCGCGGGGGTGTGAACGAACTGGGTGAAGCCGTTGTCGACGGCCAGGGCAACCGGATTCTGGAACAGGAACTGCGCGATTCCGAGCATGAGCTGAAACAGGCCAAGCAGGAGCTGGCGTCACTGATGGCCGAAGCGGCCTCCCTGGCCCGACAGATCCGTACCGAGCAGGACAGCGCCACCAAGCGTGAAGACGATGCCCGCAAAGCCATCGCGGCTGGCCAGGAAGACCTGGCCCGGGAAGTGGCGGAGCGAATTGTTGGCCATGAGCGCCGCGCTTCGGAGCTGACCCAAACCCGGGAATTGCTGCAACAGCGCATTGTGGGCCTGAAAGACCGGGTTCAGAAAGCCGAGAAACAGCTGGCCGACTACCGCCGGGAACTGCAAGTGGTGAAGACCAACGAGCGGGTGCTACGCACCACCGCGCAGATTGACACCAACATCAACAGCCAGCAGTCCTCCCTGAGCACCGCGAAAGAGACATTGGAACGGATTCGCGAGCGCCAGGCCCGGGAAGAAGACCGCCAGACCGCCAGCGCCACCCTGGAAAAAGAGCTGACCGGCGCAGATCTGGACGAAAAACTGAAAGCCGCCGGCATTGACGGCGAACAGGATGCCGTGAACGATGTGTTGGCACGCCTCAAGGGCGGCAACGCAAACCCGTAAACCCTGAGCGCCCCGAAATCGGGGCGCTCACTCAAGCACCTCGAAGGCGCTCTCACAGGCAACCCCATGGCGAAGAAACAGGACTGGTCCCGAGAAGAACAGGCCGTTCAGGCGGTACAGATGGCCTTCGACCTGTCCAACGACATCCAGCGCGCCTTTCGCGTGTCGGCGGCCATGCAGGATATGACGACCGCCGACATGGTGCGCAAGGTGCTCCACCTGCCCTACCGTAAAGGCCGTGCCCGCCCGCGACTGACGGTAACCCTCAAAGACGAGGATTTCGAACTGCTGGCACGCAAGTACGAACTGGATCCGCAGGATCGTGCCGCTATTCGCCAGCGCGTGGCGGAGGAGTTGCAGGGATTTGCCAGGCAGTATCTGACTGCCTCGGACCAGTAATCGCCAGGCGCTTCAGAAACCGCTTTACCAGGAAAAGGACGTCATGCCCAGAAACCGCTATCGACAGTGCCCGGCCTGCAATACCGCAAGCCTGGACTCCTCCAGCCATCCCTCCATATTCGACTGCCGCCTGTGCCACGGGCTATGGTTTGAAGATGGCGCGTTAAATCAGGCGATTGCCGAGCATCATGACGGCGTAGACCAGTACGATCACGAGCAGCACCTCGGCCCCGCGCTTCGCACCAGCGACCGGCTTTGCCGGCGGTGCCGCGTGCCCATGACCCACTACCAATTGCTTGCTCACTACACCACGGAAATTGACTGCTGCCCCGGCTGTGACGGCGTCTGGCTCGACAAACACGAAGTCGATCAGGTAATGCAGTCGCCGCAACTGAAGCAGGCCCTTAAAGACCTGAACCAGAAAGTGAGCTGGAAATCCTGGCTGTTCCAGTTCCTGACCGCAATGCCGGTGGAATACAACGTAAAACCCCACCGCACCCCCTGGGTTACCCGAACCCTGGTGTTCCTCTGTGCCCTGGTGTTTGGTGTTGGAGCGCTGTCCCCTGAGGCTAATGAGTGGATCTTCGTAAACCTGGGGCTGAACTCCGACACCCAAAGCCCGTCACATTTTGTGCTTCAGTTGCTGAGCTATCAGTTTGTGCACGGTGGCCTGATGCACCTGGTCGGGAACATGTACTTTCTGTGGATCATCGGCGACAACCTGGAAGATGCGCTGGGGCATGGTGCCTTCCTGGCACTCTACCTGTTTGCCGGCATTATGGCGGCCCTTGCGGAACTGCTGTTGTTCGATGCCAGCCAGGGCCCCCTGCTGCTGGTCGGGGCCAGTGGCTCCATCGCTGCCCTGTTCGGTCTCTACCTGATGTGGTTCCGGCACGCCAGTCTTACCTTCATGATCATTGTTTACCAGAAGAAACTCGCACCTCACTGGTACTTCCTGATCTGGAGCCTGATAAACCTGTTCGGGATGTTCACCGCCCAGGGCGGTGTGGCGTGGGCCGCGCATCTGGGTGGCTTTGGCTTGGGGTTACTTCTGGGCTACCTGTTGCGGGATTATGTGCTACGGAAGAATCCGCTGATTGCGATGCTGAATCAGCCGGAGGCTGCGATTAACCGGTAGCCTTGCCGGTTAATCGCAATAGGTACCTACTCGCCGCAGGTTTCTTTAACCTTGGCGCGGAAACGGTCCCGAATCTGCTGATTTTCTTCCTCAGACACGTACTCCCGCTCACCGTTCTCATTGATATCGTAGAAGGTCGAAACACTCTCCAGGTGCTTGAGACGGGCCTGGAGATTCCGGCATAGCTCCTCCTGCTTTTCGGCCTGTTGCCGGGCTTTCGCTTCTTTGGCCTGACGCTCCTCCCGCTCCTGCTGTTGCTGTTCCAGGAACTCGGTCATTTTCTGCTGCCGGTCTCGGGCCGTGGCATCGGTCTGGGCTGGTGCGGCGTTGACGCGCACCTCCTTGGTACTGGCCTTCGCCGGGGGGCGATCGCCGAAATGGGTCTGACCGTTGGCATCTGTCCACTGGTAGACGGCAGCGTGAGAAAACGGACCAAGGGAAAGCAGAAATAAAGCGATGTGAAGCCTGCGAGCCATAACTGAATTCCTTTTCGAATAATGCTTTGGACAACTTTCGAAGGAGTAGTCTACCCGATGATGGGTTTGGGAACTTTGACCGGGTAGTCACAAGAGCCGTCCTACTTGGTTGGCAATGGAAGCCCCCAGTTCACAAGTCAGGACGCATAACTCAACTTTTCCGCCATCAGGTCGGGCCTGCGTGTTGTATCGATGATGGAGACATCGGTAAACATATCGTCCACTTTCTGCTTGAAGGTTTTGTCATCCATATCCCGCCAGTAACGCGCCGGACGGCCCGTTGCCTGATCATGCTTTGCGGTGGTCGGGTCAAGGTGTCGATACTGCTCCAGCATGGGCAGTTCCGGCAGCGGCCTGGTGATATCCATGTAATTCTGGATGAAATCCCAGTAGGCGTAACACATGGTGGGACTGCCGTGGGCGCCGAGAATATCGCCAACGGTAACATCCAGTTTGCTGTAACGGTGGGAGAGCACCAGGTCAAACAAAGTGCCAAAGCGATCCACCCTCGCGCAGCACCAGGCATCGAATTCGTAGAAGGGCTTTTCAACCACTACCGGCGGCTTTCTGGGGAGAAAAGGAAACTTTTTCGGGTATTGCCAAACCTTGATCATGCCGGTGCGACGGTTGAATTCCCATTCAGGGCCTCGGCCATTCCGTAAAAGCCATTTCGGGAAGAGGCGTAACGCCAGTTTGGCCATCAAAATGAGAATCCAGCCGCCTCCAAGCATGATAAATTCGAATAAACCAAGACTTTGTATGTACTCGGAATAGTTTCTACTAATGGACGTAAACAACGGCGACATCAAAATCAGTGTTATCAAATATCCGGGAGAAACAATGTAGGCCCACAACGCACCTGTAACACTAATTATACTTACTAATCGAGCCTGGAGAGCCAATGGTGCATGCCGGAAGCATTCATGATTACTCTCAACGTGAAGACCGTACTTCTCTGACAGATCCTCTTTTTTCTCCAGTCGCCGCAACTTCCTGGGTGGGTTTCTTGACATGAAGGTGGGCGGCATCACTTCACGGGTATTACCCCACGGTAATCGTAAGCTGGCTGAGCGATCTAATCCGGTTCGGTTCAATTCCTGAGTTTGATTGCTTTGCTCGGGAATCGAGTCAGGGCGATAAGCATAGGAGCAGTAATAACTCGCCAAGGTGGAACCCGCGAGTTTGCTACGGCCTTTGAATCCGGGCTCAGAGACATTAAATTCCTCCCGGGGTGAGTGTAGGCTCATATCCATATAGTTCTTGTTGCGCAACGTGATACGCAGGCTTGGAAACCGCCACTTACTAATCTGAAGGAACACTCCGGATGGGCTCTTTCTTCAATCCGGATTTTGCTCGACGCTGACGAGATTGTCGTGAACCACGGCCATAGGCCAACATATCTTCCGGCGTCATGTGCGCATAGCGCACCTTCTTGGCCATCAGGTTTGGGCGCTTCTCGATGTTAATGCGTTTGATATCACTGAACATCTGACGCACTTTTTGGTCAAATGTCCTATCGTCCATGTCCCTCCAATGCCTAGCTGATCTCTTATTTTTTCGGTCATGATCCGCCGTAACAGGATCAAGATGACGATAAGCCTCTAAGGCCGGAATATCAGGCAAAGGTCGTGTCACATCCATGTAGTTCTGAATAAAATCCCAGAACGCGTAACACATATCTGGAAAGCGGTGCCAACTCAGTAAGTCGTCACCGATGCGCACTATCAGCTTTTGATAGCGATGGCACAAGACGAAGTCGAATCGTGGACCAAAACGATCAGCTCCAGCCAGAACCCATCCGTCAAACTCATAAAATGGAGCCTGTATGATTTGAGGAGCAATCTGTTTTCTAAATGGCAACTTTCGAGAGTAGTGCCACTGAGTAACCATTCCAGTTCGCCGATTAAGCTCCCACTCCGGCCCCTTGCCATTCTTGACGCACCATCCTGGGAAAAGCTTAAAGATCACTCTTGCACAAAGCCACGCTGAAGCCGGAAAACCAATAGCCCAAAATATCGCTGGCAGAAATCCCTGCAGAACCGAAAGCCAAGTCTCTTCGGGAGCAAGCAGATACACGAACATCAAATAGGTAATCAAAACAAATGGCGTCAATATGACAGCTACCATTTTGCCGCCTACCTCAAGCAAGTTGATAACCCTTGACCGCCAGGCCAGTCGTGCAAAGCGAATGCACTCGTGATTGAACTCACCCTGAAAATCCCTAGCACGAAGTAGATTTCCATTTTTTTCGATGTGTCGAAGCGCTTTTGGTGGCGTGCGCTCCATCACTAAGGGTGGAATCACATCATGAGTGCTTCCCCAAGGCAGGCGGAAAGAGGTCGAGCGACCCGGCGTCGAGTGATTCAAATCCTGTTGCTGAACACGCTGGTCAGGAATCAACTGCGGACGATAGGCTGCAGGTCCATAATATTGATCCGAATCGTTTGTTGAACCCGCTCCGCAATTCAAAATATCAAGCCTGCTTGTTTACCAAGACTGAACACGTATCGATTGACGGATCCCCCTGACCAATTGACCCGACCTGATCCGATGGCCACCGAACAAATTGCCCGCCCTCTTTCGCCACGCAAAGTTGCTCAAAAATCTCGTTGTAATCGCCCTCGTAGTTGTAAAGGTTGGTGGCAACAATGCCACCATCCCTGCGCTGTTTCGATATGAATCTGCCAGGCTTCGGGAGACGGTAATTGTGTCCGTCCTTCAAATAGATAATCAGTAGCGCAGATCGCGCGCCCTGTGAACTGGAACGCTTTTCCAGTTTAAGTTGAGCAATATCCCGCCAGGCGATTTCCTCTAACGGGCAGTCATCGACTCGCAAGAATTGAGGAGTCACTTCAACCATGTGATTGATGTTTCCGAAATCCAGCCGCAGATACCCCCAAAAAACAAAGCTCGTGAAGATAATAAAGATGATTGCCGGTACGACTGATGAGGTATCCAGGTAAAACCAGTAGGCGAGACCGCAGATCGTAGCGAACAGCAGTCCAGCCGTTTGGTACATTAATGCCCGGTCTTTCCGGTACACCTCATGTCTAACAACGGGAAGCTTGGTATACGTCGAATGCATGTTGGTCAATCCATTAACCAGGTAAGTGCTTGACAGTTTCAGTCAGCGCGCCGCCTTCATCTGATAACAATCGGTTCCCGCATCCGACAGCAGCCCATTAATCAATAAGACAATCAGGCTTGGAAACGACCTGTCCTTCGCTTTAGTGGCTGTTTTCCCTCGCGCCCCGCCTGCCATTCAGACACTGGTCCCATCTGGGTAAACTTCAGGCCACGCTCGTAAGCACGAGTGAGTTGCTGATTCAGACGCTGTAGTGCCTCGGATGGCTTGGCCCATTGCTCTTTTGGCAAAGGCGCGGACCAGGCTTTCAGCTCCTCGGGCAGGCTCTTCAGGGCCAGGGTCTTGATGCGGCGTTCGGTGATGATATGGGCCAGGTATCGCTGGAAGAACCAGTCGCCCACTTTCTTGCCCAGCCAGGGCAACAAGGACATCTCTTTGCGGGCTTGTCTGCACTTGGCTTTGTAGTGGGCCAGGGTTTCGTCCTCTTTCGGATCCGGGCAAGCCTCGGGACCGTTTTCCATAAACTGGCGAATACACTCCCATTGGGCCAGGCCGGCGGTTTCATGGCCGACGTTGATACTTGCAGCCGCCAAGGCCGATTCCGGGTCGTCGGGTTTCGGAATCGCCAGGGTGAGAACCGTGTGGGTAGCCATCAGGCTAGGGCCAATGTTTTGTTTCGTTTCGATATAGGCAACCAGCGTGTCCCAGGGGTAGATCTCGTAGACAAGCTTGGGATCGTGTTTTTTCTTTAGGCGGAGGGCAAAATATAGGTAGGCTCCTACCATTAAGACTTCGATTACCAAAGCTATTAGCAAATAATCTCGTACACTTTGGACATATTCTGGAGGATTATTTTTTAGGCCCACAGGAGCATATAGAGTGGCGGCGATTGTGAAAGCAATAAGCATGTAAGCAAAGCCGGCTGCATTCTCATTCCAAAATGGCAGCTTGAATTCCTTCCCCTCTATCCAGCGTGGCATAGCCACTTCCCGGCGCTGCCGGTTCAGTCTCACCGGAGGCGTTTCTTTCACGGCTTTGTTACCCAGGAAATGCATGTACAGTCCCCACGGCAGAGAGATCAGGAGGTTTCCGACAAGCATGAACAGTGGCGCCTCCCAATCCCAGTTGCCCAAATGGTCCGGCCCCACTGCGAACATAAGACCAAACCCTAAGAAACCAATGGATAACAAACTTAAGCTCAAGAACATTAGGGAAAACTCAGCGCCGAACAACAAGTTGCCATGCTGTAAATCCAGCCAGCCATCGGTTTTCCGTCGAATCCAGGCATTGACGTCCACCGCCCTTTCACCTGTCGTTGCCGGTTCCGGACTCAGAGCCAGTAACCGACCATCTTTGGTGGTTCGGCGCACTCCGACTTCCCAGTCGGGCTCAGGCGATGTTTGATTTGGTGATGGGCTCTGGTTAGCTTTGGTCATAGTCAGGACGTAATCGGGTGGTTTACTAGGGCATAGTAGTTGATGATCAATGGGGTCAATCGAGTGTCCGGCGCATTCAGAGGTGTTATTGGCTGCCACTCTTTCGTTTCGTTAGCGCCGACCATCGGCAAATTACCCTGCTCGTGCAAGGTCAGCTTGTAATGGTACGCCTTGTCTGTCTCTGGCAACCAGTTGGGGGAGTTTGCTGTCTTGTAACGGAAGGCCAGGTAGAAACCGTCAGTCGTATCAAGGTCGGCTCCGGTGAGGGAAAGCTCCAAAGCAACACCCGCCGTGCCCATCCTCTTGGTAGTAATGGCCTGATTCCAGTAGTCGTGATCAGGGTCCCAGGCCGTGCCTTCCTGCCGCAGGATTGCCCATTCCATGTTATCTACTTCCAGCGAACTCAGTCCGGGCAATTCCAGGCGAAAGGCGCAATAACTTGTCCGCCCATCCAACGCGGCTTGCTCTGCCCTCACTGACAGAGTGGGTTGGTAAATGACCTTGGCCAGTTCATGGCGTTGCTGATTCGTATCCCAACCCTTGGCGTCATTGCCCCAAGTGCTCTGCTCACACCAGCGCTGTACGTCCGTTCGCTTGAAATAACTTTGTACCCAGTTACCAATACAGACCAAGGCGGTGCCTATCCACAGGTAAACATTCAACCCCCGGAACAAACCACCGGCCAGTGACAACATCCCCCGATTTACCGATTTCCAAGTGATGTCCGCAGAGGTTTTGCGGAGGACGTGATAGATACCTGCAGATCCGGTTCTAGCCATTCGCCAGCTACCTGCTCCAAGCAAAACATCACCGCTTAACGTTAGCCCAGCTCCAGTCCGCTCCCCACCACTTTTGTTACTGTCAATCATGGAGAAAAACTGCTTTATGCCATCTGCGCCAGCCGAGAAAAATCCCGCCCAAGCCGCAACGGTTCCCCCCCACACATTCACCCGTGCCAACCGCGTCAGAACCTCATCCGCCTGGGAAATGGCATTATAGTAATAATTCAGACGCGCACTGCTAACAATGGTCAAAACGCTGGCTGCCGCGCCGATTGTGCCCGTGGCTCCGGAAAACGCGTCTGCCCAGCTTCCATCCGGATCGTCATTTATCAATTTTTTGATTGCATCCCATGTTCCAACAGCCCCAACCAATCCCATAAACGACACCAATCCCATGCCGCCAATGCGTTTCGGCATCTCCAGCTTGTCTTGCCCAGAGGTCAAGATACCCCGCCCATAATCCATCATGCGAGTAAGCCCACCACGGTCTCTCAGGCGTTTCAGTTCATCAACTTCGGATTGCACCGCATGGCCGTATGCGGTCCGGGTCAACCCAGCAATCAAGAGCGCTCCGCTGTGGTTATCCCCCTCAACCGGGGACGTATCCATCAGTTGAAAACCTCGCTCACGGAGCTGATTGGTCAGCTCTTGCTTTTGGGCTCGGATGGCTCGGATCTGTTCATCGTACTCTCGTTTATATCGGCGACGGTCTCGGGTACTGGCCTCGCTATGCCGCTGCTGAAGGCGATTTTCCCGCTCCAAAACCTCCTCACGTAACTTGGCAAGCCGTTCGATTTCCTTCACGAGAGATTCATGCCTGGTAAGGCTGTCAGCATCGGCAATCTCCAGATCAATCTGGTACAGCCTCTGGTTCTCGAAGACGTGGGCCCGCAGGCCAGGATCCATGCGCTCAAACACTTGCCTTAGACGGCCATGCAAATCGGCGGCATCCGCCGCTTGAACCAACTCGAATACCGCCAATCGACCGGTAATATTGAGCTGGGCCAGGTGGTGGCTGAGTTGTGCGGCAGCGCCCTCTGAAAGAGATGGAAATTGCAAGTGGGGGCTCCGCTCAACCAGCTGAACCCATTCCTTGTATGCCGCCGGAGCTTGCTTGGCATCCATAATGGCTTTCAGGCCGTCGATTACATCTTTTAACGTGCCAGGGATGATCTCGGGTTTCAGATCCAGCGAGATCAAATGCTGATGCCCGATCTCCTCAAAGTAGAATTGCTTCAGGAATGAAAAATCACCCGATGCTTGTGCCCACTCCGTGAGCACTGCAATCAGACCGTTGTCCATTTTCAGCAGCGCCATGTAGCTGTCTTCGCTTTTCCGGTCATACAGATGACCATGAAGGTAGAAGGTGGACAACAAAGATTGGATATCCGTGACGATGCGTCGTTTCTCTTCGGAGAATTTCGACAGGTGTTGCTGCGCCTGTTCCAGATAGGCATTCATGTCGTCAAGCTTCACCAGGTCAGCAATGCCTTGCTCACCAGCGAAATCGGAGCCGTCAACAAGGTTGGACTGATAGTCCGACATGGACTCGACGATACTGAACAATTCGCGCTGCGACAGTCCCATGTCTGTTGCCAGCGCGTCAGCTGCGTTACGCACTCTGGTGACCCGCTCATGGTCGGACGGCATATAGCTATAGGTGCTGGGGCCGGCGACTTTTCGGGCGCTTTGCTGATATTCCGGGAAGTCTTCGATCAGTTCCTTCAACTGAACATGTTGGTCGCGGCTCCCCACAGCAACCTTTTCAAACAATGCCTTGGCATCTTCATCTTCGACCTGCTCCGAAAACGCGCGGGCCAACTCAGCGACTCGGTCGTCATCCAATCGAATCAGATCGCTGATGAAGCGCGCAGGATAGTATTTCGCGTCCTCTGCCTCCAACCATGCGTTATGGTTGGTATCCACAATGGCCCAGGCATCCAACAGGTCGTCAATGTGGCCCATAAAATCATCAACCACGATGTACGCATGGTCCAGATCATAAGCCGCCAATCGATGGGCGAACGGTTCAGAGCCGGTATCCAGTGTATTTTGGGCCCAGTACCAGGAGGGTAAATGGGTTTTCCCATCCATGGGCACGGTTTGCGTGTCCGGGTGGGTCAGTAGCGATTCCAGACTTGCCTGGCTCAATAGCTGGGGCTTGCCGTTGATGGGGCAATAACCCGACAATCTCACCCGCTGCATCACCTGTTTACGGTAATCTTCCCAGCTAATAAGCATGCTGCACTTTTTCGCGGTCAGCTGCGTGGACGAGAAAAACACATCGACATGCCCACGGCGCGGCACCACGATAGCTGGTGTATCGGGGGTTCCGGTACGCTGATCCTGAGAGGCTTCATTACCTTGCCATAAACGTTTGGTGACCGCGCCGCCGTCTTTGACTTCGTATTCATGCAGAATGTCAGGCGCATCCGAATGGAACAGGTACAGGTAGCCATCCCGTATCTGGCGAATGCCAATCGGCTGAAATTCGAGGTTGAACCGCGGCTCCAATGAGGGGTGTTCCGCCGCCTCATCGGCATAAGCGTATCGTACCGGGATCAACTGAATATCCGCACGGGTCAAAGGGCAGGCACCCTGAGCCGTGGTGCTTGCCAGGCTTGCGCGGTCGGCGGCTGCTATGGGGTTAGTAAGTTGCTTACCCATGAATCGGCTCTCCTTGCACTTGGGCTCCAGCAGAGGACATGGCGATCATCGCCGCTTCTCTGGCCTGGGCTTCTGCGGCCGTTCCTGGCCACCGATGAAAAAGGTCATAAACACCAGGGGCTGCTGTATGCCATAGCGACAGCTCTCCCAGATAACCGTATACGGTACACCAGTGGAGCAAGGCCTGTAGCGATTCATAGGCATTGGCCAACGCCTGTTCCATGATGGTCCGAATATCCTTTATCAAAGCCTGCCTTACGTTTGACGCCACTCTACTCGGGAAATAGGTCTCAAGGTGCTGCATCAATTTGACCAACGTTGCGCGTCGATCAGTGTCCGTTAAACCGCTGAGGGTGAGTTCTCCCAGTCGAAATGACGCACTACTCTCCACGTTCCGTCCAACGCCAACCTCCGGTAACCAGTCCGGGCGTATCTGAAGGTGCCAGCCATCCCATAAGGCGTCCGGGAGTTTTACCGCAGTATACGGAGACCAGTATTCGGGCACCCCACCATCACCGGAAGAAGCCAGCAGGACCCTTGCGACGGTGGGGTCGGCGAACCGCAACATGACGTTGTAGCCCAAGGGGTGGCGTACCATGATAAACCGGCGTAGATGATCAGCTAACGCGTCCAACGATTCATCACTGGCGATCGCGTAACCCCACTCTTGTGCTTTGCCTTCCAGAGACAGTTGTTCCAACAACGGGTGGCCCCGGTCGGTGCGCACCAGCAACGGTGCAACATCGCGAATCGATGCCCATTCAGTGCCATCAAAAAGATTGCGATAGTCCGGGGTGTCAACAAGCTCGTACAGCCAGCGTTCCGCCTCTGCGCGTTTGCTGCCATCAATCAGGACATAATTGAAATGCATGTCCTGAAGCTGAGCGCTGGTTTGTGAAGGTGCGTCGAAAACATCAAACATCGGACCCATCTCCCGATGTGCTCTCTTCTGCCTGGCAAATGGAGGTCAGGGCTTTGCCTTCCTGCAGCGCGCGAATCTGGGCATCCGGTTGCGCATTGGTTCTCTGGCCGACCGTGGCCAGCGCAGCAGGGTCGGTATACGCACCACCAGCATCCACCAACCCAGGCATCTCCGGCACCTGCACCTTCTGCCCACTGCCTTTACCTGCAGTCCCACCGGCATTCATCTTGATACTCGCGCCCCCCATGGCCACGCCGCTGGGATCGATCTTCACGAAGCTGCCGCCGGCTTTCAGGGTGATTTCGGCGCCGGCCTCAATGACGGCTTTCTGGCCGGCTTTGATGTGCAGCTCGGTACCGGAATTACTGAGCCAGGCGGTGCCGGCTTTCAGGTGCAGAGTACCGGTGACATTGAAGCTGTGGTCTTTGCCGGTTTGCTCGCGCTTTTCGCCATCCACGGTGTGATGGCGGTTGCCTTTGGTGTGGCTGAAGCGGTTGTTCTCCACCGTCAGGTGGCTGTCGTTCTTGATGACTTCCGTGCGGTTGTGTTCGGTGAGCAGGTCCAGGTCTTTCTGGGCGTGCACGTAGATCTGTTCTTCGCCCGCTTCGTCTTCAAAGCGTAGCTCGTTGCTGCCCTCACCCTTGTGGGTTTTGGTCTTCAGGGTGGTGCGGGTTTTGTGCTCCGGCAGCGCGTACGGCGGTGTGTTGGTGGCGTGATAGGTTCTTCCGGTGATGATGGGCTGGTCCGGGTCGCCGTCCAGAAAGCTGACGATGACCTCGTGGCCGATTCTGGGCAGGGCCATGAAGCCGTATTGGCCGCCGGCCCAGCCCTGGGCCACGCGCAACCAGGCGCTGCTGTGTTCGTCGTTCTTTGAGTATCTATCCCACGGGAATCGTACTTTCACCCGGCCGTACTGGTCGCAGTGGATTTCTTCCCCGTCCGGGCCAGTGACCAGAGCCATCTGGGGGCCGTCCATCACGGGTTTGTGATTACACAGGGGGCGCCAGGTTTTGTCGGCCGGGATGGCGCTGAAGGTGTTGTGATAGCGGGTGGGCTCGCTGCCACCCTCTTCTTCCAGAGCCTGGGGCTGTTTGCCGGTGTGGGTGATGGCGGTGAGCAGCCATTCCCGGTTCAGGGTCTGGCTGTCGTGGTCCTGCAGTTCCACTTTG